>CACZCD010000154.1 GCA_902779565.1 uncultured bacterium | reverse complement strand
GCCGCAAGCGCCAAAGCGTTATCATCAACGGACTTACCTACGGAAACGGCGACCTCATCTCCATCAATCACGAAGGCCACCGTTTCACCTGGCGTGTGCAAGGTCTGACCGAAGGCGCAACACTCCGGCTCACGCGCCTTCGCGTCAAGGATGTTGAGGACGAAGAACCTAAAGGAGACAAGAAACAATGAACACAAGATTCATGGCCACGCTCTTGGGCATTCTGGGGCTTTCCGCGTTCGCAGCACCACCGGCGGAGACGAACACGCCGCCGCCCCAAGCCACGGCTCCCGCTCCAGCCGCGCTGGCCGCACCGGCCGCACCGGCGGCGCCAACACCCACCAAGGCCAAGGCCAAAGACAATGTCGCAAAGTCCGAAACGGCGGCGGCAAGCAAAAATTCCCCCACGCCCGTGCACAGCACGTCTTCCGCCCCGAAGGGAGAGCCGGAAACCTCCTCCCAAAGCTTGAAGCAGTTCCAGAACGTCGACGAGATCGACCTCGAGGACGATTCCGCACTTGCCGCCAAGAAGCCGACCGTCAAAGGGAACATGGACAAGGGGTTCATGTCGCTCGTCGATATCGAATGCGACGAAGCCACGCTCGCCGATATCCTCCGCCAGTTCCGCAAGACGACCAACGCCAACATCATCAGCGACGACTCCACGAATCTGCAGAAGCGTGTGTCCGTCTCGCTCAAGCACGTCCCTTGGCTCCAGGGCATGACCGCCATTCTCGGCTCACGCGGATTCCGCATCGAAGAGCATGACAACATCTATCGCGTGATTGAAGACCTTCAGCAGATTCCGGTCTCCACACGCACCTATACGCTCAACCACGCCTCCGCCAAGGAACTCGCCGAACTCTTCAACGCCACCTATGGGCGCAAGGACAATGCCGGCAAGCTCGTCATGCCGATCGCCACCAGTTTCAACGGGGCGAACGTGGTCGTGGTGACGGCAACGGACAAGATGCTCTCCGAATGCGAAGCCATCATCAAAGCCGTGGACAAGGCCGTGGCCCAGATCTACATCGAGGCGCGCTTCATCGAACTCTCCAACCAGGCGCTGCACAAACTCGGCATGGATTGGAGTCAACTGGAAAGCTGGGGCGGCTCCGTGCGCAACCTCTCCGCCGGAATGGAATACAACAATGGCCGCGCCGCGAACTATGGGTCCATTCTCTCACAGGCCACTTCCACACAAAGTCAATCACCTTCAAGCAGCACAGATGCCGATGGAAAAACGACAACATCTCAATCAACTTCACTTAGCGAGTCCCGCACGTTCACGGGACTGGCACCGGATAAACTCACGCAGGCCCCCGGCGCCGGCCGCACCGCCGACAATATGAGCTGGCACAATGCACGTGGATTCTCGGGCCAGCTCTCCTTGGAAGATTTCAGGCTCGCCTTGAGTGCATTCGAATCCATGTCGGACGTCAAGATCTTCTCCAACCCCAAGATCATCGTCTCAAACGGCAAGGAGGCGAAGGTCGACATGACAACCAAGTACCCGAACGTGATCATCGACTCGAACTATACGGGGCTCAATTCGCAGAACCTCTCCATCTCCACCAAGATGGACGTGATTCCGGGCGAAGACAAATTCATGTTCGCAAAGGAAGCGTTCTTCAGCTGGGGCATTCAGCTCTCCGTGACGCCACGCATTTCGCCGGACGGCCTTATTTCAGTTGAGATCGTCCCCACGATCAGCGAATGCACCGACTACCTTTCGATCAACTCCACTCAGGAAACCGACTCTCCCTATACCAAATACCCCATCATCGAGGTCAAGCGTCTCACCACCGAATTCACGATGAAGGACGGTGCAACCGCCGTGATTGGCGGTCTCTCCAGAACCAAAGAGGAAGATATCGATTCCGGAATCCCCTATCTGCGCGAGATTCCCTGGATCGGTCCGAAACTCTTTGGATGGAAGAGCCGCGGCAAGGTGCAGAAGGAAATCCTCGTTTTTGTCACCATCGGCATTGCAGACCCCTCAAACCTGCCGAAGGAAATCGGTCTTCCCAAGAACGCCGTTCTCGGCCGGGAATATGTCACGGGTGCGAAGCTTGAACCTGGCGACCGGGTCGGCGACGCGGCTGAAACGCTGAAGCTCGACATGACGCCGTTGGACAAGCGGAAACCCAGAGGAGAAGTAAAGATCACCCCCGTCACAGAGTGATCGCTCGCGCAGCCGACGGATGCTCAGCCGCTGGTTTCCTGATAGACCATGAAACCCAGATAGGCCAGAAGCACCAAAAGCCAGATGGCACCCTTCCAACGCGAGATGAGACCGTCCTTCCGCACATTCCGGAAGTTGAGGCCGAAAAGCGACAGCGAAAGCGACAGCCCGAACATCAAAGGTAGATCGCGCGACAGGATGTAGGGGCTGAAGTTGCTGAACGGCGAGATCGTTCCGGCAAGCCCCACGACGGCCAACGTGTTAAAGAGGTTGGACCCCACGATATTGCCAATCACAAACTCGCTCTCGCCCTTGCGGGCCGAAACGATCGCGGAAGCCAGCTCCGGCAGCGAGGTGCCAACGGCCACAATCGTAAGCCCGATCAGGAGATCGCTCACGTGCAGAACGTCACGTGCGAAGTCCACGCTGCCCCACACCAGAACGTGCGATGACAGCACCAGCAGCACCAGACCCGCCAAAAGACGGAACCATTCGCGCCCGAGCCCACTCGCCTGAGCCGCAGACGGCGCGGATTCCTGCGGAGCCGATGCCTCCGCCGACTTTCCAACCTTCTGGTCGTACCAGCAGTAGAGGGGCATGATGACCGCAAAGGCCGCGAGCAAGGTAATGCCGTTGGCACGCTCGAACTCATGGTCGGCGATCACGAAATACGAAAGTGCGGTGACGAACATCAGCAGCGGCGCGGCGATCCAGACAACGGAAGGCTTCACGGCGGTCGGCCGTATCAGCGCGGCGACGCCGAGAATGGCGCCTATGTTGAAGATGCAGCTGCCATAGGCGTTCCCGAGTGAAAGGTTGGAGTGTCCGCCAATCCCCGAAAGCGCTGAAACCGCCAACTCCGGCGCACTGGTGCCAAAACCGATGATCACCATGCCCACGATCAGCGGCGAAACACCGAAATGGCGCGCCAGCGCACCCGCTCCATCGATGAACATGTCTGCGCTCTTCGCAAGCACATACAGACCGCCCACCATGAAGACGAGCGAAAGCAGAAGCGGAATGTCGGTATCCAAGCTCATACGTTATGCTCCAGAATCGCACGATTCACCACGGCAGCGATCTGCGGCAGCTGTTTATGGATCACCATCTTGAACGGCAGCTGCAGGCCGAGCGGACGCAGGAACCGCATGATACGCTGCGACCGCATGTTCAACGCCCCCGGCACCTTCCCGTAACGGATCACGCCCTCCAAAAGATGCGCAGCCAGCGATTCCCAGAGCGGATTCAGCACCTCCATCGTCCCGTTGCGCGGCGTCGCCGGATCCACCGTCAGCTTCTGCCAGACCCGCCGCGCCCCCGTCTTCGCATCGACGGCGGCGAGAAGGAACATCAGGCGCGCCGGCTTGTCTTCCGTGCGGAAAAGCGGCATCTGCAGGAAATCAATCTCCCACACCTCATCCGGCTCCAGATTGAACCGGGCCGCCTGTGAACACTTCGCGCGATCCAACCCCACGCGCTCCGTCCAGCTGACGGTATCGAGATTCGGCGGACGGAGCGGCTCATCGTGCCATTTCCCGTCCAATCCCTCGCGACGCGAAAACAGCGCCTGCTCCTTCATGTAGCTCGCGGGAAGCTCCGGATCCTCGTCGAGACGCAGCAGAAAACCGTAACATTCGTACAGCGCAGGGGCGAGCATCGCGCGCGTCTCCTCGTCCGGATGCACGGGCACGAACCCCGGACGGTAGTCGAACACCTCGGCGGAGCCGTCCTTCAGCCCGATCACCTCGTAATGGTCGAAGTCCATCGGCGAATGCGCCAGCGAAAGGTCCGGGTTCTGGCGGAAGATGAGGAAGTCGCGGTGCGCCACAAACCCGTTGAAAAGCATCAGACGGGCGGCGATCGGACCGGCCGGGTTCGGATTGACGGCGGCGATGAGCGGTTTGTCGAAAAGCTCGGAGACCAACGCCCAGTTGTACTTTGACGCCTTCTTCCACACGTTGAGCGAGGTGATCGCCTTCGCGATTTCGTCAATGTTCGTCCGGTCCACGGCTCCCTCAGTAAACGAAAAGCATTTCGCGGTATTTCGGAAGCGGCCAGCGGCCGTCATCGACAAGCCCTTCAAGCGCATCAACGGTTTTGCGAAGCGAACGCATCGTGGCGACCACCTCCTGGGGTCCGCCATGGGCGAGCGCCTTCTCAAGCCGTTCGCACTTCACATGCAGATCGTCCAACCCCGCACCAAGCTTGAGCGAAAGCGCGTTCAGCCCCTTCTGCCCGACCTTGAGCCCATCCTTCTTCGCGAGCGAAATCGCCGTCGCCAGCTTCGAGAACTCGTCCGCCACGACCGGGCGCACCATCGCGCGCGCAATCTCAAGCGCAACCGCGCCCTCGATACCGATGCGCCGTGTGTAGTCCTCCAACGCAATCTCGTGCCGCGCGTTCATCTCGGCCGGCGTGAGCACGCCGTAGTCGAGGAAAAGTTTCTGGTTCGCCGCCTCGACGAGCGGTCCAATGGCTGCAATCGTGTCGGGCAGATCCGGGAGCCCACGCTTCGCCGCCTCGTCCTTCCACGCGCCGGAGTAGCCGTCGCCCGAGAAAAGCACACGCTTGTGCTTGCGGATGAGCCGCTGCAGAAGGTTCTGGAGGTTCACGTTGAAATCGCCCTCCATCGCCTCCAGCTTGTCGCAGATCGCATCTAAGGACTCGGCGACGATGGTGTTGAGCACCATCTGGTTCACGGCGCAGTTCTGCGAGGAGCCGGGGGCGCGGAACTCGAACTTGTTCCCCGTGAACGCGAACGGCGACGTGCGGTTGCGGTCCGTCGTGTCGGCCGGCAGCGGCGGTAGCGTATCCACGCCGATCTTCAGCTTCGTGCGGCGGCCCGAGCTCTTCTCCGGCTTTCCGGTCTCGATCTCCCGCATCACGGCCGAAAGCTCGTCGCCGAGGAAGATCGAGATGACGGCGGGCGGCGCCTCGTTCGCGCCGAGACGATGGTCGTTGCCCGCGCTCGCCGTGGCGGCGCGGAGCATGTCCGCATGGAGATCGATCGCGCGGATGACGGCGGAGAGGACCGTGAGGAAGATGGCGTTCTCCTTCGGGTTCCGGCCCGGCTTGAGGAGGTTGCGGTCGCCGTAGGCGAGTGACCAGTTGCAGTGCTTGCCGCTCCCGTTCACCCCTTCAAAGGGCTTTTCGTGCAGCAGGCACGCAAAGCCGTTGCTCTCGGCCGTCTGACGCAGCACCTCCATCATCAGCATGTTGTGGTCAACCGCGAGGTTCTGGTTCTCGAACATCGGCGCCAACTCGAACTGTGCCGGCGCCACCTCGTTGTGGCGCGTCTTGGCCGGGATGCCGAGTCGCCAGAGCTGCTCGTCCACTTCTTGCATGAACTTCAGCACGCGCGGACGGATTGCGCCGTAGTAGTGGTCGTCCAGCTGCTGGTGCTTCGCCGGCGCCGCGCCGTACACGGTGCGGCCGGTCTGCAACAGGTCCGGACGCTCCATGTAGTAGGAACGGTCGATGAGAAAGTATTCCTGCTCCGCGCCGAGCGTCACCGAGACATGCTCCTTCGGCTGGCGGAAAAGCTTCATCAGACGCTCCGTCGCGCGTGAGACGGCCTGCATCGAACGGAGAAGCGGCGTCTTGGAATCGAGCGCATCGCCCGTATAGGAGCAGAACACCGTGGGGATGCAGAGCGTTGCCCCGTTCGCATGACGCTTGATGAACGCGGGGCTTGTGGGATCCCACGCCGTGTAGCCCCGTGCCTCGAAGGTGGAGCGCAGACCGCCGGACGGGAAGGACGAGGCGTCCGCCTCGCCGCCGATGAGGTTCTTGCCCGAAAACTCGACCTTCAGCGACGCGGGAGAGGTCGATTCGATGAAGCTGTTGTGCTTCTCGGCCGTGCCGCCGGTGAGCGGCTGGAACCAGTGCGTAAAGTGCGTGGCGCCTTTCGAGAGCGCCCATCGTTTCATCGCCTCGGCAACATCATCCGCGATCTTCGGATCAAGCGGCTTCGAGTCGCGCATGGTGGCCAGCAGCTTCTCCGCCACCTTCTTGGGCAGAAGGCGCGCGATCACCTTTTCCGAGAACACGTCGTCACCGTAGGTGCCGAACGCCTCGGGTTGGCTGTCGGTTTTCTTTTCCATGGCCGTGAATTATACCATACCGCGCATCAGAGCGCGGCGGCGAGCTGGTCGATGCCGGCGAAATTCACCTTCAGGAAACCCTTCTCGTCGAAATCGCCCGCCCATGGCGCCATGAGAAAGCCCTTGAGATGCTCCTTGGAGAGGTTCGCGCGGCAGAACTTCACCATGTTCGCCATGCATTCGTCGTTCTTCACGCCCGCCCGACGACGATCGCCGGAACACCAGTTCGAGGCGCACGGCACCTGATCGAAGCCGGCCTTGTCGAGCTTCAGGTAGAGTTCCAGAAGCGGACGGCTCGGCGCCTTCGGCTTCATCTTCGAGAGGTCGAACCCTTCGATCCACTCGTCGTAGTACCAGTTGTTGTGGACCACGCTCTTCGGGCACTTCGAAACGAAATCGTCATGCTTCCACCCGTAGTCGCTCCACATCCACGGACGCATTCCGGCCTCCTCCACCGTCTTCACGAAGAAGAGGAAGTCGTGCCACCACACCTCATCCGTACGGATGCACTGGAAGCCCTTCTGGTGCGAGATGCGCTCCTCATCGTAACCGATGTGGAGGAAACGCGGATGGTCGAACATCTCCGCCGCGTCGCGGATGATCTCGCGGCAGGCGTTGTAGTACGGCTTCGTCGTCACCATGCGGCCGTACTCCTTCAGCCAGGCATCGTGCGCGGTGGAGAAGTTGAGCTTCGGGATCGGTTCGAGACCAAGCTTCTTCAGGCGCCGCACTTCGCCCCGGATCCAGTCCGGCGAACGAGACCCCTTCACCGCCAGCTCGGGATGGCTCGGATAGATCGGAAACTCGCCGAGATCGATCACCACGAGATTCATCTTCCGCAGCACCAGATGGTCCACAAGTTTCTGCCAGAGCGATTCGTCGAACTTCACGTGATCATTGCAGATGCGACCGCCCGTGATGGACTTCACGTCATCCGGCAGGGACTCGCCCCACATGTTGTGGCCCCAGTGCAGCAACACGGCACGGATATCCTCCGTCTTCTGCGCGAACGCGGGTACCGCCGCGAGCGCCGCCGCACTGCCGATGAATTCCCTTCTTGTCGTGTTCATTTCTTCGATCTCCTTTTTCTCTCACGAACCACTAACGACTCAACGACTGACCAGCATGAACGGCTGCGAGAAGAGGACCTCTCCCGATCCATCCGTCGCATAGGCCTTCACGCGCGCGAAGACGTGAACCGGAGCCCCTTGCCACGGGGCGGTCTTCTCGATCGTCCACGAGATCTCCGTTCCCTTCTCTTCCTTCACCACGCCACGCGCGGTGATGACCTCCAAGCGCGAGGGCTTGTCGGTCGCGGCCGTCACCGTCTTGCCGTCGAACGCGATCCGCGTGAACGCCAGTTCGTCAAGACCATGCGCCGCGCCATAGAAGTTGCCTTGACGGTACGCCTTCAGGCAGGCATGCACGGACCGTTCCTCCACACAGAGCACGTTCACGCCGAACACCTCCTTTTGGATCGACCAGTCCGGCACGAAGAACCCGAAGCACTGCCGCCCCGTCGAGAGCGCCCAGTCCCAGTACTTCTCGCTGTTGTGGCCCGCTTCAAGCACCTCGATGCCGAGAACGCGCGGATCCCAGTCGAGGATCTTGAGCATCAGCTCACGGCTGAGCTTCGTCCAGGTGGGATGGTTGATCGTCACGCCGCCGCCGTCGGGATGGATCAGCCCGGCGATCATGCGGTCGATCGCCGTGCCCCAGAACTCGCCGGAGCCGGGGCAGTAGCCGTGCGAGATCGTCTTCGCGGTGTTGTGCGCGTCAAAGGTGCCGGACGCGAACGCAGAGCCCGGTGCGCACATGTGGAGCGAACCGGCGGGTTTTCCGTCCTCCAGACGGAAGCTGTGATGCTCGGCGTTCGGCGCCTGGAGGATACCCGGCGGAAGCGGCTTGAAAATCTTCCCGCCCTCGACGAACGGGTACTTCGCCCACCACGACGGCCACCTCTTCGCGTCTGCCTCCGACATCTCCCCCTTCCACGGCGCGACAATCTTGTTCCAGTCGAACGGACCGTCAATGCGCTTGCCGTTGAACACGACGGGATGTTCATGGTGCAGACGGTAGTAGTTCTTCGTCATCTTCTC
>CACZCD010000153.1 GCA_902779565.1 uncultured bacterium | reverse complement strand
GAATCTTTCAGCCGCGCAGATGTGGTTTTGCGAGTTCCGTCAGGCCATGTGGCTTGGCTCGTGAATGGCGCGGAAGAGGGGTTTTGCAATTACCTCATAATGAGTGGCTAGTGGTTAGTGGCTAGTGGTTAGTTTAGGGATTCGAGTTTAGAGCTGTTAATGGATGGCGAAATTGCTTGACAGAGATGCTTTGTTTTGGCATACTTCGCCTCATTCATTAGATATAAGAGGGATATGGACGTTAAACTTGCGAAAAGCGTTTTGTTCTGCGTATGCGCGGGCCGATTTGCGGGCTTGGCGTATGGTGCTTTTCGGGTTCGTAGCATAGGAGCGTGGGAATGGTGAATGTGAAAGGCGAAGGCGAAGAGGGACTACTAAGGCCTGGCAGCAGGTTCGGCGACTGCCAGGTTGAGCGTCTGCTTGGTAAGGGCGGCGTGGGCGCAGTCTATCTCGTCAACGCACCTGGCGGCGAGCAATATGCGGTGAAGGTGCTGCGGCCTGACATAGCCGGCAGCGATCCCGACTACAAGAAACGCTTCGTGCACGAGGCGGAGTTCATGATGACGCTCCGCCACAAGAACCTCGTAACCGTTTACGACGCCGGCGATGATCCCGAGATGGGGATATGCTACATCGTGATGGAATACATGCCCGGCGGCAGCGTGAAGGACAGGCTGTGCGAGCACGGTGCAATGCCTATTTCGGAGGCGATCTCCATCGCCGCGCAGATTGCCGACGCCCTCGGCATGGCGCATTTCCAAGGGGTGATCCATCGCGACGTGAAGCCGGATAACATACTCTTCTCCGCCGATGGCGTCCCCAAGCTCTCCGACCTTGGCGTGGCGAAGTTTCTCAAGGGCGCAACCAGCGCCACGGAGACCATGCAGGGGATAATCATCGGCACGCCGGCGTACATGGCGCCCGAACAGATGATGGATTCAAGCAACATCGACGCCCGCGCCGACATCTACTCGCTTGGGGTTGTGTTGTATGAGATGCTCACGGGCAAGCGCCCGAACGACGGCAGCACGGTGATGGGGCTTCTCGCGAAGGCGATCAAGGGCGAGGAGCTGCCCGACGTGCGGACGATGCGGCCGGAGGTGTCGGCGGCGGTGGCGTACGTGCTTTCGCTGATGTGCTCCCCGAAGCCGGAGAACAGGCCCGAGACGTCGCGCGCAGTGGCGGATCTTCTCGTGCGTGCGGCGGCGGACGGGTTGATCCTTCCGAAGAAGCCGCTGCGAACGGCGATCATTCGCCGCAGCAAGACGATGGGAGGGCGGATTTCAAGCTTCTTCCGGAACATTGCGGACGCGATCGACGGACACAGCTCGGGCAAGGAGAAGGGCAAGGACGATGACTGACGGCGGTGCGGGCATAGCGGCCGGGGCGACCTTGTTCGAGAAGGGCGAGACGTTCCGTGGATATGAGGTGGAGTGCCCCCTCGGCCGCGGTGGGCTTGGCTCCGTATGGCTGGTGCGTCATCAGATGCTGGACAAGCTGTTCGCGCTCAAGACCCTCGATCCCGTGGTCGCGCGCGAGAAGCCGGAGTACGTGAGGCGGTTCGTTCGGGAGGCGAAGCTTGCCTCCAAGATACGCCATCCAAACCTCGTTGCGGTGCACGACGCCGGCTATGCGCCGGAGAAGGGCGTGTACTTCCTTGTGATGGACTACGTGAAGGGCGACACGCTCCGCACGACCGTCGCGATCGGCGGCCCCCGTCCGGAGCGCGAGGCGGTGGACATCATCCTGCGCGTGGCGGACGTGCTCGCAACGGCTCAGCGCTATGGGATGGTCCATCGTGACCTCAAGCCTGAGAACATCATGCTCACCCCGGACGGGACGGTGAAGCTGCTCGACCTGGGCGTGGCGAAGGCGTCGGGCGGCATCGATTCGCTCCGGACGATGGCGAACTCCGTATTCGGCACGCCGGCGTACATCTCGCCCGAGCAGGCGGTGGATTCGAGCGCCGTAGATGTGCGCGCGGACGTGTATAGCCTAGGCGTGATCCTCTTTGAGCTGCTTTGCGGGCGGCGGCCCTACGAGGGAACTTCGCCGGCCGAGCTGATGCGCCAGCTTCTCGACCCCGCGCCGATACCTGACGTGCGGCAGTTCAAGGAGGATGTCTCGCCTGCGGTCGCCGAGATGCTGCAGCGGATGTGCGCCAAGCGCCCGGAGGATCGTATCGGCTCGCCGAAGGATGTGATTGACGGTTTTGCGCGCATCGGATACCAGCTGGAAAGCGTCGCGGAACGGGCGGACGCAGAGGACGACGAACCGGCGGCAGAGACGTCCATGAAGGACCTCCTCGCCGGCGTGCAGGCGGAAGGGGATGCGGCATCAGGCTCTCTTGATCTCGAGACGCAGGACGCGGAGATACGGGCATTCACGGCGCAGCTGCGGCGCAGGCGGATCGTGCGCATCGCAACGCGGATTGCCGTCGCGTGCGTGATACTGGCGGCACTGTGCTGGCTTGCCTGCCGCCTCCTCTGCACGTGACGTGTGGTTTGAATTCCCTCCCGCGAGGACCAATCTAAATGTAACTCAACGGGGCGTTTCGCTGGCCCAAAATCGCTTGACAGGGATGCTTTGTTTTGGCATACTCCGCGCCATTCACCTGATTTCACCTGATTTAGAAGGATATGGATATGAAACTTGCGAAAAGCGCCTTGTACTGTGTGTGCGCGGGCCTGTTTGCGGGCGTGGCGCAGGGAGACACCTACTACGTGAAGAGAGGTGCCACCGATCTTACCGTCGCTTCGAGCTACACGACGGATCTCGCCGGGACGCAGACGGCGACAACCGTGCCGGGGCCGACAGATGAAGTGGGGGTGCTTTCGGGTACCTTGGCGATCGATGGCGCATCGGCGTCCTTCACGACGCTTTCCGGCGTGAAGCGCGTGAAGCCGGAGAATGGGGCCGTTATCGAGTTCACCATCAACGACGAGCGGACGTTCAATGCGCCCGTCAACTACAACGGCCGCTATGCCCATACCGAAGAGGACAGCAGATGCTACGGCAAAATCGTCAAGAAGGGCAGCGGCACGCTGATATTAGCCTCAAGCGGAAACACGAAAGGCGGTACCTACAATCAGGACTACTACACCCAGATCGACCTCCAGCAGGGCACGCTGAAACTGCCGCAGTACGCGGTTGGATACATGTACTTCGGCGACGTGACGATGGCGGCCAACACGAAGCTCGTCACCTGCGGCAATCTTTCCGACACGAGCAAGAGCATCTTCACTTACGTGCGCACGCTCAATGGTGACGGCATCATCACCAACGAGACCGGCCGCACGACGGGGCAGAGTTTCACCACGATAAGTCTCCCCGAATATTTGACGAGCGAGTTCCACGGGAAGATATGCTATCCCGCGAAGCTTTGGCTGGGAGGCCGGCTTACGCAGTACGGGAATTCGGTCGGGTTCACCCATCCGGTGGTCGTTGAGTCCAACTACGGGAACCTGAACAAGGGAACGAGCCGTGGCACCTATTCGTTCGAGGATGTGGCGCTGTTCGGTCCGAACGACATCATTGAATATTTCGGAAACGGCGGCGGCATCCATTATTTCGGAGGAGTGGATGCCACGATATCCAAGATACAGTCGCTCTACACGGGGGGATACCCGGCGTTCGTGGACGCGGGCTGGCATGGCGGGTTGACGTTCTCCGGCCCCTGGCAGGTCGCCGCCGATGCTGACGCCCGTGCCGTATCCAAATGGATCGTGCTCACCGGTTCAAACGTGGTGCCCTGCCGGATAACGGGCAGCTTTACCGACAACCGCTGGGAGGGCAAGACGTATGAGACGACGACGCCGCGCACCATCTTCACGCAGAAGCTGGGGTCTGGCGCATGGCGGATGTGCGGAAACTCCAGAAACCACGGCGGCGGCTTCGCCATCGAGGAAGGTTCTCTGCAGTTTGAATCCATCGCTGAGAAGGGGCAGAGTTCTTCGCTGGGCAATTCCACGAACCTGACGACGGCGTGCAGTGTGCGGGATACAGAGCCGTACCGCGTGGACTATGCCTTTTCGCTCGGCTCCACGAAGACCAGCGCGCCGCCGGCGGCGTTCGAGTTCATGGGACGATCGGGCATCAGTAGCGTCTGCGGGACGCGTCCACTCGTCCTTGTGGGCAAGGGCGGCTCGCTGCGGGCGTCCGGCGAGAATGGAGCGCGCATCGGGTTCGGGGGCATCTCCGCGCTTGCCGCCGGAGAGACGACGCTTACGCTCGACGGCACGAACACGAAGTTCAACGTGGCTTCGGGCATCACGGACGGCAACGGCAAGGTGAGCGTCGTCAAGGACGGCGAGGGCGACTGGTACCTTTCAGGCACCAACACGTTCTCGGGCGATCTGTGCGTCAAGAAGGGGACGCTGACAGTGCTTGGGTCAAAATACACCTGGTTCCGTTTCACGATCAAGGAGGTTGGCAACAAAGGAAGTCAGATCAACTTCCGGCAGCTGGCGCTCTATGACGCAAACGGTATCCGTCAGAACATCTGCCTGAAGGTGACGCCACCGACGCTGTCGTCAGGCTCGCTCTACTGGCCGAAATCCGACTGGGCCGGGCTTGAGCCAGGGGCGTTTGCGTTCGGGTCCACGAAGTTCAGGAGTACTTACAATGCTGAACAATATGTCGATCAGCTGTTCAGCGACGTGGGCAACACGGCGAACAGCGGCACGCCGCGCTTTGACGGCGAGACGTCGTACGGCAAGACATTCACAATGACACTCTACTCAACAACGGAAGCGACCACCATGGCCATTAAGCGCACCTTGCCTGATCATTGGGTGCCGTTCGTGATGCGGCTTACCAACGGTGCGCCGGAGATCGTGGCTTATGATATCGAAAGTATGTGGCATACGGGTGGCTCAAACAGCTGGCCAAAGGTTGCTTCGATGGAGGCGTCAGTTGACGGGGTCAAATGGGATCTCGTCGAAACGAATGCTTTGGGCGAGGTGATGGCGGAGCACGACTACGACTTCTCGATACCGCTCGGCTCGGCGAATCCGGGTCCGAGCGCCGGCAACTCGAACAGGTGGTTCTCCGACGGCACGGCGCAGGTGAACTGGACGGTGGCGAACGGCACGAAGGCCCGTCCCGGCAAGGGTTTCCCGATGAAGCCGCGCGCCGATCTGCCGCCGCCGCTCCAGAACGTGCGCAGCGTCTCGGTGGCGGCTGGGGCGACATTGCGGACGGAGACGCCAGTCACGCTCAATTCGATAAAGGTTGACTCTGCTGGCGCGGGTACGATGGACGGATTCACCTTCGCTTCGGGTGACAACTGTACGCTTGATGTGACGTTCGCCGGCGCGCTTCCGCAGATGGCGGAGCTGCCGGGAACTTACGTGAACTGCGAAGGGCTGCAGAACATCGCCTCGTGGAAAGTCAACATCAACGGGGCGAAATCGGTCAAGTACCGCGCCAATGTGTCTGACGGGAAGATCATAGTTGTGATGCGTGGTCTTTCCGTGGTGATCCGATAGAAAGGTAATCGCAGCTATGAATAGAGCAATTCCGGGGATGGCAGCGTTCGCCATCCTGTCAGTATCCGTTTCTTTTGCCGCCGATGATCTGGCGAAGGGGTTCGCCCACCTGAAGTACGAGGGGGCGGACGTGACCCAAAGGGCGGGCGTCGTCACGGTGGCGGACTTCCCGATACGCAAGGCGCTGCCGTGGCGGACGGATCCGATCGTCGCGGTGTCGGAGGCGCAGGTGTGGGGCGGCGGACGGACCGTTGCGGCCGTGACGTCCATCGAGAACTTCAAGCGCGACGCCGACTACCGGTACTGCAGCGGCGTGAACTATCTGGTGCGCAAGGTGCCGGAAAAGTCAAAGGCGACGTGGGATCGGGATGGTGCCTGGGCGCGGTATCAGGCGCGGTGCGAATACATGCTGCGGCAGGGCCGCATGGCGGTGGACGGGTTCTACTTCGGCGGCGAGAAGGAGCCGTATCCGAACCGTCCGTACGGGCGCAAGACGTTCGGCGAGGGTTCCGACTATCTGGTGCTGTCGAAGGAGGCGCTGATGGCGTCGAAGGCCGAGAACGGGCACGTTGTCTCGCCCAGCGGCGTGCGTGCGCGGTTTCTGGCGATGCCGGAGTATCTTGATGCCGCCTCGCCGGAGGTGATGCGTAAGATCGAGAAGCTGGCGGCGGCGGGCGTGGTCGTGGTGGGCGATCTGCCGAAGCGCGCGTTCGGCAAGGCCGACCCGGCGGCCGATGAGGAGGTGCGCCGCATCGCGGCGCGGCTTCAGGCGCGCGACAACGTGTACGGGAACCCGGCGGCGGCGGGCGTGTACCGGACGGGCTTCATCCAGGATTTCCTCTCGCCGCGCCTGCCGGCTCCTCAGATTCCGGCGTTCCTGCACATCCACCGCATCGCGGACGACGGGAGCGACATCTACTTCGTGGCGGCGCAGAGCGACTCAAACGTAACCGCCACCTGCCGCTTCCGCGTCACGGGACGCGAGCCGGAGCTGTGGGATCCCGCGACGGGGCGCATGGAGCTTTCGCGGAACTGGAGCGAGGAGAATACGATGACGAGCGTCACCCTCACGCTGCCGCCGGATGGCTCGGTGTTCGTGGTGTGCCGTCCGCAGACGACCGCTGGTCTGGAGCTGCCGGACCTGTACAAGCATCTGCCCGAGGCGCCGCAGCGGCGCGGGGCGGTGACGCTCGGTGCGCGCGGATGCCGTCCACCCTGCGCGATCACGGTTCCGGCGCGGTCGCTGCCGAGCGTCCGCTACGCGGCGGAGGAGCTGCGCGACCATCTGAAGAAGATGACGGGCGTGGACATGGATATCATAAGGGAACGGGGAACGGGGAATGGGGAACGGGGAATGGGGAATGGGGAACGGGGAATGGGGAATGGGGAACGGGGAATGGGGAACGGGGAACGGGGAATGGGGAATGGGAAGGTGCGCGTGTCGGTGGGGCTGACGGACGATCCTTCGCTCGGCGATGACGGCTTTGAAATCAAGACTGCGCCCGGATCGCTCACGGTGCGCGGCGGCTGCCGTGGCGTCATCTATGGCGTCCATGAGCTGCTGGAGCGCTACGGCGGCGTGATGTGGCTTTCACCGGGCTTTTTGCGCATCCCAGAGGTCGATTCCTTCTCCGTGCCAGTGGGCGTCTCCATCCGCGAGACGCCGGCGTTCGCGGCGCGCCATCTCGATACGTTCCGGAACGACGATGCCTTTGCGGTGCGCTGCCGCCTCAATGAGTACATCTTTCCCGACCGTTTCGGCGGACCGTTCCCGCCGTTCGATCCCGCGCTCGGCAAGTGCCACACCTTCCTGCGTCTGGTGCCGCCGGACAAATACTACGATGCGCACCCGGAATACTTCTCGCTCGTGAAGGGCAAGCGCATGCGGCGCCACGCGCAGCTCTGCCTCACGAACCCCGACGTGTTCGAGATTGTACTCTCTAACGTGGTCAAGCGCATCGAGTTCAACAAGAGTTCGCAGACGCCCTGGCGGCGGAACACGCGCTACTACGGCGTGTCGCAGGACGACTGGAACAACTACTGCGAATGCGAGAAGTGCGCGGCCATCGACGCGCAGGAGGAGACGCACTGCGGGTGCGTGAGCTGGTGCGTGAACAGGGGCGCCGAGGCCGTGGAGAAGCTGTACCCCGACGTGATGATCGAGACACTCGCCTACATGTACGGCCGCAAGCCGCCGAAGAACCTCAAGCCGCGCGACAACGTGATGATCTGCCTCTGCACGATCGAGTGCGACTTTTCGAAGCCGATGGCCGTCAACCGCTACAAGGAGAACGTCGATTTCCGGACGAACGTTCTCAAGTGGCGCGACATCTCGAAGCACCTTTACATCTGGGACTATGCCGCGAACTGGCGCGCGACGCCGGTGCCGTACCCGAACCTGACCGCCTATGCCGAGAACATCCGCTTCTACCACGACGCCGGCGTACGTCATCTTTTCGAGGAGGGCATCAGCAGCCCCTCCGCCAGCTTCACCGACCTGAAGGGGTGGCTGGGCGCGAAGCTGATGTGGAACCCGTTCCAGCCGGCGGAGCCGCTTGTGAAACGCTTCTGCGAGGCGTACTACGGCAAGGCCGCGCCGTTCGTGCTGGATTTCATCAAGCTCATGGGTGAGCAGGAGATCGACGAGACGAAGACTCCGATCACCTACGCTGTGCCGCTGGAGAAGATGCCGTTCACGCAGGACTTCTATGAGCGGGGCCGCGCGCTGCGGGTGAAGGCCGAGGCGGCGGTTGCGGACGAATGCGAGGCGGTGCGCAAGCATGTCGCGTGGGGACGGTTCGGTCTGGAGTACGCGCTTGCGGGCTCGTACGCGCAGATGAGCGACTGGCGGGCCGTCATCCTCTCGCGTTCCGCCGCCGCGAAGCTCGACCGCGCCGAATTTGATCGGATGCGCGAAAGCAGGATCCGAGGGGCATCGTCTCGTCGCGCCTGAACGACGTACGGCTGAAGGGGTACCTCAAGGCGTTGGCGCAGTCGGAGTTTCCGGCGACGTTGCCGGCGAAGGCGCTCATTCAGGACTGCGTGTTCAACTACAGCGACCATCCGAAGTCCAAGACAATCTCCCGTACGGAGGACAAGGAGGCCACCGACGGGCGCGTGATCATGCTCAAGGGGGAACTTGCGGGCTGGAGCGTCACGTGTCCGCTGATCTCCGTGCTGGCGCTCGAGAAGGGTCAGAAGTACAGGATGCGGGCGCGGTTGAAGGTGGAGCCGCAGGCCGCGCGCAATCCGGAGGCCACGCTGATGTCGGTGGGCGTGTTCGACCGTGTCACGAAGAAGGCGGTCTGCCGGGTCGCCGTGAAGAACGCCGAAGCGACGGACCAATTCGTCTGGTATGACATGGGTGAATGGACGGATGAGGGCCACGAGTGCATCCTCTACATGGATCCGGCCGGGGCGAATATCTCGCTGGACTGTGTGGAGGTGTCAGTGGTTAGTGGTTAGTGATTAGTGGCTAGTGGTTAGTTTAGAGTTTCCAGTTTAGAGTTTCCAGTTTTGAGTTTTGAGTTTAGAGTTTCCAGTTTTGAGTTTTGAGTTTAGAGTTTCCAGTTTTGAGTTTGGAGTGGCGAGTGAATAGGAGGGAGGAGAGAGAATGGGTGTGACAGGCATTCTGCTGGCGGCGGTGCAGCTGGCGTCGCCGTTCGCGGACCACATGGTGCTGCAGCGCGAGCGGAAGGTCCCTGTTTGGGGGACTGGAACGCCCGGCGAAGCGGGATGCCGGCCTGCAAAACGGGGCGTACGCTTACGGCGGACGGCGTGGAGGTCAAGGACGTGCTTGTGGGCGAAGTGTGGCTGTGTGCCGGGCAGAGCAACATGGGCGTTCCGCTCTGCGGCAGCGTGCGCTACGGCGACCGCCAGGGAAGTCTCATCGCGCAGATGACGCACCGCCCGATGATCCGTTTCGTCTCCACGCCATCCGGCAAATGGGATTTCAGTGAACAGAAGAGAGCGGCGGCGAATCTGAAGTGGCGCGCGGCGTTGCCGGAGAACCTGATGGGCAACGGTAGTTTCTCGGCCGTGGCGCTCTACTTCGCGTTCGACGTGGAGCGGGAGATCAACGTGCCGGTGGGGCTCGTCGGCGTCTATCGTGGCGCAACGGGCATAGACTCCTGGACGCCGCCGGAAGGGACGCGTTCGCGCCCCGATCTGCGCGACATTGCGGAGTGGAAGAACGTGCCGAACGAGAAATGGACGGCGGCAAACGTGAAGGGCGCGATCAACCGCGCCGATCAGCAACCCGCCGTGTACTGGAACACGGTGGTCGCGCCGTGGGCGCCGTTCGCCTGCCGCGGGATGCTGTGGTACCAGGGTGAGCACGATGCACGCGAGGCGCAGCGCTACTGCTCCAAGCTCCATGCGTTGTACGACGGCTGGAAACTGAGATTCGAAAATCCCGGCATGCGCTTCTATTTCGTGCAGCTCTGCGCGTGGGGAAGCAACATCGCACCCATGCAGGAGGCGATGGCGCAGTTCGAGCGCGAATGTCCGAACGCGGCGATGGCGGTGATCAACGACCTCGGCAGCAATGCCGACGTGCATCCGAACGAGAAGGCGCTCGTCGGCCATCGTCTCGCGCTCCATGCGCTCAAGCGGGACTACGGCTTCAGTGCGATCCGCGACAATTCGCCGTCGGTCGAGTCGTGGCGGGTGTCGTCGAACACGGTCGAGATTGTGTTCAAGGATTGCAGGCGGCTTTACGTCTATCGCAAGGACTGGAAGTTCGACCTGCCGTTCGAGATCGCTGGCGCGGATGGCGTATTCCGCCCGGCGGAGCTCCTGAACCTGAAGTATTCGAAGGCGTACGGCGGCGGAACGGAGCGGAAGGGTGACCTTGAAGGCGAGCGTCTTCTGGTGGTGGGCGCGAAAGGCGTGGAAAAGCCCCAGCACCTGCGCTACCTCTACTGCTCGCCCTGGACGGGCTATATCTTCAACGAGGTGAACCTGCCGCTGGGGGCGTTTCATCTGGACTGCGAAAAGGAGTAAGGAATGAAGAAGGACAAGATGGTATGGGGTGCGCTCTTGCACCTCGGCAGCAACATGTGGGACGACTTTCTGGACGATCCCGACGGCTGGGCCAAAAGCCCGGAGGAGGAACAGCAGCGCCCGAATCCGATGGGTCCGAGCGACAAAAAGAAGCGCAGCCGCTACCGTAGCTATATGCGCTGCAACGATGCGATCTGGAAGGGGAACGTGGATCACTGCGCGGCGGAGGGGCTGAACACGGTGTTTATCGACCTTGGCGAAGGCGTGTTCTATCCGAGCCATCCCGAGCTTGCCGTGAAGGGCACGTGGAGCGTGGAGAAGCTGCGCAAGGAGCTTGCGCGCATCCGCGCGCTGGGACTGGAGCCGGTGCCGAAGCTCAACTTCTCGGCGTGCCACGATTCCTGGCTGAAGGAGTACCACCGGATGCTTTCCAC
>CACZCD010000152.1 GCA_902779565.1 uncultured bacterium | reverse complement strand
GATCTCAAGACAGAGGATCGCATTCCCGTGGTCGCGGCGCGTCAGGCGGCGCAGTCCGCCAAGGATGCGGGCAAGGGCAAGGCGGGCGGCAACATCGTCTCGGGCGCGGCGATCCAGCTCAAGGACGGGCGCATCGTCACGGGGCGCAACTCCGACGACCTCCACGCCTGCGCGGCGATGATGCTCAACGCCATCAAGCTTCTCGCCGGCATCCCCGAGCAGATTCCGCTCATCGCGCAGTCGATCATCCAGTCCATCACGCACGTGAAGCACGACATCCTCAAGGGCGGCTACACGTCGCTCAACATGGACGAGGCGCTGATCGGGCTTGCGATCTCCTGCACCACGAACCCGGCGGCGGCGATCGCGGCCGAGAAGCTGAACGAGCTGCGCGGATGCGAGGTACACATGACGCACATGGCGACGCCCGGCGACGAGGCGGGTCTGCGCCGTCTCGGCTGCCGCTACACGAGCGATCCGTACTACGCGGTGACGGCGATCTTCACCGCGCGGCAGTAGGGATGGATTTTAGCCACAAAGAACACATAGAATGCAAAGGACGCAAAGATGAAAAAGTTGGAATTGGGGATTTCGGTTCGGATGGTTGCGGCGGTCGTCGCGGTGGTCGCTTGTTTGGCCGCGGGCTGCCGTCGCACGGATGTGCGCGACTTCGAGGTGTCGATCCCGAAGATGACGGCGGAAAGCGAACCGGCCATCCGCCAGGCGCTCGCCGGATTTGCCGGCGTGGAGAAGCCGTCGCTCAAGTTCGACCAGCAGGCGAAGACGCTCACGCTCCGCTACGATTCAATGCAGCTCGCCAAGAAGAACATCGAGATGGCCATCGCCAAGGCCGGGTTCGAGGCGAACGGCGTCACGCCCGAAAGCGTCGGCACGAAGAAGTGAGTTGAACGTTGGGGGTAGAACGTTGAGAACCGTGAATCTGAAAAAACCGCTGCAGCGGCGTGTATGGGTGGAGATCGACCTGGGGGGCCTGCGGGCCAACTACCGTCGCATCGCCGCCGCCGTGAAGCCGGCGAAGGTGCTGTGCGTGCTGAAGGCGAACGCCTACGGCCTCGGTGTGGAGCCATATGCCGCCGCGCTCGCCAAGACGGACTGCGTGGGGTTCGGTGTCGCGGAGCCGCACGAGGCGCTGCAGCTTCTGCCGTTCGGCAAGCCCGTGCAGATTCTCTCCTCGGTGCTTCCCGATGAGATCGCGCCGATGGTGGAGGCGGGTGTGACGCTGCCGGTCATTGACGTTCCCACCGCGAAGCTGATCGATGCGGCGGCGAAGCGGGCGGGCCGCAAGGCGAAGGTCCATTTCAAGCTCGATACCGGTATGGGGCGGCTCGGCATTCTCGCTGCCGATGCGCCGCGTGTGATCCGCGAGGTCGTGGCGACCTGTCCGAATCTCGATGGCGAAGGCATCTTCTCGCACTGCCCCACGGCCTTCGATCCCGCCGATGAATTCGCCAACGACCAGATTGCGCTCTTCAAGGCGATCTTGAAGGATGTGGCGAAGGACGGCATCACGTTCCGTAAGATCCACATCGCCGCCTCGGACGCCATCAATAACTTCCCGGCGGCGAAACGCGCGCCGTTCAACATCGTGCGCACCGGCATCAACCTGCACGGCAGCTTCGACCCGAACGGTCGCCGCGCGCTGAAGCTCGAATCCGTGCTGACGCTCAAGACGCGCGTCGCGCAGGTGCGGCTTCTGCCCGCCGGCACGACGCTCGGCTACGGACGCACCTGGTGCCTCGCGAAGCCCACGCGGGTGGCGACGATCTCCGCCGGCTACGCGGACGGTCTTCCGCTCGCGCTCACGAACCGGGGGCATGTGCTCATCAACGGCGCGCCGTGTCCGGTGATCGGGCGCATCTCGATGGACTACACCACGGTCGATGTCTCGAAGGCGGGCGACGTGAAGCCCGGCGACGAGGTGATCGCGCTCGGCGGAAAGGGCAAATACGCCATCACGCCCGACGATTGGGCGGCACTCAAGGGCACCCACGCCTACGACATCATCTGCTCCTTCGGCAACCGTGTTGAGCGCGTGTACTGTTAGAGTTTAGAGTTCCGAGTTCCGAGTTTAGAGTTGGGAACTGTGTCTTGACAGCCGTGTAGAACGTGTAGAGCGTGTAGAGTTTGGAGTTTGGAGTTGAGGGTATGGTGGAAGACTATGAACTGATGGATTCCGGCGATGGACGGAAGTACGAGCGTTTCGGGAACGTTTCGCTCGTGCGTCCCTGTTCGCAGGCGCTCTGGCGCCCAGAAAACCCCGAGACGTGGAGCCGCGCGACGGCGACGTTCGATCGTGAGGACGGCAACCGCTGGCACAATCGCGGGGCGCTGCCGAAGGAATGGACGATTGAGACGGCGGGTATCCGGTTTCGTCTGAGCGGCACCGACTTCGGACATCTCGGCATCTTCCCTGAGCAGCGCGCGCAGTGGAACTGGATCCGGGAGGTTGTTAAGAGGAGGAGTGGAGGAGCGAAACTCCCAACCGTCTTAAACCTCTTCGCCTATTCCGGCGGCAGCACGATAGCGGCGGCGCAGGGTGGGGCTGAGGTCTGCCATCTTGATGCGTCGAAGGGCATGGTGCAGTGGGCGCGTGCGAACGCCGCCCTGAACGGCTTGAAAGAGCATCCGATCCGCTGGATCACGGACGACGCGCACAAGTTCATGGAGCGGGAGATTCGCCGGGGACGTCGCTACGACGCCATCATCTTCGATCCGCCGACGTTCGGGCGCGGTGCGAACGGCGAGATGTACAAGATCGAGCGCGACCTCAAGAAGACGCTTTCGCTCGTCAAGGCGCTACTTTCCGAAGCGCCGCTCTTCGTGCTGTTCTCGTCGCACACGCCCGGTCTCTCCTGCACGGTTGCGGCGAACATCCTCGGTCAGGCGTTTCCCGAGGCGCAGATCGAGACGGGGGAGATGCTCTTGGAGGGTCGTTCGCTTCCCTGTCCTTCCGGCATCTACTGCCGAGCGGTGTTTCGTACAAATGCCTAATCTTGGTTGCTTTAAGAGGCGGGTGATTGCATGGACGAGACCATCATTGTTCAGATCAGCGAATTGTTGGCGATTTGTGGAATCGCGAGTTTCCGCAGCTTCCTTCCCACATTCCTGCTGCTATTCGCCGCGCGTCTGGCGCAGGGCGCCGAGAACTGTCCGCAGGCGCTGCTGGATCTCGCGGCTGGCGTGCCCGAGGTGATGATTGGGGACGGTGTCCTCGCGCTTTTCGGCATCCTTGCCGTGGTTGAACTCGTTGCGAACTGGGATGAGACCGTCCGGCAGATTCTTGAAGACGCCAACTTCGACCTCTACTTTAAGCCATTCTATGCGTTTGTTTTCGCGATCGTGGCGGGGATGCCGGCCGAGACGGCTGGCCAACTCGGGGCCACGGCGTCCGCGGCGGCCCAGCCTGTGCTGTCGGCGACCCAAACTACGGCGGCGGTGGCTCCGCCCGCGCCGGACGGGGGACTGCCCTGGTTGGCTTGGGTTTGGAATATCATTTTGTCCGGCGCGGCTGGGTTCGGTACATGGATGTTTTGTTCGTTTCGCGCCAAGGTTGCCGATACCCTGCGCTCAATCGATCCCGACAACACGTTCCGACTGCATACGTTGGCGAAGCTTGCGGAGGAGACGAGTTGGGTGGCGTTGATGCTTGTCGCCATTCTGGTGCCGGTCCTGGCGGCGGTGCTGGTCGTCGCGCTAATGGCTCTGGCCGCGGTCTTTCGGAAGATTCTTGCGACTCTCGAGCGCCGATGCAGCCACGTTTGCGACGCGTGCGGAGCGATGGTCCACAATTCCGCCGTCGTCTGCCCAGGGTGTGGAACGGTGCAGCCGACTCCCTACCGACAGGTTGGTCCATTCTCGTTCGCGTCCTCGGCACCTGTCGATGCCGGGAACGCCGCGGATGTGACGTGCCATCACCGCCGGCTGCTGTCGTCGCATCGTTGTCCGCTCTGTGCTTCGCCGCTTGAGGACGGGTTCGTTTGCGGCAAGTGCGGTGCCCGGGTCTGGGAACAGGGCGTTAGCCGGCGTGACCTTGTCGGGCGGCTTGATGCTTGTGTAATCGTGGCGACAATCGCTGGCGCGCTCCTGAGCGCGGTGCCGGTGCTCGGATTCCTGGTTTCGGTCGCGGCGATGGATCTCATGGCGATTCGGGTTCTCAGGTCCTACGAAAGCCGGCTGGGACGAATCGTCGGAAGGATGCTGTTCCGGATCATCAAGTGGACGCTGATCATTCTCGCGATCGTGTTTTCGGCCGTTCCGTTCGTCGGCATCATCTTTCTTCCGCCGTATCTCATCTATTACTTGCGGCTTCGCGGACGGTTCCTTGCCGCGCTACCCCGTGCGGCATCCTAACTACCAATGGTCGACTGATTATGCTATAATTCGCGCATGAAAAAATCACTTGCTTTCGTGTTCGTGGCGTCGGCGGCGTTTGCCGGCGTGAATGATCTCAACTGGAGTGTGGATACGTATGAGCCGCGTCCGCCGATCATCACCGGTTCAGTTGCCTCGGGATTCCATGGCGCGGTTGCGCCGATGTCGCGCATGAACATGCGCGCCGTGAACGCCTTGAACGACGCCAACCGCAGTTGGAAGGGTATCGCCTGGCGCAACGAGCGCGTGAACGCGCAGTTCGCGCTCTGGACGCGCGAGGGGGCCGAGCAGGTGCGCATCCAGACGGCGGATCTCGTCTCGCCCGAAGGGGACCGGATCCCCGCCGCCGCCTGCCGGACGCGCTTTGTGCGCTATGTGCTTTCGTCGCAGGTGAACAAGCAGGGCACGGTGGTCCATCCCGAGACGCTGATCGGCGACTGTCTCGACACGGCGGACTCCGTCGATATGCCGCCGAACAGCTACCGTCCGTTCTGGTTCACGGTCGATGTGCCGGCGGAGGCGAAGCCGGGCACGTACGCCGGCACGGTGACGGCTGTTGCGCAGGGCGGGCGCAAGATTGAATTTGCGGTGTCCGTCGAGGTGCAGGACCGCACGCTGCCCGCGCCGAAGGACTGGAAGTTCTTCCTCGACCTCTGGCAGCATCCGCTCGCGGTGGCGCGCTACCACGGCGTGAAGCCCTGGTCGAAGGACCACTACGCGCTCCTGAAGCCGCTTTTGGAAGAACTCGCCTCCATCGGGCAGAAGACGATCACGGCGACGCTCACCGACCTGCCGTGGAACCACCAGAACTTCGATCCCTACTACACGATGGTCAAGCACGTGAAGGGGACGGACGGGAAGTTCTCGCACGACTATTCCCTTTTCGATGAATGGGTTTCCTTTGCTCAGTCTTGCGGGCTGGGTCCGCAGATCCACTGCTACACGATGGTGACGTGGGGGAATCTCGTTCACTACATTGACGGCGCGACGGGCGACAAGGTCGCGGAGAAGCTCATCCCCGGCACGCCGGAACACGAGGCGTTCTGGGGTCCGTTCCTCGCCGACTTCGAGAAGCACGTGGCGGCGAAGGGCTGGCTGGGCCGCGTCTATATCGCCATCGACGAGCGGAGCCGCGAGGAGTTGATGGCGTCCGCCGCCGTGCTGAAGCGCTATGCGCCGGGACTCAAGATCCAGATGGCGGGCAACAGGCCGCCGAGCACGTTTGAGGGGATCGAGATCCACAACTACTCGCAGGGGATGAGGGCGAACTACGTGACGAAAGAGTTCAAGGACGAGGTGAAGGTGCGCCGTGCGAAGGGCTTCACCACCACCACGTACATCTGCTGCAACCCGCCGCGCCCGAACACGTTCACGTTCTCGCCGTACGCCGAACAGCATTGGCTTGGTCTCTATGCCGCCGCACAGGGTTTCGACGGCATGCTCCGCTGGGCGGCGTTCAACTGGCCGCGCGATCCGCTCTTCGACACGTCGTTCAACCCGCACCACGGCTCGTGGGCGCCGGGCGATACGTTCCTTGTGTATCCCGGCCCGCGTCTCTCCGTGCGCTGGGAAAACCTGCGCGATTCGATCGAGAACTTCGAGAAGATCCGCATCCTACGCGAGACCGGGGCGGCGACGCCACAGCTGGAGGCGGCGCTTGCGAAGATTGACTACACGAAGGAGGCGGCGAACGGCAGCGAGGCGTATTTCGCGGCGCGCGTGCAGGCCGTTACCGACGCGATTGCAGCGGCATCCCAGAAATGAGCGACACATCTCCATTCAATCTGCGTCCCGCACGGTTGACCGATGCGGAGCGCATCTTCACGCTGATCCGTCAGCATCCGGATGAGCTGGTCCCGAAGCCGATGGGCGACATCGTGGCGATCATCGATCGCTTTGTCGTCGCCGAGGTGGAGGGAGAGATCGTGGGGTGCGCGACGTACTCGATCCTGCCCGAAATCGGCACGGCGGAGCGCGCGACCGTGGAGCTGCAGTCCGTCGCCGTGGGCGCGGCGCACCGCAGGCTCGGGATTGGCCGCGCCCTCGTGGAGCGCCTGCTCGAGCGCATCGCGGCTTTCGAGCCGGCGGAGGCGCTCGTGCTCACGTTCGCCCCCGGTTTCTTCGCCAAGCTCGGCTTTTCGGAGATCCCGAAGTCGAAGGTGATGCACAAGCTCTACTCGGGATGTCTGCACTGCACGAAGCATGCGGATCCGTTCACGTGCCCGGAAATCGCAATGGCAAAAAAGTTAAAAGGTGAGAGGGTGAGTGGGTGAGTAGGTGAGTGGGTAAAAAAGTTGACATGGCATTTGCGTTGGGCGAAACGCTTTGCGATATAATAAGCACTCAGTTTTAAGAATCCAATGTGAGGTTGACGGTTCAGAGGAGTGCTTGCATGAGAAAAATTGACATGTTCGCTGCCTTGGTGGTGTCTGGGGCTATGGCCGGCTTTGCCGATCTGTCTGTGGATGTCGGTCATTGGCGCGTTGATTTCAGCGAAGGTGACGCTTCTTTGCGTTTAGAGAACAAAGCACTCAAGCTGTCGGTGGACGGGCACCTTGCGTTTGCGAGCGAGGGCAAGCCCTGGCGCGTTGTGGAAGCGCGCGATGCGGCCACCAACCGTCTTGCGTTGGCCAATCCCCAGAATACGGTTCTGGGTTATGTGTCGTTCCGAGGTGAGGGAGACCGTCTCTCTCTTGAACTCTATCATCGTGCGGGTGCGAACTTCTTCCCCGGACGTTTGACGTTTTCGGGCACGGCGGCTATGCGCCGAGAGTCGTTCGCCTGCCGCACAATCCC
The DNA here is from genome assembly GCA_902779565.1 of uncultured bacterium. GTDB lineage: Bacteria > Verrucomicrobiota > Kiritimatiellia > RFP12 > UBA1067 > UBA1731. The sequence continues at coordinate 1,280 of CACZCD010000152.1, read as the reverse complement.
GTCTCCCGGCGAACAGGTGCTCAATTTCGCCGATGGCGCGGGTGATTCGCCCTGCAACGATTCCGTCTTCGCCCGCGAAGAGGATCTTGCTCTGCGGTTCTTCTCGTGCGGCACGTCCATCCGTGCGTCAGGAGAAGGAGTGTATGCCGTTGCGTTGGAGGCCGACATCGACGATCCCGCGCTCTCCACGATCACCCTTGAGGCCGCTCCCCGCTATTACGCAAGCCGATGGGCGCCCGGCTACCATCCGATCAACCGCCGCCGCTGTCCGCGCGCGCCGACGGGATGGATGAGCTGGAACACGTACTTCGACAAGGCCGGTACCGCCGAGAACCTCGCCGAAGCACGAATTGGCGCGAAGTACCTCAAGCCGTTCGGGTTGGACATCTGGTCCATTGAATCGTGGCAAGGGAACTCTCTCTGGCTGCCCGTATCGAACTTTCACAATCTCGATCTGTCCGTTTACAAGCCGCAGTTCCCCGAGGGAATGAAAAAACTCGCCGACGATCTCCGTGCGTTGGGGTTCCGTCCCGGTCTCTGGATGCCGCTCTACGGCACGGGGGACAAGGCATTCCACGACGCCCATCGCGACCTGTTCCTCCACGATGCGGACGGCAAGCCCATCGGCTGCTGGAACGGCCGCTACATGCTCGACACGACGAATCCGGACGCGCTTGAACTTGTGCGCCGTCTCACGCGCACGGCTTCGCGCGAGTGGGGCTACGAGTTTTTCAAGTTCGACGGCATGGCCAACACGCCGCGCAAGTTTGAGCGCCCCGAAATCCGCGCCCGTTTCCGCAATCCGTCCGCCCCCAACTGGTTCGACGGCAGCGTGAAGGCGTTGCGCGAAGGGATCGGCGAGGATCGCATCCTGCTGGGTTGCATGGGCGACTTCACCGGCACGGAGGCGCGGTATCTCGACGCCTCGCGCTTAGGCAGCGATGTCGTGGGCTGTTATCATGGCCTGGGCGAGAACTATAATCCCCTCGGCAATTCCAGCTGGGCGCAGATGCCGGTGAAGTGGAAGAACATTCTCCATCAGGCGGAATGTACGTTCACGCAGATCTTCGTGAACAACATCATGTTCTATACCGATCCCGACACGCTGCTCGTCGGCTACACGCTCGAAAAACATGAGGCGGAGGTGATGGCGACGATCGTCGGACTTCCGGGACAACTGATGTTCGCGGGCGACAAGCTGGGGACGCTCCAATACGACCGCATGAAGATGATTCAGCAGGTGCTCCCTGTTGCGGACATCCATCCGCAGAACCTCTACC
>CACZCD010000151.1 GCA_902779565.1 uncultured bacterium | reverse complement strand
GATTCAAGGCGCACATGCTGGTCAAGGAAGGAAAGCTGATTCGCCTCAAGCGCGGTTGGTTCTGCGTCAATCCAAAGTATTCAAAGAAAAGCATCAACCATGGTGCCGTGGCAAATGTCTTGTACGAGGGTCCGTCATACGTATCAATCGAGACCGCACTTTCATATTACGGACTCATCCCGGAACGGACGATGGGCATGACTTCCGTCGTGACGGGGCGTTCCAAGACATTCACCACGCCAATCGGATGGTTCAGCTACAAAACCATACCTGAAGACCTGTTCGCCATTGGCGTGCGAAGTGTCTCCGGCTACCTCATGGCCTCGCCGGAAAAGGCGCTTTGCGATTATCTGTACACCCGGAGGGACTTGCGCATCTATTCGCCAAAAACGCTTGCCTCCTATCTCGAAGAAGATGTACGATTCGATTTCGATTCCTTTGAAGGCTACGATCCGCAGATATTCTCCGCATACGCAGCGTGTGGACACAAGGCAGATCTTTTCAAGGCTGCAGAAAGGCTGTTCCGATGACTCTGTTTGATAAGATGGTCGCCGACATGAAGCGCGCGCCCGATGTCAATGAAGACAATGTCCTGCACGAAGTGATGCAGCAGATCGCCCTTGCCGGCCTCGCACGCGGCGGCTTCTTCCAAAAGGCCGCCTTCTATGGCGGCACGTGCCTCCGGCTTCTGCACGAGATGCACCGGTTCTCGGAGGACATGGACTTCTCGCTCCTGGAGCCGGACCGAAACTTCCGTTTCGAGGATTATTTCCCCGCCGTCGTGGAGGAGTTCAAGCTCGCCGGGAAGGACGTGGAAATCAAGATGAAGCACAAGGGACAACCCTCGGCTATCGAAAGCGCGTTCCTCAAGGAATCGTCAGATGTCTTTGATATCGGCTTCACCACGGAAAAGCGGCTCAAGGTCAAGATCGAAGTCGATATCGACCCGCCGCCAAAATTTTCAACGGAGATGAAGCCCGTAAGCTCTCCACGGACATTTTGGGCACGATCCTACACGCTCCCCGATCTTTTCGCCGGCAAGGTGTCCGCCGCACTCTTCCGCAAGTGGAAGCACAGGATCAAGGGCCGCGACTGGTACGATGTGGCCTGGTACATCGCAAAGCGTGTGCCACTCGATCTCGCGCATCTTGTGGAGCGGGCGAAGGAAAGCGCACCTGAAGCGGACGTCTCCACGCCGGAAAAGGTCATTGCCGCCTTCAACGCACGGATCGATTCCATCGACTTCGAGAACGCCCGCGCAGACGTGGAACCCTACGTCATGGACAAGGCAGATCTCGATGTCTGGTGCGCAGACTTCTTCCGGCAGATGGTGCGCAAGATCGAATTCGCCTGAAATGCCGAACCAGACCCTCGCTGGAGTTAGGTCATTTGGCCGTGGGGCTGGACTTTGGTGAATCGCGGACGGAACTGCGGCCAAGCGGCGAGCAGGTCGGCGGCCTTTGCTGAACCGGTCTTCGCCTTGTGCCGTTCAAGAAGCGCGAGCAGGTCGGCCTCCTCCTGTGACCCCTCTTCCATGGGGAAGAGGTCGAGGGAATCCAGATTGCAATTGAGGTCGAGATCGCCCGACTCGTCGAGAACGTAGGCGACGCCCCCCGTCATGCCCGCGCCAAAGTTGACGCCTGTCGGACCGAGCACCGCCACCATTCCGCCCGTCATGTATTCGCAGCCATGGTCGCCCACACCCTCCACCACAAGCGTCGCCCCGGAATTGCGCACAGCGAAACGCTCGCCTGCCGTGCCGGCGATGAAGATCTCGCCCGAAGTCGCACCATAGGCGATGACATTGCCGACGTTACCCTTGATCGCAATCGAACCACCGGAAAGACTCTTGCCGACATAGTCGTTCGCCTCACCGGCGAGCGTGAAGGAGACATCGCGGTGGAGAAACGCGCCGAAGGATTGTCCCGCCGTGCCGGTGAATTGGACGGTCACAGCCTGCCCATCAGCGCTGCCGGTGCCGCGATGGCGAACGAGGTAGCCAGACAAAGCTGCACCCACGGCCCGATCACGGTTCGAGATCTTGCGTTCAAGTGTTGCATCTCCATGTTCGACAGCCGGTATCAGCTCGCGCTGATCGTAATTATCCGAAACCGCTACATTTCCCGAGACTTCAGGATGTCCGGAAATCTCCGGATTCGCCAGTACATCCGCGAAGTCGAAACGAGAGCCTTCCTTCGCCTTCAGGAGATCTGCGCGCCCTCTCGCCTCAGCAAGCGAGGCGAGACCCAGCGACGCAAGAATTTCACGGACCTCCTCCGCGAGAAAGCGGAAGTAACGCTGAAGATGTTCCGGATTCCCGGCGAACTTCGCGCGGAGCTCCGGCTTCTGCGTCGCGATTCCCACGGGGCAGCAGTTCAGGTTGCAGTTGCGGCACTGCACGCAGCCGAGCGAGACGAGCATGGAGGTGCCGAAAGCGAACTCGTCGGCGCCCAGCATCGCGCCGATGACGATGTCGCGTCCTGTCCGGAGCTGTCCATCGACCTGCAACTTGACGCGTGCGCGCAGGTTGTTCTTGACGAGCGTCTGATGCGCTTCGGCGAGCCCCATTTCCCACGGAAGCCCCGCGTGCTTCACCGAGGTGAGCGGCGCCGCGCCGGTACCGCCATCGAAGCCCGAAATGACGATCACATCGGCATGGGCCTTCGCAACGCCGGCGGCGATCGTGCCGACACCCGCCTCGGAGACGAGCTTCACGGAGACACGCGCGCCCGGGTTTGCGCACTTGAGGTCGTAGATAAGCTCCGCCAGATCCTCAATCGAGTAGATGTCATGGTGCGGCGGCGGCGAGATGAGCGTGGTGCCGGGCTTGGCGTGGCGGAGACGCCCGACGAACTCGTCAACCTTGTATCCCGGAAGCTGTCCGCCCTCGCCCGGCTTCGCGCCCTGCGCAAGCTTGATCTGGAGATCCTTCGCGGAGGAAAGATACTCGATCGTCACGCCGAAGCGTCCGGATGCGACCTGCTTGATCGCGCTGTTGCGGTCCGTGCCGAACCGTTCGGGATTCTCGCCGCCCTCGCCCGAGTTGGACATCGTACCGAGTCCGTTGAGAGCAAGTGCGATCGTTTCGTGCGCCTCCGGCGAAAGCGAACCGAGCGACATCGCGCCGCCGACGAAATGCTTGACGATGGCATCGACGGATTCAAGTTCAGGGTTTGAGACGTTTGAGAGGTTTGAGACGTTTGAGAGGTTTGAGGGGTTTGAGGGGTTTGAAAACTCCAGCTGCGAGCGCAGTGTCACATGGCTGTTCTGATCAATGTCATCCGTGTAGCGTTTGAAGCGCGCAAAGTCGTCATTGCGCACCGCCTCGCGGAAATCGACCACGCGCAGCGGCTGCCAGAGATGCTCCTCGCCCTCCTTGCGAAAACGATATTGGCCGCCGGGTTTCGGTTGAGGGTTGAGGGGTGAGGGTTGAGAGATAAGCGCCTCCAAATCCTCCAGCTCCAATCCGCCGACGGGCGAAACGACGCCCGGGAAGTAGTCGCGCATGATGTGGACGCCGAGACCGACCGCCTCGAAGATCTTCGCCGAGCGGTAGGAGCGCAACGTCGATATGCCCATTTTGGACATGATCTTCATGATACCCTTGCACACGGCCGAGACGTAGTTCGAAGAGTATTCGACAGCGTTCTTGCCAGCAAGCTCAGCGACCGTCCCCAGCGCGAGATAGGGATTGATCGCCGTCGCGCCGAAGCCGAGCAGGACGGCAAAATGATGGACTTCGAGCACTTCGCCCGACTCCACGACCAGTCCCGTCTCGGAACGCAATCCCGCTTCCGTCAGCGCCTTGTTGACGGCGGCAACGGCGAGAAGCGAGGGAACCCTTTTGACAGGATTTACAGGATTCACAGGATTGTTTTTCAGTTCCTCCAATCCAGTTGATTCTGTCTTTTGATCTCGGTCGGAAAGAATGATGATCCTTGCGCCGTTTTTCGCGGCTTCAACGGCGTCAGCCGCCAACCGATCAAGCGCAGCCTTCAACCATCCTTTCCCCGTTCCCCATTCCCCGTTCCCCGTTCCCCGTTCCCCATTCCCCGTTCCCCGTTCCCCGTTCCCCATCCTCAGCGTCACCGCCGGGAATGTCGCCACGTTTTTGAGACGGTTCAGTTCGTCGTCGGTGAGGACGGGACGCGTCATCTTGACGAGGTGTGCGTGCTCCGACGTCTCGGCGAGGATGTTCGCCTTGTTGCCGATATACGTCATGATCGACATCACAAGCTCCTCGCGAATCGGATCAATCGGTGGGTTCGTCACCTGCGCAAAAAGCTGATGGAAGAAATCGAAGAGCGAGCGACGGTTCCGGGAGAGGCAGGCCAGCGTAGCGTCATTGCCCATGGCACCGACCGGTTCATGTCCAGTCTCTGCCATCGGACGCACAATGAGCTCGACGTCTTCGAGCGTCCATCCGAAACGGGTCCGGTCGGCGGCGAGGGTGCCGTCGTTCTGCACAGCCGAAGGTACAATCTCTGTGAAGAGTCCAGTGACGGGAATGTGGTTCTCCTTCACCCAGCGGCGATAGGGTTGCCGACGCGCGTAGTAGGTCTTGAGTTCCGTATTCTCCATCAACCGATGCTTGGCAAGATCAAGCCAGAGAAGCGCGCCGGGGCGAAGGCGCCCGTGGCGTTCGACCTCTTCAGGGGCGATGTCGAGCACGCCCGTTTCGGACGCGAGAACGAAAAGCCCCGACTTCGTGAGCGTCCACCGGGCGGGACGGAGTCCGTTGCGGTCAAGCGCCGCGCCAAGCCCCGTGCCATCGGTGAAGCAGACGGCCGCAGGTCCGTCCCACGGCTCCATCAGGGCGGAGTGGTATTCGTAGAACGCGCGCACGTCGTGGCCGACATGATACTTCGCGCCCCATGCCTGCGGAATGAGCATCATCATCGCATGCGGCGCATCACGCCCGGCGGCGACGAGCAGTTCGAAGACGTTGTCCAACGACGCCGAATCGGACTGTCCGCCGTGGACGACCGGTAGGAGCTTCTTCAGTTCGTCGCCGAAAAGCGGCGAAACGAGCGAACCCTCGCGCGCGGCAAGGGCGTTGAGATTGCCCTTGAGTGCATTGATCTCGCCGTTGTGGGCGATGGCGCGGAACGGATGCGCGAGCTCCCAGGACGGGAAGGTGTTCGTGGAATAGCGCTGATGGACGATGGCGAACGGCGAGATGAAGTCCGGATCAGAGAGGTCGAGATAGAACTTCTCGATCTGCGTGGCGAGCAGAAGTCCCTTGTAAACGATCGTCCTCGACGAGCACGAACAGATGTAGGTCTTCGTGGTCGCCTTCTCGATCTGCCGACGAACGATATAAAGTCGCCGCTCGAAATGGTCCTCGCGCAGAGGCGCAGAGATAAAGAGTTGTCGGATGCGGGGCATCACGGCGCGCGCGTCGTGTCCGATGGCGTCAGGGTTTATCGGCACATCGCGCCAGCAGAGAACCTCGCATCCTTCTGCTTTGATGATTTCCTCTATTTTCTTCTCTTCACCTTCGCCGCCGAATATCATAGCGACGCCGAATATCCCATCTTCTCTGCGACCTCCGCCTCTCGGCACCCCTGCGTGAGATAAAACCTTGCGAAAGAAACCCTGCGGAATCTTGAGCAGCAGCCCGGCACCGTCACCGGTCTCGGGATCGTTGCCGGTCGCGCCGCGGTGCAGGAGGCGCTTGAGGATCGTCACGCCGGAAACAACGATATCATGCGACGCTTCGCCGCTCAAGTTGGCGACCATGCCGACGCCGCAGTTGTCATGCTCGAATTCGGACCTGTAGAGGCCCCGCTGTCGATCGCTGTTGATTTGCTGGTTCATGGTTCGGTCTTTCAATCAAAGGGAAGGTTTTTGCCACTGGCCAAAGCGCGGACGACGAGCGATGCGCCAGAAGCACAGTCGCCAACGCAACAGATGTTGCGCGCCGGATCGGAGATGAGGGCCGTGCGCGGCGTCTGTGCGAGCTTCAGCTGCGCGACGATCGGATGGTCCTGCGGAACGCCCGTAAAGCCCATGGCCAGGAACACGAGATCGGCTTTGAGGATTTCTTTCGTACCGGGCTTCGACGCGAATTTCAAGGGTCGTCCTTCAGGCGAGAACTCCCATTCGACGGTTTCGACTTCAACACCTTCGACGGAATCCTTTCCGATAAAGTGAAGTGAATTGAGGTTCCATCGGCGTTCGCATCCCTCCTTATGGCTGGAGCTTGTGCGGAGCATATAGGGCCACAACGGCCACGGGGTCGAGGCGCTTCGCTCCTCCGGTGGTTTAGGCATGATCTCGATCTGCGTGACGCTCGCCGCACCCTGCCGGATGGCCGTACCCACGCAATCGCTGCCCGTATCGCCGCCACCGATGACAAGGACATGCTTGCCGTTTGCGTTGATTGGGTTCGCCGCGATCTCACCGCCGAGCGCACGGTTCTGTCCGCCGAGGTACTCAAGCGCGAGGTAGATGCCATGCAATTCGCGTCCGGGAATCTTCAGATCCCTTGCCGCCGGCGTGCCGATGGCGACGACAACCGCGTCGTTAGACTTGGCCAGGTAGTCCGCCGTCACGTCCGTTCCGATATTCACGCCGGTGACGAACCGGATGCCTTCCGCCTCCAAGATCGCACGACGCCGGTCGATGAGCGCCTTGTCGAGCTTGAAATAGGGGATGCCGTAGCGGAGAAGCCCACCGATGTTTTTCTCGCGCTCATACACGGTCACCGTCCAGCCCCGGCGCCGCAGCGTGACGGCGGCCGAAAGGCCGGACGGTCCCGCACCGATGACGGCGACGCGCTTGCCGTTCTCCTGTTGGGGCGGACGCGGCACGACCCATCCGTTCGCAAACGCCGTCTCGATGATCCGCTTCTCGGACTGCCGCACCATCACCGCCTCTTCGTCCAACTGATGGACGCAACTCGCTTCACAGAGTGCCGGGCAGATGCGGGAGGTGAATTCAGGAAAATCGGAATGAGCCGAGAGGAGATCGTACGCGCGCTTGAAATCGCCTTGCGCCACGGCACGGTTCTGGTCGGGCACGAGGTTTCCGAGCGGACAGCCGTAGGCGTGGCAGAACGGCTGGCCACAGTTCATGCAGCGCGAGGTTTGCTCTTTCAGTTCCTCGTCGGAAAGCGCGCATTCAACCTCTTTCCAGTCGTTCTTGCGCTCCTCCATCGGGCGGTAGATGTCGTGTATTCGTTGCATATCACGAATGTGTTAGCACATGCCGTGCCAACGGCAATACGGCGGCGGAAAGGCACCGTTCTTTACGTTTTGTGTAATGGCGATGCTAAGGCAAACGCACCGGATGTAATTCTATCTAGATGTCACTCGGCATGCGCCAGTCGGCACGGGGAGAGAGCGAAAGCGTGATCTTCGGGCCGTCAGGAACGCAGTTTCGCTTGTACTGCGACTGCCGGAAGCGGCGGAGGAAGGTGTCGCGCGTCTTGACGATGGTTTCGTCGCGATAGGATTCCTTGAAGGCGATGCGCGCGAGCGCGAGCATCTTTTCGGCATCTGCGCCGTTCGCGAGATAGTGGAAAAGGAAGAAGTCGTGGAGCTCGTAAGGACCGAGCCGCGCCTCGCTATCGTTGGCGGCGGCGTTGGGGACGAGTTCTGGCGTAATCGGCGAATCCGCGATTCCGTTGAGGAGCGTGCGCAACGGTTCATCAGACTCCGCCGCGACAGTCCGCAACGCTTCCAGCACCATCGTTTTCGGCACCGAGCAATTGAGCTGGTACATGCTCATATGGTCGCCACTGTAGGTGTTCCATCCAAGCGCAATCTCCGAGAGGTCGCCCGTGCCGACGACAAGGGCGTTCTCCATGTTGGCGATGTCCATCAGGACTTGCGTCCGCTCCCGCGCCTGCACATTCTCATAGGCGATGTCGTGTACGTCCTCTGGATGGCCGATATCGGACAGATGTCGATGGCATGCCGCACAGATATCCACGGTGCGAAGCGTGGCACCAACGGCACGCGACAGCGCGGCGGCGGTGTCCTGCGTGCGACCTGTCGAGCCGAACCCCGGCATGACGACGGCCAGAAGATGATTGCGCGGCAGACCCTGTCGGTCCAGCGCCGCCGCCGCGCCCAGAAGCGCCAGCGCGGAATCCGCGCCGCCCGAAACGCCAATGACGAGTTTTCGGACATGCGCACTTTCCATGCGTCGCGCGAGGGCAGTCGCCTGAATCGTGAGGATCTTCCGGTGCCACCCTTCTTCCCCATATTCGTCCAGGAAGGGAGACGGCGAAATGGCTCTCGGCGTCGCAGACGGCAATTCGGCGGCAACGGGAACCAAGAGCGGCGGCGGAAGATCGACCTGTTCCGGATGGGAGGATTCGCTTCGCCGCCGAAAGCGCAGGGATTCAATATCCACATCCGCCATCACGAGACCGGAATCGGCACAGAACAATTTTGATGCGGTCGCCACGGCGCCGTTGACGGCAATCAGCGAACCGCCCCCGAAGACGGCATCTGCACTCACAAACCAAACGCGCACTCTGCTGCCGCACCATGTCCTGCCGACGCAAGGCCTTGCCGAGAAAGTCGGTGCTGGCCGAAAGGTTGAAGATCACATCCACGCCCCGCGAAGCCATCCGTGCGCTGGGCGGAACGGGTGCCCAGAGGTCTTCGCAAATCTCAACGCCGAACCGAAACGAGCCGGCATCGAATACCTTCACCGATTCGTCGGAAGGCGCGGGCGTGAACTGGCGCCGTTCGTAGTATTCCGCATACGTCGGAAGTATCCGCTTGCAGACGACGCCGGCGATCGCACCCCCGTGAACGACGGCGGCGGCATTGCGGATCAGATCACCCTCCCGCTGCGGGAATCCAACAAGGACGATGATCGGAAGCTTGGCCGTGGCGGCGGCGAAATCCGCAAGGGCGCTCTCCGCAGCCGAGAGAAGATCCGCGCGGAAAAAGAGATCCCCACAGGTGTAGCCCGTGAGACTCAGTTCCGGGAACACAATCGCCGCCGCACCATCGGCCGAAACGGCAGAGGCGAGACGGACGAGTTCCGTAACATTTGCACGCGGATCGCCAAGGTGTAACCGAGGCGTTGCGGCGGCGATTCTGATGATTCCTTTCATGTCGGTAAAAGGTCTGCGACAGCGGCGCAAGTATGAAAACCGCCGCCGCAGACCGAAATCAGATTAGGTGTTCGAGAAGAACTGGAAGGAGGCATAGGCATCCTGCCCGTGTTCAACAAGGTCAAGCCCCTTCAGCTCCGTCTTTTCGCTGACGCGGAGGATACCGAGTTTCTTCAACGCGAAGAAAATCGTCGCGCCCATACCGAAGGCCCAAATGGCGGTCGTTCCCGCACCAAGCAGCTGAATCCCCAAGAACTTGAATCCGCCACCATAGAAAAGCCCCATCAGGCCATTGCCATAGTTCGCAGCGGACGGTGCTGCGAACAAACCGACGGCGAGCGTGCCCCACACGCCGTTCACGCAGTGGACGGAGACCGCGCCGACGGGATCGTCGATGTGTATCTTGTCGAGCGCGAAGACGGAAAGCACGACCAGAACACCGGCGACGAGGCCGATGACGATTGCGGCGTTGGCGGTCACGAGATCGCAAGGCGCGGTAATCGCGACGAGTCCGGCGAGCGAACCGTTGAGTGCCATCGTGAGGTCGGGCTTGCCCATGATCGACCACGCGGTGACGAGCGCGGCGATCGTTCCGGCGCAGGCGGCGAGGTTGGTGGTCATGGCAACGCGTCCGATGGAGCCGATGCCCGCCGTGTAGCTGCCGGGATTGAAGCCGAACCAACCGATCCAGAGCAGGAACACGCCGAGCGAACCAAGAACGAGCGAGTGTCCCGGAATTGGATTCGCCTTGCCGTCGTGACGGTACTTGCCGATGCGGGGGCCGAGGGCGATTGCGCCCGCAAGCGCAATCCAGCCGCCGACGGAGTGCACGACCGTGGAACCGGCGAAGTCGTGGAAACCGAGCCCTTCAAGCCATCCCGCCGACTGGGAACCGGCAAGTCCGCCCCACATCCAATGTCCGCTCACGGGATAGACGAGACACGAAATGAGAACCGAGTAGATGAGGTAGCTTTTGAACTCGATGCGTTCCGCGACCGCGCCCGAGACGATGGTTGCCGCCGTAGCGCAGAACATGGTCTGGAAGAAAAGGAACGTCCAGTCCCACGCCCCTTCACCCGTGGCGAGCGACGGCATGCCGAGACCGCCCCAACCGAACCAACCCGCCGCCTTCGTCGCGCCGAACATGAGCGCCGCGCCGAGAATGTAAAACGCGAGCGAGCCCGCCGCGAAGTCCATGAGGTTCTTCATCATGATGTTCGCCGCGTTCTTGGCGCGTGTGAATCCGGTCTCGACGAGCGCAAAACCCGCCTGCATCATAAAGACGAGGATTCCTGCAATGAGCGTCCAGACGACATTGAGGTTTGTTTGAACTTCAGGTGCTGCAATTGCTGCCGCTTCCATACTAACTCCTAACTTCTAACTCTAAACTAACCACTAACTACTAACCACCAACCACTAACCACTCTAAACTGGAAACTCTAAACTCGAAACTCATCCTATCGCCTCCGGACCGCGTTCGCCCGTGCGGATTCGTATGCACTCCTCCATCGGCAGAACGAATATCTTGCCGTCGCCGATATCGCCCGTGCGCGCGCCTTCAATAATGGCATCGATCGTCTTCTCAACATAATCGTCGTTCACCGCAATCGAAAGGCGCATCTTCTTGTGGAGCGTCACTTCCTCTGTCGCACCACGATACATGTGGATGTAGCCGCCCTGCTGTCCGCACCCGAGCGCATTGGTGGCGGACATCTTGTAGATCTCGCGGGCGAACAACGCCTGCTTGACGGCATTCAACCGCTCGGGCTGAATGTAGGCGATTATCAGTTTCATCTTTCCTTTCTGGTACCACGATCCTCGTGGCAACGCCACACATTAGCACATCGTGTGCCATCGGCAAGACAGGTGGGAAACCGACAAAAAATGTCAAACCATTGCCTTCAGGAAACGGCGGCCCTTACAAAATGTGTAACGGAAAGGATGTTTTGGGCTGACTCCCTTTTGTGGCAACGCTTTCTTTAGAATGCCACACCGGGAAGATTTCGGCCAACTGTATATAAGAACATGACGCCTAGTCCAATATATGGATACCAGGACTTGTTCGCGAAGGGACCTTTGTACAAACCCAGCACGAACAACGGAACAAAGATTGTCAAAAAGCAATTATACCGAACAGCCTGCAATAGATCACCATGCAGAAGAGAGTGAATCGCGCGCTGAGTGCCGCATCCAGCGCATTTCAGTCCAGTAACGGCATACAACGGGCATTGGGGGAATAGGCTGTCCTCTTGTGGATTGAAAACAAATAGAGCAACCAGATAAGCAACGGCAATAACCGCCACAGCAATCCATACCCATTTACTCATCAAATGTATCCAGCTTCGGCGTGAACCGCCGAAGCTGGATTCCTGATCTACGTGTTGGAAAATAGGAACCGTAAAAGATACGCCATGAAGCGCCTGTCAGCGGGAAGCTTCATGTCTAGCTATGCTATGACCAAGCGACACGAATTACGCAAATTGGACCCCGCTGCTATCCTGCTTAACCGTACACGCTTCGATGACGGCCCATATCCATACAAACAAACCAAGGTATCCGCAGGACAGGATCGACAGCAGAAGCTGTGCAATGGCGCGCCCCGAGTAGCCGGCATAGAAATTATGAATGCCTAGGCCACCCAAGAAGATTGCAAGGACAACATACGCCGTACGGCTTTTTGGCGGGTGGGGGGGCTGTGCGCCCATCGCCGCAGCAGGCACAACAATTACGGATGGAGCAGCCGCACCTGATGGGGCAGCTGGTTGTGCGGCTTCGGCCTTCACTGTCGCACCACAGCTTGGACAGCGAGTCGCGCCAGCCGGAACTTCGTTATCGCAGTATTCGCATTTCACTTTCATTCTCCTTTTGAGGTTGATGATTGACAGTTATCGCCAAGTCACGTCGGACCGCTCAATTTTCTGCGCGGGGGGATCATCCTTTGACTGCTCCTCGATATGGTGTTCGCCCATCTTAAACACAATGCCGGCGATTACCGTCACGGCAAACCCGACGCCGTGCCACATCACAAATGTCCGCGTCTCGCAGTTGGTGAACAAGGCCATGATGAGCGTAAATGCCACATAGACCAAATTTATCGGCAGGACACCAATGGAGAATGGGAATACGGAGTCCTTCTTGCCGAACTTCGCGACAAGCGTCAATCCTGCAAGGACCTGAGAGAATATGATGAACGCAACCTCCACCTTGAAGTTCGTCGAATAGGGCGGATCAAACAGGACGAAGGCCACGGCAGCCGTTATGAGCGCTGCGATAAGCGTGATTCCAATGAGCATTTTCTGGTTGTATGACATTTTCAGACTCCTTTCACATTATCCTATCCTAGCCCCGCATCCGGGGCAGAACTTGGCGTTGGGCACCAACGCACCACCGCAGCTCACGCAGAACTTCGCACCAGCGGGATTTGCGACGGGTGGCTGTCCGACGTTGATATTTCCCGACATCTGCGCCCTTACGCTTCCCATGGGGTGTCCAACCCCAATGCCCATTCCAAGACCCATTCCCGCCCCCATCGTCGCGCCGGCGGCACCTTCGTTCCCGGCAGCGGTCTGCATTGTGTCGAACGAACGCTCCTGCGTATAGGTGTAGCCAATAATGTCCATCTCCGCCTTCTTCGCAAGCGCCTTCCTCAACTGCGCCACAGACGGATCACTCTCGTCAGTTGAGATTGAATTGATCATGAACATCCTGAGCTCAACACCATAATCAGCAAGCTCTTTGGAGATGCTGCTCTCAAGAAGCCGGGAAAGCTCATTGAGCTTCGTGCCGATCTGCAGAAGCGAGCAATTGCTTTCGGTCATCTCCGTGGCGATGGCATCTTTCGTGCGCGTTACGATGATACCCTTGAAGTAACTGGCAAGAATCTTCTCCGTGAACGCTGGCACACGCCCTACGAGTTTGGCGAGAAACTTGCAGGAATCGGTTATCGCAATCCCGTACTGTCCGAAAGCTCGCACCGGCAGCGCGATATGATACTTGGGATCCTCTATGAGGATTGGATCCGAGGTCCCCCACTTAACGTTTAGCGGGACAGCCTTCGACACAAACCACACCTCCGCCGTATAGGGCGTATTCCCTCCCGAGACGAAAGTCGAGACGAACTTTGTCAGGAAAGGAATGTTTTTCGTATCGAGCACATGGCGTCCCGGCAGCAACGGTCCATAGAAAATGCCTTCTTTCTGGAAAACCGCCTCTTGCGATTCCTTCACCAGAAGCTGCGACTTCGTGGTAAGTTCGCAGTCAGGATAGTGGAATGCAAAAACGTTTGGCATTGCATCCCACTTTAACACGTTAATTATTGCCATTGCTACTCCTATATCAGACGCATTTCCTTTAGGGATTGAAACATATCCAACATGTCCCATTTCCCTTTACGGCCTTAAATTATATCATTTCCCCTTTTCGGTTGCAACAGAGGGAATTGTTGTTGAATTTGCGCAAGGCGAGATGAAAACGAGAAGTGAACATTGTGTTACCATCGGTCTGTAAGTGCGAATAGAGCGAGAAGCAATGATTTTGTAATGAATCCGTAAATCAATTTTACATTCTGTGTAAGCGAAAGGCCTTTTTGAGCGGCTACTTGCCGTTTTTTGCTCATTGGCACGGATTGTGCTAAAGGGACGGCGTTGGATGCGATGGTCGCATCCGCACAACAAGGAAAACAAACAATGACGGAAGAGACTAAGGCGGCAACCGAGTTCGGGGCCGATGTGTTCGGTGATGAAGCGATCAAGACATACCTATCGAAAGATACGGCCAAGAAACTTCAGGCGACCATTCAGGAGGGCAAACCACTCGATCCGTCAATCGCCGGCGAGGTCGCGCACGGCATCCGTCACTGGGCGATGGATCGCGGCGCCACGCACTACACGCACTGGTTCCTGCCGATGACGGGCTCCACCGCCGAGAAGCACGACTCCTTCCTTGAACTGAAGGACGGCGAACCGATCATGCAGTTCAGCGGCAAGAACCTCATCGTCGGCGAACCGGACGCCTCGTCGTTCCCGTCGGGCGGCATCCGCTCCACGTTCGAGGCGCGCGGCTACACGGCATGGGACCCCACGAGCCCCGCCTTCATCAAGCGCCACTCGAACGGCGCAACGCTCTGCATCCCGACGGCGTTCTGCGCCTACACGGGAGAGTCGCTCGACAAGAAGACGCCCCTTCTCCGCTCGATGCAGGCGCTCGACAAGTCGCTGAAGCGGCTGATGAAGCTCTTCGGCCGCGGTGAGGGCCACGCCGCCTGCACGCTCGGCGCAGAGCAGGAATACTTCCTCGTTGACAAGGAATACTGGAAGAAGCGTCCGGACCTTGTGCTCACGGGCCGCACACTCTTCGGCGCACCATCCGCCAAGGGGCAGCAGCTGTCTCGTTCATGAACGACGTGGAGCGCGAACTGTGGAAGCTCGGCATCCCCGCGAAGACGCGCCACAACGAAGTCGCGCCCGCGCAGTTCGAGCTGGCGCCGCAGTTCGAAGAGCTGAACCTGGCGACCGACCACAACATGCTGGTGATGGATGCGCTCCGGAACGTGGCGGAGAAGCATGGGCTCAAATGCCTCCTGCACGAGAAGCCCTACGCGGGCGTGAACGGTTCGGGCAAGCACAACAACTGGTCTGTCGCCTACGGCGGCAAGAACCTCCTCGACCCCGGCAGCGATCCGAACGACAACGCGCTCTTCCTGACAATGCTCTGCGCCGTCATCGAGGCTGTCGATAGCCATGCCGATCTCTTGCGTGCCTCCGTTGCGGGCGCGGGCAACGACCACCGTCTCGGCGCGAACGAAGCGCCGCCCGCCGTCATCTCCATCTATGTCGGCGATCAGCTCGCGGAGGTGCTGGACCGCATCGAGAATCCGAAGAGCGCCAAGCACGAAGCGAAGGGCACGATGATGATCGGCGTCGATACGCTGCCCGCCATCCCGAAGGATGCGACGGACCGCAACCGCACGTCGCCGTTCGCGTTCACCGGCAACAAGTTCGAGTTCCGCGCGCCCGGCTCGTCGGTCTGCTGCGCGGGACCGATGATGGTCCTGAACACGATTGTCGCCGAGGCGGTCGATCGCATCGCCGGCGAACTGGAGCGGGCGAAGGTCGCCGGCAAGGCGAAGCCCGGCCAGCACACCGCGGCGTTCCACAACGCCCTTCAGAAGATTCTGCAGGCCTCGCTCAAGGCGCACAAGCGCGTGGTGTTCAACGGCAACGGCTACGAAGCCGATTGGCCGAAGGAGGCCGAGCGGCGCGGACTTCCCAACGCGCCCGATACGCCGAGCGCCCTCGCCGCGCTCGCGAAGAAGGAGAACGCCGCGCTCTTCGAGAAGTATGGCGTGATGACGAAGCGCGAACTCGAAAGCCGCCGCGAAATCTTCCTGGAGGAATACGCGAAGAAGGTCCGCATCGAAGGCGTGTGCGCACGGGACATCGCAAGTGAGATGGTGCTGCCGGCCGTCAAGGCGGAATACCTCGAAACGGCGCAGGCGTTTGAGGCGGCGGAGAGGGTCGGCGTTTCGTCCGGCACCTCGGCGCTCCGCGACACGCTTGTCGAGCTTGGCGCGGGACTTGATGCGCTCAAGGGTGGCATCAAGAAGCTTGACGAAGCCCTCGACGCCAACGACGATGCGGAGACGCTGGCCGCCATGCAGGCCCTGCGCACGACGGTCGATTCGCTGGAGCGCAAGGTCGGGAACGCCCGCTGGCCGCTTCCCAAGTACCGCGACATGCTGTTCCTGTACTAGTAAGTTAGTGGTTAGTGGCTAGTGGTTAGTGGTTAGTAATTAATGGTTAGTAATTAGTGACTAGTGGCTAGGGACTAGTTGCCAATGATGAGTGGTTGGCCAGTTGCCGGAATTCCGGGAGCTGGCCAACTGCTTACTCAAGAGACCTAGGGTAGTTGGTAGTGTGAATAAAGCCTATCGGCAAGATAACGAATGACTTTGCGCCTTCCGACCGGTTGTTATTTTGCCGATTGGGTGGTATAATTTGCCGCCAAGGAGCAAGGTATGGATTTTCTATCGGTTGAGGAAGTCGCCAAAAGATGGAAGATATCCGCACGCAGTGTGCGGAACTACTGTTCATTGGGGCGCGTTGATGGGGCTATCCTCGAAAAGGGCGAGTGGCGCATCCCAGATGGTGCCGTGAAGCCGTCAAGGAAACCACGGCGACGGCTGTTGCCCAAGAATGTGGGACAGATTCTGAAGATTGAGATGGAGAGCCGCATGAAGGGCGGACTTTATCATCAGGTTCAGATTGATCTTACGTACAATTCAAATCATATAGAGGGCAGTCGGCTTACGCATGAGCAAACGCGGTGGATTTTCGAGACGATGACCATCGGAGACATTGGCGGCGATGTGCCAATCAACGACATAGTCGAGACCGCGAACCATTTCAGATGCATTGATACGATCATATCGAATTTTACGCTCCGTCTGACCGAACCGTTCATCAAGCGATTGCATCTTCAGTTAAAGAACGGCACTTCCGACAGCCGCAAGCCCTGGTTCGCAACAGGTGATTACAAGAAGCTTGCTAATTCCGTCAACGATGTAGAAACCGCAAAGCCCGAGGATGTGCATCACGAGATGATCGCCCTCCTGAAATGGTACGAAAGCAATCCGCCATCATTAGAGCGCATTCTCGATTTCCATGTCCGCTTTGAAACGATCCATCCGTTTCAGGACGGCAATGGCAGGATTGGGCGGTTGATCATGTTCAAGGAATGTCTCCGTGCGGGCATTCTTCCGTTCATCATTGACGATTTCCTCAAACGGTTTTATTATCGCGGTTTGCACGAGTGGCCTAAAATCAAAGAATATCTTCTTGACACCTGCCGAACCGGACAGGATCGTTTTGCGGTCTTGATGCATCATTACGGTCACGCATGTCCATGAACCGGTGACGTGAAACGCCATTTGCGGGATTGGTCGCGTTTCGAGGCGTAGGCGATGCCGATGCGGGGCGCAGCGGTGAACTTGAAGACCGCGCCGTCACTTTCAAGCCAAAGACGTTTAGAGGCGATGAGATCCTCGCGGTTGAGGGTGCGGTCGATCTGAAGAAGCTTGGTCAGCTTGCCCGGACCGTTTGCGCCCTCGATGCCGCGGATCAGCACTGCCTCCGGACGTCCTTCAACGCCTGTCACGATATTCAGCATTTCGTGCATCCCGTAGCAGAGATAGATGTAGGCGCAACCGCCGGGCGAATACATCACGTCAGTGCGAGGGGTCCGTCCCTTGTGCGCATGACAGGCGGTATCCTCTTCGCCGCAGTAGGCCTCCGTCTCGGTGATGCGCCGACGGAGGACCGTACCGTCGTTGAACCGACGGCAAAGAAAAACACCGATGAGCGCTTTTGCCGCCGTCACCGCATCGACGCGATAGTCCGCCGCCGTGAGGCGTCTTGATTGGACGCGGGGCGAGGTCACAGTTCAACCCCTTCATGTTTGAGTAGAGCGATTTTGTTTTTCAGACCGCCGCCGTAGCCGGTGAGTTTGCCGCCGGCACCGATCACGCGGTGGCAGGGAATGAGGATGCAGATCGGATTCCAACCGACGGCACCCCCGACCGCCTGCGCGGACATTCTGGATTTCCCAAGCTTTGCCGCGATCCGCTTGGCAATGTCGCCGTAGGTGGCAACCGTGCCGAACGGTAGATGCAACATCTCTTCCGAAACCATTCGCCGAAATGGCGTTGCGCCGTCCAATCGCATCGGCGGCAGCCAATCGGGCGCAGCGCCCGCGAAATAGCCGTCAAGCCAACGGCTGACGCGCGAGCGCGTTTCAGCACTCTTCATCGCACACACATCCGAATGGTTGCCTTCCGTGCGTGAACCCTCAAACCGGAGTTCCGTAAGCACCCCGTCCTCCTCACAGACGAGGAGGTCATCAAATTCTTTCGGCGTTCGATAGCGCCATTTGCATTTCATGTCAGGAGATTATATCAAACCGGGGCTTGTTTGTATCGTCATGCCGTGTTTTGTAATAGTCTTTTCGTCGGGCAGGGGCGAAACGACAGAAAATGTAAAGGTTTGGGCGGTTTGGGGTTGGCACGCGATGTGCTATGATGAGGTTGGGTATGTCGGACGAGATAAAACACGAATGTGCGGTGGCGCTTGTCGTTCTCCGGAAGGACATCGAGCACTACCGCCAGAAGTACGCCACAGGCGACTATGGCGGCGTAAAGCTTTCGCTTCTCTTGGAGAAGCAGCATAACCGCGGGCAGGATGGTGCCGGGGTGGCGATTCTGAGCGATCACCCCCGACCGGGCGAGCCGCCGTACTGGATCTACAAGTCGGCATCAGCGACACCGCTCGTCGATATGCTCGGCATGATCGCGCGACGGGACAGTTCCCGCCGAGACGCCGAAGCGCCGAGCGAAGGCAATCTCCGCGACGCGGCACCGCTGCAGGAAAGAATCTTCTTGGGTCATCTGCGCTATGCCACGTTCGGGAAGAACAACGTGACGTTCTGCCATCCGTTCTTGCATGAATCGAGCGAACTTGCGCACACGGTCCTTCTGGCCGGGAACTTCAACCTCACGAACGCCGCCGAACTTTTCGAGGACTACAGCCAGCACGGTTCGTTCCCGACGAGCAAGGCCGACGGTTATCTCATCTGCGAACTGATCGCGAAAGAGCTGAGAGGACGGTCATCCGCGTCCGCCGCAACGGGAACGCAGGAGGATGCGCGCCCGCCCGTCGCCCGTGCGATTTCCTCCGCGCTCGCCAACGCCGATGGCGCCTGGACGCTGTGCGGCATGACGGGCGACGGCTGGGCGTTCGCGACACGCGACCCGCACGGCATCCGTCCGGGCTTCTATTACATCGACGATGATGTGGCGGTTGTCGCGAGCGAGCGCCCCGCGATTCAGGCGGCGTTCGACGTGCCGCCCGAGGCGGTGAAGGAGCTTCCGCCCGGCGAAGCGCTTGTCGTCTTGCCGGAAGGGATGGTCGAGTTTGTTGATTTGAACCGTGTAGAACATGTAGAACGTGTAGAAGGCAACGCTTCTGATCTGCACGTTTCTACACGTTCTACACGGCTGAATAACTTGTCTGTTCGCCCGTGTTCCTTTGAGAGGATTTATTTCTCGCGCGCCAACGATGCCGACATCCACCGTGAACGCAAAGCGCTGGGGGCTGCGCTCGTGCCGCAGATCCTGAAAGCGGCCAATGCGCCGATTGAGGACATCTTCTTCTCCTACATCCCCAACTCCGCCCGCATCGCCTTCCACGGCCTCTTGGAAGAGCTGTTCAGGAGATCTTTTCTCTCTGCGTCTCTGCGTGAGATAAAACCTCCCCGCTTCGGCGAGATTGCCGTGAAGGACGCGAAGTTCCGCACCTTCATCGCAGATGCCGCCGCCCGCCGCGAGTTCTACAAGCATGTCTATGATGTCACCTACGGACTTGTCGGCGAAAACGATACGCTTGTCGTGCTGGACGACTCCATCGTGCGCGGCAACACGATGAAGAACGCGATCCTTCCGATGCTCGACCGGCTCGGCCCCAAACGGATCGTCGTCGCCTCGTCCGCGCCGCCCATCCGCTATCCCGACTGCTACGGCATCGACATGGCTTCCTTCGGGGACCTCATCGCCTTCGAGGCGCTCGTCTCACTCCTCAAGAAGCACGACAAGCTCCAGCTCTTCCGACTCTGCGTCGAACTGGCACGCGAGGACCTCGCTAAGCCGGACGACCAGATGCAGAACCGCGCCCGCCCCCTCTACGAGGCCTTCTCCGACGCCGAGCTGGAGGCCGAAATCGGCCGGCTCCTGCGTCCGGCGAACCTGCACGCCGAACTCCAGACCGCACTTGACGGCGAAGTAGTAGTAGAGGATGAAGGTCAGATAGCTCTTGCCGCAGCCGAAGTCCAGGATGGT
>CACZCD010000150.1:8037-16539 GCA_902779565.1 uncultured bacterium | reverse complement strand
CGAATGTCCGTGACGGCCCGCTGCACGAATAGAGCCACAGCTCCTTGCCCGGACGCTGCGCGATCTCCCGGTGGAAGTCCTCCGACGCGCCCATCCACACGTTCAGCGACTTCGGGCAGATGACGTCGCCGAAATCGTACACGCCGGGCGCCGTCTTTTGGGCCTCCCTGCGGTCCGGATCGATGTACACCTTGAAGCCCGTGCCCTTGATCGCCTTCGCCCATGCCACGAACCGCACGTCCATCTCGTCGGTGCGCGGTTCGTCCACCGTCAGCACGTACACGGTGCGCCCTTTCAGTCCGTTCTGCGCGGCGTGCTCGTACCAGGCGCGCATGTATTCGCCCACCATCCTGTTGAAGCGCGGCGTGCCCATCTTCTCTCCGTGGAACTTGTCGCCGCCGGGCATGAACACGCAGAACTGGCGTGCCGTGTCGCCCCAGAGCGCAATCCAGTCGTCCCACTCCCTGTAGTCGAGCTTGTCGGCGTTGAGCAACTCGCCTTCCTTGCCGAACTTCGCCCCCTTCGGCGCCGCGCCCGACGAGGCCCACGGCGTATCGACATGCATCGCCTTCATCTCGCGCATCTTACCGGCGAGGTTGCCCGGCGCGCGGAAGGTCTTGTTGCCGCCGTTCACATAGTCCCAGCCACCCACATGCAGGCGCGGGCGCGCCGGGAACACGAGCGGCGAAAGCGTGAGCGCGATCTCCTTCTCGGCCGAGAATCCCGCCGCCGTCGCGACCACCTTCCCGCGGTACGTACCGGCCTTCGCCATCGGCTTGACGAACGAGATCCACGCCTGTTTCACGGTGCCGGCCGGAACCGTGAACGAGACCTTCTGGCCCTCGCCCGGTCTCAACGCACCCGAGACGCGACGGCCGGCCTTCGTGCAGGTGAACATCACTTCGCGGCAGTCGATGTTCGCCGCCGCCGGCAGACCCTCCACCGACACCGTGAACGCGAGGTCGGTATCGGTCGGGTTCGAGAGGTTCACGGCGGCGGCACGCGTCTCGCCGCGCATCATTCTCACGGCGACCGCGCCGCCCACATCGCCGCCCGGCGGAACGATTCCGCCCATATCGACGTTGTCCCAGCGCTCGCAGCACCAGAGGAACGGCTTCGTGAAGCCCTTGGCACGCGCCACCTGCGCGTTGAACAGGTAGATGGACTTCAGGACATCCGGCCATGCACGCTCGGCGACCGTCCCTGCGCGCGCCACCACCTTCTCCATGTCGGCGAGCGCGAGCCGCCTCATGCGGAACTGCACAAAATGGTCGCGCACGCTCTTCACGGGTTCGTCGGCTGGCCGCTTCAGGAGATTCGACTGCGGACCTCTGTAAACCTCGAGCTCGTCCACGAACACGAAACTGCCGCCGCCCACGAGGAACGTGACGTACCGCCCATGGCACGGCATCTGCAAGGAGTGTGCGCGGTAGAGGCCGTAGCCGTCCTCCGGCGGCGCGCCGTTCTCCTTCTTGCTGATCGCATAGAGGTCGCCCACGAAGTTCCATTCTTTGCCGTCCGCGCTCACGTACACGAACACGAGTTCCGGCCACGTGACGCCCGCAGAACCCGCACCGAGATTCCAGGAGAAGCCCGCGATCGGCTCATCCTTCCCGAGATCGACCGTCACCGAGCGTTCGCCGATCCCGCACCAGCCGAGACTCCAGCCCACGGTGCTCTTCTGCGTCCAGAAGTACCCCTTCGTGTACTTTCCGTCCGTGAGGTCGGTCTTGTCCCCGGCATCGGTGCACAGCTTGTAGTTCGGCGGCACGCTGAACGTGTACGGCTTGCCAAGCGCGATGTTCTCCGCCGCGCCGGCGGCGAGACCCGCCGGAAGCGAGGCGAGAAGGCTCACCCCCGCGAACAACCCGAGTGTTTTGCGCGTCATTTCGTTTGACTCCTATCGTGCCCCGCAGAATTCCTTGAGGTAGGGCAGAAGCGCGTCGGCCCACACCGTGTAGCCCGCCGCGTTGGGATGGGTGCCGTCGGGGAGCAGGTTGATATCGGGCATGCCCTCGGAATCGAGGAACTTCGCGGTGAGGTCGAACCAGATCACGTCCTTGCCGTCGGCAAGCGAGCGGATGAGTTCGTTCACCTTGGCCTGCTTCGGCAGGACCATCTCGCCGTTCTTGCGCGTGTAGTCACGCTCACCGCGCTTATGCGCGACCTCGCGCGGCAGGATCGGCATGAGAAGCAGCTTTGCCTGCGGTTGCTTTTCGCGGATGGCCTTCACGCAAGCGGCGATGCCGGCGGCAATGTCTTCAGCAGAATCTCTCCACGTGTTGTTCGTACCGATCATGAGCGTGATAAGCCGCGTGTGGACGCCATCGAGGAGACCGCCATGCAGCACGTTCCATAGCACGTTCTGCGTGTGGTCGCCACCGAAGCCGGCGTTCAGAATCTTGTAGCCCGCAAACTTCTCCGCGAACACCGCACTGTTCCCGTTATCTTTCTCCCAGTGATGGGTGATCGAATCGCCGATCAGGATCGCGTCATAATAGCGCTCAATGTTGGCGCACTGTTCGGCACGCTTCTCACGAATGCGTGGCCGAACCTTCTTCTTCGGGTTGCCCAGCCAGTAGCCCTTGATCCGCGGCGTGACGGCGACGGGGAGACCGCTGGGCAGCGCGGTGGGCGCGGGGGCGGCGGCCGATTTCGGCGCCTTGGGGGAACGACCGAGCGCATAGTCGAGATACGGCTTCAGCGCCTCCGCCCAGATTTCGTAGCCGGCGGCGCCGGGATGGAGCAGGTCGGGCGCAAGGGTCTTTTCAAGCACACCGTCCGGCGTGAGCAGGCGGCTGTTGAAGTCGCACCACAGCACCCGCTTGCCGTCCGCAAAGGCGCGGATCTCGCGGTTGACGAGATCGTTGCGCACGCGGAGCGGATCGTTCGTGGTGGCACCGCGCGGGAAGATCGGGTGCAGAATGACCTTGGCCTCGGGATAGGACTGCTCGAGGCGGCCCAGAATGGCCTGGATACCGAGGATCGTATCCGTCGGCGGTTCGGTCTCGGCATCGCGGTGACCGGTGTTGTTGGTGCCGATCATGAGAACGAACGCGCGGGGCTTGAGGTCCGCGAGCTGTCCGTGGTCGAGACGCCAGAGCACATGTTCGGTGCGGTCACCGGAGAAGCCGCAGTTGAGCGCCTTGTACGGTCCCTCCGCAAAGTTCTTCGCCCACACCTCCGCGCCGCGCGTCTCCCATCCATGGGTGATCGAATCGCCCAGAAACACGATGTCGTACCCGCCCTGCGCCGCGAGCGCCTTCTTTTCGTCGAAGCGCGGCAGCCACATCTTGTGGGTCCAGCCCCTCTCGGGCAAGGCCGGCGTCACAGACAGCTGACCGAACGCCGAGCCGAAGACAACGGCGGATGACAACGCAAGCCAGATCGTTTTTTTGCAGAACATGTTTAGATACTCCTTGGATAGAAGTTGATAGTTGATAGTTGGCAGTTGGTAGTCGTTACTGAGAAATGAAACGTTCGAGGTCGGGCTTCTGCATGAAGCCGACGGCCTGCGCCGCCACCTTGCCGTCCTTGAAGAGGAAGAGCGCGGGAATGCTGTTGATGCCGTACTTCGCGGCGAGATCCGGCGCTTCGTCCACATTCACCTTCCCGACCTTGATCTGCCCCGCCTTCTCCGCGGCGATCTCGGCGACAAACGGCGCGAGCATCTTGCACGGTCCGCACCACGGCGCCCAGAAGTCCACCAGCACCGGCTTATCCGACTTCAGCACCTCGGCCTCGAAATTGGCTGACGTGAGTTCGATTTCCATGTTCTTCTCCTTTTCGTTTGTGTTGCTTGTTGAATTCGTTACCGTTGCGGCGTTCTCGGCCGCCGCCTTGAACCAGGGCGAGACGATCATCCACACGCCAAACAGCAGGAGCAGCCCCCCGCAGATGGGATTGATGATGTTGTAGCGGCTCTTGATGAAACCAAACGCCGAACGGAACCGGCCGAGCAGAACGGCCGAGACGACGAACGACACGCCGAGACCGAGTGAGTACGAAAGGAGCAGCACGGCCCCCTTCAGCGCGCCGCCCTCGGAGGCGGCCAGCATGAGCGCCGCACCCAGGAACGCCCCGACGCACGGCGTCAGACTGACGGAGTAGATGAGACCGAACAGAAACGCGGAGATGACGCTCGTTGGGGTGCGCCCGCTCTTCATGCCCGTGAACGGCAGACGAAACAGTCCCAGATAGCCAAGCCCGAACACGATCACCAGCACGCCACAGACGACGTTCACCGCCGTGCGGTGGGCGGCGAGCGCGGCGCCGAGCGAACCCGCGAACACGCCCAACGACACAAACACCGTGGTGAAGCCAACCATGAACGCGAATGCGCGCGCCAACACCGTGCCGCGCCCCGCCTCGCCGGCGGCAAAGTACGTCACATAAACGGGCAGAAGCGGCAACATGCACGGCGACACGAAGGAAATCACGCCTTCAATGAATGTCTGCAGGATGTTCATCGATACCTCCCATCTTTTGGTGCCGTATTATACACGATTCGCGTCCGAATCTCCACATCTCATTCGTGACGAAGGGCGTCGATCGGATCCAGCGAGGCGGCACGCAGGGCGGGGTAGAGCCCGAACACGATGCCGATGCCCGCCGAAATGCCAAAGGCCAAAAACATCGAGTACGCACGGATCACGGTGGGCATGCCGGTGAAGAACGTGATGATGACCGGAATCGTCACCCCCACCAGCAGACCGGCAAGACCGCCGCCGAGCGAGAGGACGCACGTGTTGATCAGGAACTGCAGAACGATGCGGCTCTTGCGCGCGCCGATGGCGCGGCGGATGCCGATCTCCTTCGTGCGTTCGGTGACGGAGGCGAGCATGATGTTCATGATGCCGATGCCGCCCACCAGCAGGGAGATGCCGGCGATTGCCCCCAGCACGATATTGTAGGTGCGTTTCGTCTTCTCCGCCTCGCGCAGCAACGACAACGGCACGTCGATCTTGTAATCCGGCTTCTTGTGGAACCGCTTCAACACCGCCTCCACCGCCTTCGCGCCCGCCTCCACCACCTGCGTGGACTTCATCCGCACGATGATCTGCGACAGCTCCACCTTCTCGCCCTGACGCGAACCCGAGACAAACCGCAGCGAAGCAATCCCGAACAGCCGGCTGCCAGTAGCCATCGGGATGTACACGTCCGCATCCGAATCCGGTGCGCGCACGTTGCCGCCCTCTTCGTTCTTCACGATGCCGACCACCTCGAACACGCCGCTTCCGATACGGATGCGCTGCCCGACCATCTTTTCGGCGGAGAGGAGTTTTCGCACCCCGAACTCCGTGAGCACGCACACGTTCGCGCGCGCCTGGTTGTCGTGTGCCGTCAGCACACGCCCGGCCAGCAGCGGACGCTTCACCACCTCGAACCAGGTCGGCACCGTCTCGACCACGCGCAGCTCGAGTCCCCGGTCATGGAAGCGCGCGTCGCGGCGCACCATCCGGGCAGGGACGGTGTCCGCCACGCCCGGCACCGTCTCGCGGATGCGCGCCTCATCCTCATACAGAAGACCGTACACGGCGAGCGAAGCCTGCTTCGAGACCGTCGTCGCGTTCGCCGCGTCGGAGACCGGCTTCACGCTCGAGACGAGGATGTTCTGGCTGCCGAGCCGCTTGATGGACTCCAGCGCCTGCTGGCTCGCGCCCTCGCCGACCGCCAGCATCGCAATCACGGAGCCGACGCCGAACACCATGCCGAGCATTGTCAGGAACGAACGCGTCTTGTGGCGCCACACGTCGGTGGCGCCCAACTTTACGAAGGGCCAGTAGAAGGAGGGATTGAAATTCACGTCACCGCCCATGTCCGGACGCGCTCCTTACGCCATCTTCGCGACGGCACGCTTGAACCCTTCCGCCGACCGGGCGATGATCCGTTCATCGACCGAGCAGGAAAGGCGGACGTGTCCCGGTCCGCCGAAGCCGCGCCCCGGCACCACGAGGATCTTCTCTTCGAGAAGCACATCCGTGAAAGCAAGGTCATCCCCACCCGGTGCCTTCGGGAAGAAATAGAACGCGCCCTTCGGCATCGCAAATTCGACGCCGGCGGCAGACAGCACCTCCGCCATCAGCTTCCGGCGGCGGTCGTAGATCCCCAGATCCACCGTTGCGTTCAGTAGCTGCGCCGCCAGACGCTGCCCGATGACAGGCGCGTTCACGTAGCCGAGCGTGCGGTTCGTGAGCGTGACGGCGGCGGACAGCGTCCCGACCTCCGGCATCGCGGGGTTGAGCGCCATGTAGCCGACACGTTCGCCGGCGAGTGAGAGCGTCTTGGAGAACGAACCGAGCGCAATCCCCCACTTCGTGAGCGGCAGCACGGGTACGACCGTCGCGCCATCGTAGGCGAACGCCCGGTACGGCTCGTCGGAAAGGAGATAGAGCGGACGCCCCGACTCGCCGCGCTCGGCGTTCACGGAATCGACGAGTGCCGCCAATCGACGCATCGTCTCGGCGGAGTAGATCGCGCCGGTCGGGTTGTTCGGTGAGTTGACGAGAATCGCCCGCGTCTTCGGCGTGATCGCCGCCGCCAGACCGTCGATGTCCGGCGAGAAATCGTCGCTCTTCGACGGCACCGCCTTCAGCACGCCGCCGAAATGTCCGCAATAGCTCGCATACTCCACGAAGTACGGCGCCGGGCACACGACCTCGTCGCCCGGTTCGATCACCGCGCGGAAGAATGCGACGAGCGCGCCCGCCGCGCCGACCGTCATGATCACCTGGTCGGCCGTACACTTCACAGCCGCGTCTTCAAGGCCCTGCTGCCGGTTGATGTAGTCCGCCATCGCCGCGCGCACCGCCGGGATGCCGGCGTTCGGGCAGTAGCCGAGACCAAGCGGCTTGATCGCCTGAGCGGCGATTCCCTCCAGCGCCTCCTTCGCCGCCGCGGGTGGCGGCACGTCGGGATTGCCGAGCGAGAAATCGCAGACGGCCTCCGCGCCGTACTTCGTCTTGAGCTCAAGTCCCTTTTCGAACATCTTGCGGATCCAGGACGATCCCGCCATGGATTTCCGTATCTCATCGGTTATCAGCTGCATTTCGAAACAACCTTTCCTTCAATTTATTCTGTGTATTGTACCACAAGAGTTTAGAGTCCGCGTTCCCAGCCATCGGAGGTATTCTTTGCGGGCGGCGTCTTCTTGCCGGCGCCCGAACTCACCGTAAAGCGGTCGAACGTCACGCCCGACACGTTGGAAACTTGGATCGGCGTCTCGGCTTCGATGGTGCCCGTCACGTTTTCAAAGCGGATGTTGCGCAGCACGGTATCACCCGTCCCGAGCAGCTTAATCGCATTCTTCGCCTTCAAGCGCACATTCCGGAACGTGACATTCCCGAACTCCCGAAGGGTGACGCCCGGGTTCACATCGAACACAATGGGCGATCCCGCCACATCGATGTCGCAGTTCTCCACGGTGATATCCTCCATCTTGCAGCTCCCGTGTTCGCCATCGAGCAGATACCGCACGGGATGGGCCGACAGCACGCCGTTGAACCCGCTCATCTTGAGGTTGCGGAACACGCCATGGCGGATCGTGCCGTCGGACGGACAGGAGAGACGGATGCACTGGCACGCGCTGTTGAGGACGCAGTCCTCCACCACCATGTCTTCACAGACCGACATCTCGCCGCCGGGCGCGCGGATCGCGCGCATGATCACGCAATCGTCCCCAGTCTTCAGGTTGCAATGGCGGATGCGCACATGCTTGCAGCTGTCCATGTGGAAGCCGTCGTTGTTGATCATTTTCTGATCGCCACAGATGGTCACGCGCTCGGCCGTGACGTTCTCGCACTGCCGGATCCAGCAGGTCCAGCCGGGGCTATCCTTGAAGGTGATGTCCTCGAATCGCACGTTCCGGCAGTTGAAGAACTCGATCATGCGGGGCCGCGGATGCGGCGGCTTCTGGTAGAAGCGTCCCCACAGGACCGTCGTGGTGTCGTAGAACTTCACGCCCTGCCCGTCAATGGCGCCCTTGCCCGTGATGGACACGTCCTCGCCGTCCAAGCACGCGATGAACACCTTGGTGGACTTCTCAGGCTTGCGTCCGATCCGGGGATCGTCCACATCGTCATAGTCGGCGGACGAGCCGCCACCCCGAATCACCGCCCCCTCCGGCACATGCAGTTCAACGTGGCTCTTCAGATAGAGCGTACCGCTGGGATAGATGGCGTCACGCTCCAGGACGACGCGCCCACCGCCGGCCGCAAACGCCGCATCGATCGCCTTCTGGATGGCCGCGCCGGTTCGCTCCGCCGGCGTAAAGTCTGCCGCCTGCGCTATCCCAGCGCAGATCCCCATCGCCACAAGAGCCGCCAACAGCGTTCTGCCCCTATTCATCCTTTCCACCCTGTTCCCTTTCTTTGCTTTCATTCATCCTCTTCCCACTTCCCTCTTCCCTTTTCCCTCTTCCCTCTACCATCCGTCACTTCGTCTCCGGCAGCGGCTCGGCGTCGCGCGGACGGAGCAGCAGCGACGGATTGTCGCTTATCGTCT
>CACZCD010000150.1:0-8030 GCA_902779565.1 uncultured bacterium | reverse complement strand
CGTCTCCGCGAACGTGCGCAGCGATGAAACCGCGCCATCGAGATTCTGAAGCGTGTCGTTAATGCGCCCCTTCTGGGAGTCGATGAGATCGTTTGCGCTCTCGCACACATCAGCGGCACTCCCCGCCAGGCGGACGACATTACTCCACACCGAAACGAAATCCATCTTGTTGAGCTGGTTCAGGACCTTGGTCGCGCTGTCGGCGGCGCTCTCGAGGATGGACGGCGCCGGCGGGACGAACAGGTGCTCCGGCTTCCAGGGGATCTTCTCGTCCACGACCTCCGTCTTCGGGAAATTCAGCTCGATGCGCGAAAGCCCTGTGATACCAGAAGCCGTCACCGTGGCATGCAACCCGTGCGCGACCATGCGCTGCATGCTGCCTTCGATGCTCTCGGCAGACTCCGGCCCTTGGAAGATCTTGGAGTTGAGCGCCATGAGCACGTAAATGTTCCGCGCAAAATTTGGCGCCATTTTCCCGTACTTGATTCCGATGAAGGAGATCTCCTTCACGGCACCAATGCGTACACCCCGGAAGTTGACGGCGCTTCCCACATCCAACCCGCTCACGTCGTTGCTGAAGTACGTCTCCACAAGATATTCGCGCTTCTTGCCGCCCACGCCGCCCAGGTACACAAGCACCCCAGCGATCAGCACAACGCCGAAGATAATGAACGCGCCGATCTTCGCAAAACTTGCCTCGTTGTCGTTTGCCATGTTTTTCAGTCGTTAGTGGTTAGTGATTAGTGAAGTGGAAAGGTGGAAAAGTGGAAAGGTGGAAAGGTGGAAAAGTGGAAGAACAGTCATTCTCCGTGTGAGGGGTCATCACGCGATTCCCTTGAAAAGAATCTTTTCACGAACTCGTCATCGGTCGTGTCGCGGAGCGCCGTGGGAGAATCAAGCGCAATCATTCCATGGCGCGCCTTGTCGAACATCGCACAACGGTCCGCGATCTTGAAGATGCTCGGCAGCTCATGGGTGACGACCACAAACGTGGTGCCGCGCGCCGCGCGTATCTTCAGGATCAAGTCATCCAGCGCGCTGGACGTGATGGGGTCGAGTCCGGCGCTCGGCTCGTCCAAGAAGATGATCTCGGGATCGAGCGCCAGAGCCCGCGCGATCGCCACGCGCTTCTTCATACCGCCCGAGATCTCGGCGGGCATCTTCCCGGCGGCATCCGCGAGACCGACCTGTCCCAGCAGATCTTGGGCCTTCCTCACGCGTGCTTTCCGTCCCAGCTTCGTGAACTCCTCCAGCGGCAGCATCACGTTCTGAAGACACGTCATATTCCCAAAAAGCGCGCCGCTCTGGTACATCACGCCGATCCGACGAAGGATCTTCGGGCGGTTCTTCCGGTTCATCTCCATCCCCAGAACCCGCAACGTTCCGCCCAAGACCGGATTCAGTCCGATCATGTGCCGCATGATGGTCGACTTTCCGCACCCCGAGCCACCAAGCAGCACGAAGATCTCCCCCTCGTTCACCGAAAAAGAGACATCGCCCAGGATCTCCACCCCGGGATATCCCGCGCTCACATGCTCAAGCTCTATGACAGGTTCAGCCATCTGCTTTCCCTAAACTCCAAACTCTAAACTGGAAACTCTAAACTCCAAACTACACCCCCAAAATATAGCACGCGACCGCGAGCAGTCCATCCGTGACGGCGATGGCCACGATGCCGCCCACGACGGCATTCGTCGCCGCCACGCCCACGCCATCCGCCGTGTTTTTCGTGCGCATGCCCGACGCGCAGCCGATGAATCCGATCAGCAGCCCAAAAAGCGCCCCCTTCGCGAGTCCAAACACAATCATGAAGACCGACGAGGAGGAAATCACATGCTTCCAAAAGACGCTGGCCGGCACATCCATGATCTGAAGCACAAGGCATCCGCCGATCAGTCCCGCCATTTCCGCGAAGACCGTCAGCACCGGCATCACGGCGGCGGCCGCCACCATGCGCGGCAGCATGAGGAACCGCACCGGCGGCAGCCCCATCGTCGTGAGTGCGTCCAACTCCTCGTCCACCTTCATCGTGCCGATCTCGGCGGCAAACGCGCTGCCCGAGCGCCCGGCAAGAATGATGGCGGTGATGAGCGGCCCCAGCTCCCGGAAGAGTCCGATCGCGATCAGGTCCGCCACATAGACCTCCACGCCGAACGTCTTCAAGCTCGCGGCCGACTCGAATGCGAGGATAAGTCCCAGGAGAAGCCCCACGAGCGTGGTGATCGGTAGACCATCGAACCCCGCGCGCTCAAACGCCAGCGCGCAGTCGCCGAAGCGGAACTGGCGAGGCTTGACAAGCATGACCAATCCGCGCACGACAGTCTCGCCCAGTAGCGCGCAGGTCTCGCGCACGGCTCTCGCGTGCTCGCATGCTAGTCTTCCGACATTATATCTCAACCCATGTCGCATGCTCGAATTTCGTTTCGAGTTTCCAGTTCCCAGTTTCCAGTTTCCAGTTAATGCTTTGAATCAACTCTAAACTGGAAACTCTAAACTCGAGACGCCAGCCTCCAAACCTCTAAACCTCCAAACTTCTAAACCTCCAAACGCTCACTTCCCGTAATCTGGGACAAGCGATTTGAGGGCATTGAGATAAGCCTCCGCATCATCCATGCGACCATCCTTTGCCGCCTGACGGATCAATGGCTCCAGGCGCGCCACGATCCGCTTCTCCACGGCTGCACGACTTTTGGCCTCCAGATCGTCAATCCCCCCGCGCGCAGCAGCAAGTCTCTTGTCGGTCGCAGACAAGGGCTTCTTTGGCGCGGCCGGCACACCCTCACGGAGAATGCGGCGGCGCGCCGCCTCCTCCTCGGCGTACAGGGCATCCTTCTTGGCCATCTCCGCCAGTTCCGCCTCGCGCGCCGCCTCGTTCTGCTCCATCAGCTGCTGAAGCGTCTTGTTCGGCCGCGTCTCCTCCTCCCGTCGACGCAGCTCCTCCTGCAGCTTCTCCACCTCAGCGAGCTTCGTGGCGTAGTCGGCCTTTTGAAGCGCAAGCACATTGCTCGTGGCCAGAATCTTCTGGAGATCCAGCTCCACGAGATGCGCGGCCGCCAGCGCCGTCTGAAGCTCCGCCTGGCGTGCGGCATTGGTCGCCGACGCATACTCGGCGCGCGCTTCCGCCTCGGCTTTCTTCGCCTCGGCGGCCTTTCGCTCACTCTCCGCCCGCTTGGCGTTTTCGGCTGCCGTCTTCGCGACCGCCTCCGCCCTCCGCGCCTCCTCAGTCTTGGCTTTGGCCAGCTCCCTCGCCTCGGACTCCGCCGCCAGCTTCGCCTGCCGCTCATCCTTGGCCGCTTCGGCCTTCGCTTTCGCGGCGGCGGCATCGTCCTTGGCCTTCTTCGCCTCAGCATCCGCCGTTTTCTTGTTGGCTTCGGCCTTCCTCTGCGCCGCCTCCGCCTTGCGGGCCTCGATCTCAAGCGCCTGATTCTTCAATTCGTTCCGGCGCACGACCGTATAGGCCCCGGCTCCGGCCAGAATCAGCGCCACGAAGATGATTGCTGCGTTTTTCATTTTTCAGAATCAGGCCCCTTCTTCTCGCCATCTGCCGCTTTTTTCAGCGCTTCGGCATCACGCTTGAGGGTTTCGCCGACAGGGAGGGGCTTGCCCTCCTTCTGGCGATCCTCGATGAACTTGTGGTACTCGTTCGAGCGCACAGCGGCATCATCAGCGGCCTTGATCTCCTTCTCGGCCTTCTCAAGATCCTTCTTCTTAAGGCCCTCGACGAAGTTCCGGAGATCCTCTTGTTCCTCGACCTGCTTCTCGAACGCCTCTTTCTGCTCCTTCTCCAGTTCATCCTTGTGAATCTCAATCCACGCCTTGCGCTCCTCTTCCGACATCTTCTCGAGATTCCGAGCACGCTCCATTTTCGCCTTTTCGATGGCGAGCTTCGTCTGGCGCTCCTCATCCTGCTTCTTCCATTCATCCTTGAACCGACGGAGCTGCTCCTTGCGCGACACGGGATCCGCCAAGGGCGACGCCGACCACCCGTGATCTTCCCACGGATTGGGATCGGAAAGCGCCTTCTTGCGGCGAAGCGCCTCCAGCTGTGCCGACTCCTCGCTGTCAAGCACGTACGGCGTCATGAACACAAGCAACTCCTTGCGGCTCTCGGACTGGCTGACCGACCCAAAAAGCCACTTGCCGATCCATGGGATGTCCTTCAGGATAGGGATACCTGTCTCGCTCTCCGACTTGGACGTTTCAACCAGTCCGCCAAACACCACAGTCTGCATATTCTCAAGCCGGACATCCGCCGACATTTTACGCTCCACAGCCAGGTCAACATCGACGGGCGTATAGGTTGCGCCTGTGGGTTGCAACATGGACTGCCCGCCTTCCACAAATCTGGAATATTCCTCCTCCACCGTCAACATGACAGTCCCGTTCGGATTGATTTTCGGTGTCACCTTGATTTTGATTCCGATATCCTTCGCGCTGTAGTTCGGAGACGGCATAGAACTCCCGGCGTAGCTTCCGGACACGGAAGTCCACCCCGTCAGGAACTGTCTGTTTTCCGTGGCATCAATCGTCGCCTCTTTGTTGTCCACGGTCATCACAACTGGGGACGCGATGTATTTTGCCCGGTTATCCTTCTTCGACGCTTGAATAATTGCTGAGAGATTCAACTTGTCTGATTTCAGAAAGTAGTTGACTCCTGCGCCGATTGGCGTCATCTGTCCAAAGCCCACCACTTCGGCTCCATTTGTGAACAATTGTCCAATTGCCGAACCGGCATTGGCAAGACCGTTGCCACCGCCGCCAAGGGCGTAATGACCATTGTTTACGAGATCGCCGCGCTTCAACACACTCGTCATGGCATCAACGAATGTAATATCGGTGGCCGGAAGTGTTGTATTATCCGCTTTCTGATAACTCTGCCCATCATATCCAATTCCCAGATAATTGCCTGTTGCCGTTTCATACATATGGGACAAGGGGCGCCCGTTGCTGTCCGTCATCCTGGCAAAACCCTGTGCCCGCCCTCTCTGCACCCAGTCGATGCCTGTCTTGAGGTCATCGCCAAGCGAAATCTCGATGATGACCGTCTCGATGAGCACCTGCGAGAGCTTGACGTCCATGTTGTCGATGACCTCGCGGATGGCGCGCATGTCGGCCTTGCGGGCCATCACGACGATGCCGTTGATGCGCTTGTCGGCGAGGACCTTCACGTTGTCCTTGTTGAGCTCGCCGAGGCGCGACGCGTTCGCGTTCTGGAACGTCGGGCTGTTGGAAGAGCCTGTGCGGCGCTGGGCGCTCGTCTGAGTCGTTCCGCGCGTCAGGTTGCTGTTCGCCGCACCGCCCCTCTGCGTATTGGCGTTCTGGTTGTTCTTGCTCTGCGAGGAAGAGCTGGAGGCGCCGATCAGGTCGTTGAGCATCTGCTCCACGTCCTCCGCCTCGGCGTACTTGAGACGGATCACTTCGATCTGCACCTCGGGCGTCGTCTCCACGTCCAGGGTCTTGATCACCTTGTCGAAGAAGTCCATGTTCGACTTGCGGGTGATGATGATGAGCTTGTTGGAACGCTCGTCGGCGAGGATCAGCACCTTGCCGCGGATCATACCACGGTCGGCATCCGACACCTCCGCCACGAAATTCGCAGTGGGAGTCTTGACCGGCTCCGGCTTCTGCATGCCCGGGCGATTGTTGAGATTGAGGAGCCCTGTGCGCAACGGCGTCGACGAGGAGCTGCCGAAACCAGGCGCGCCGCTCTGCTTGGGGCCGCTCTTCTTCGGCTGGCTCTCCTCCTGCGCCGCTTTCACGATCTCCTCCAGATGCGTCTTGATGTCGGTGGCGAGGGCATACTCCACCTGCCGCACGAACACGTCTTCAAGGACAGGCGTGGCCACGTCGATCGCCCGGATGACCTCAAGCATGCGGTTGATGTTCTCCTGCGTATCGGTCACGAGAATCGCGTTCGTGCGCTCGAACGTCTGAAAGGTCGTTTCCGCCGCCTTGAAGCCCTCCAACGCCTTCTGCGCCTCTTCAAGATCGATGTTCTTGAACTGGATCATCTGGCTCACCACGCGCCCTTGTTCGGGAAGGTTGCCCTTTTCCTGCATCAAAAGCGGGATACCCTGCGCCCGCACCCCCTTGCGCGGGAGCGCGCGCAGAAACTTCTCGCCGCGCGGATCCAGCACCACGCCATTCATCGTAAGCGTCACCTCGATCGCCTCAAGGTACTCCTCCTTCGTCAGCACCTGATCCTCCAACGAACGGAGCGTGATCGTCGCCTTCGGAAGATCCGGCGCGGGGATGATCGTCTTCCCGATTTCGGCGGCGTACGCCTCCAAAACAAGTTCGATCGGCGCCTGGTTGAACGCAAGCGCCGGCACGCCATTCGTACCGCGCGGCACGGACTTCAGGTCCTCTCGCGTCATCTGAGGCTGGGCCTCCTGCCTCTGCGCGCCGTTGCGCGGCTGGTTGTTTCCGCTCAGACCCCGACGGTTCAGCAGATTCGGCCGGTTCTGCGCCAAGGCCATCCCTGCCACCAACAGCGCCACAATGAAAATGATTCTGTTTCTCATGTTGTCCACTCCTGTTAAACCCTCATTTTCTCTTCTAAACTCTAAACTCCTAACTCCAAGCTGGAAACTCGAAACGCCAAACTCCCACCTACTCCTCCTTCTCCCCCCGCATGTACGCGCAGGCGAGCTTGAACGAACCCGTGAGATAGCCTTTATGCGACGAGGGCTTCACCGAAATCTCACGCACATCGAACATCGCCTCCTTCTCAGATTCGAGCGCATGCATGAACTTCACGAGCGCCGAGGTCGAGGCCTCCCAGCGCTTCACGTCGATCGGCAGCTCAAAGACGTCCCCCGCCTCCACCTGCTGTCCGGCCTGACGCTGGGAAATCGCCACGTTGCACTCCTGCGCCAGCGCGTCCATGCGGCTAAGCCAGTGCGTGTCCACGTCCTTGGCGTCCTCCGAAAAGACCGGCATCTTCTCGCGCTCCTCCTCATAGGCATCGTTCCACTTCTGCCGCTGGGAGATGAGCTTCTTCTCGGAAAGCGTCTTCTTCTCCGCCGCCGCGTACTTCTTCGCCGCCGTCTTCCAGGCCTGCTCCTGGCTCATGAACCAGAGCCCGACGGCCAAGGCGTACAGAACCACCACGCCGCCGATGGCGGCGATCATGCGGTCGCGACGTGAAAGATTGGAACTCATTTCCCCTCCTCCTCCGAAACAAAGGAGCCCTCGATCGAAAACTTGTGGACGCCACGGCTCTGCGACGGTCCCGTGAGCGTCACCTCCGTGAACAGCTTCTCATCGTCTTCCGTCGCCGCCTCCGTCAGCGCATTCTTGAACTCATACACATCCGTCGGCTGCTGTGCCTCACCCACGATGGAAAGACGCTCGCCACGCCGATAGGTGAAGCTTGTGAGCGTAATACCCTCCGGCATCCGGTCCGAAACGGCCTTCAGCATCTCCAATGAGCCACGCGCATGGTCGGAATACTGCTGCACGAGCTTCACCTTGTCGCGCATCTCCTTGACTTCGCCGTACGCACGCGCATGCCGCTTGGAGAGCGTCTTCTGCCGCTCCGTCATCTGCCCGTAAACAAACGGCACGCCAAAGAGAACGCCCATCAGCAGCACCCAACCCGCCGCCGCCGCCGCCAGGAAAGCGATCAGTTTCTTCTTGAACCGCGCCTCCGTGCGCAGCTCCGTCCAATCAGCCGGCGTCACGTCAAGCGACGAACCTTCCTGCGTCCGGCGCGCCACGCCCTCCACGCCGCCGAAGAGCGCTTCCTCGTTCCCCGTTCCCGATTCCCCGTTCCCCGTTCCCCGTTCCCCGTTCCCCATCAACGGCACGGAACGCACGGGGGCCAGCTGCGAAAGACGCGCAACGATTCCTTCATCAACCGGCGCCTTCGAGAAGATCACGATCTCTTTCGTCTCGGTCGCGACGCCAGCCCGCAGCAGCGACAGCATCACCTCGCGCCCCAGCTCGGCCGGATCGGTCATGCGACCCAGTCCGCGCAACAGCGACGGCGCGCTCTCATCCAGCACCACCTTGTCCCAGCCATCGTC
>CACZCD010000149.1 GCA_902779565.1 uncultured bacterium | reverse complement strand
CCTACGGGCTTTTAACGGACGGAACACGGACTTGCTGCGACGGCATTTCGCGCGGCGCGTTGAGGACAACGCGCCCTACCCATGGGCACTCGTCATCGCGACAGTCGCGGCACGCATCGTCATCCCCGCAGCGGGGATGACGATGAGCGCCGCGATTGTCGCGACGACGAGCCCGCCCAGCTGAACCGCCGCCAGGGGCGCGAGGATCTCGCCGCCCGGCACATCCAGCGCCGCAACGATCGGGACCAGTCCGAACACGGTGGTGAGTGACGTCATCAGGATCGGAACCATCCGCTCGCGGCTGCCGATGCGGATCGCCTCGACCGGTCCGTGTCCTGCGCGCTCAAGCTCAGCATAGCGGTTCTCGAGGAGGAGTCCGTTCCGGATCACGAAGCCGGCCACGGTGATCAGCCCAACGGCCGATGCGACGGAGACGATGCGTCCCGTGAGCGCCACCGCGATGACCGCGCCGACGAGCGCGAGCGGCAGCGTCGCCATCACGATGAACGCGCGGATCGGCGCCTTTGTGGCCACGACGAGAATGAAGAAGACGAGGACCAGCAGCACGGCCGAGAATGTCGTGAGCGTCCGGCGTGCGCTGATGTTCGCTTCATAGGTGCCGCCGAACTCGGCTGTGCAGCCGAACGGGACGAGCGCCGGTCCCAGCCGCTGCGCGAGATGTTCGACGAGCTCGCCCACCGAGACGCCGGGCGCGGGATT
Organism: uncultured bacterium; assembly: GCA_902779565.1. Taxonomy (GTDB): domain Bacteria; phylum Verrucomicrobiota; class Kiritimatiellia; order RFP12; family UBA1067; genus UBA1731. Next base: position 7,831 of record CACZCD010000149.1, on the reverse strand, counting down.
GAGCGTGATGAGCGCCTGCCGTCGTCCGTTCTCGTGGATGACAAGGTTTGACGCTTCTTCGCGATGGACGTCCGCGATGTCGTCTAGCCGCACGAAACGTCCGGTCCGCGTCTTGAGGAGAAGCCGCTTCACCGCCTCTTCGTCCGTGTCGCCCTCTTCGAGCCGCAGGGTCACGTCGCGGCGGTTCTGCCCCTCCGCGACGGTGCCGAGGATCCGCCCGTTGAACGCGGCGGACACCTGTTCGCCCGCGTCGGCCAGCGTCAGCCCTTCGTGCGCCAGCCGCTCCCGGTCGTAGTCAATCTTCACGGTATCGACGAGGATTTCGCGGTTCGCCTGGAAGTCGGCGACCTCCGGCATCTGCGCGAGAATCGCCTTTGCGCGTGCGGCGGCGGCGCGGATGGCCTCCGGCTTTTCGCCGAAGATGTTGAGCGCGAGTTCCGCGGCGCTGCCGGAGAGAACCGCGCTGATGCGGTGGGCAATCGGATAGCCGATCATGCACGACGTGCCCGGCACGGACTTGATGACGGCGTTCATGGCCGCGCGCAGGGTGTTCTGGTCCTTCGCCATGTCCACGCGTACGATCAGCTCCGACGCCGAGACTGGCTCTGCGTGCTGGTCGCGTTCCGCGCGCCCCGTCTTGCGCGTCACGGAGAGGATGCCGTCGATCTCCAGAAGCTTGCGCACGACGTTCTCGCTCACGCGTTCCGATTCCGCGAGCGATGTGCCGGGAACCAGCGACACGAACACGGTGAACGTATCTTCGTGGAACGGCGGCAGGAAGCTGGATCCGAATTTTGCGCCGTACCAGATCGCCACGCCCACCAGCGCGGCCGAAAGGAGGAGCACCAGTTTCGGTAACCGGACCGACAGGGCGAGGAACGGCGTGTAGATCGCCTGGAGGGTCCGCTCGGCGATCGACGGACGAGGGGCGGCTTCCTTTGCGTCCCCTGCGGATTTCCGTCCGCGTCCGATGAGAAGCGTCAGCGCGGGCGTGACGAGAAAGGCCGCCGCGACCGAGCAGGCGAAGACCGCGAGATAGGCGTAGGCGAGCGGCTTGAAGAACTCGCCCTCCATGCCGTTCAGGAAGAAGAGCGGGAGGAAGACGATGACGATGATGAGACCCGAAAACGCGACGCCGGGCGCGACTTCGAGCGCGGCGGCGAGGATCTCCGCCTTCGGGTTCCCGCGCACCCGCCGTTGGAAGATCTCGGTGAAGATGATGGCGCTATCGACGATGTCGCCAACGGCGACGGCCAGTCCGCCGAGCGTCATGATGTTGACGCCAAGCCCCAGGGCCGGGAAGAGGAGAAGTCCCGCGCCGATGCTGACCGGCATCGTGAGAAGGACGATCATCAGCGCGCGGAGACTCATCAGCGTAATCCCCAGCACGAGAATGACGATCAGCACGGCCCCGCGCACCATGTCGCGTCCGTTGGAGATGGAGAGATTGATGAAGTCGGACTGCCGGTAGGCATCCTTTTCGATTCGGACGCCCGGCGGCAGCGTGAAGCCGTCTATCGCCTCCTCGACCTGTTTCGTGAGCTCAAGCGTGTTGCCGCCCGGCGCCTTCTGGACCGAGACGACCACCGCGTCGCGTCCGTTGAACGAGGCGCTGCCGCGGCGCGGCGCGCCGGCGAGCGAGACGTTGGCGACCGAGCCGAGACGGATCGGCGTGCCGTCCGCGTTCGGCACCCAGATCGCGGCGAGGTCCGCCGCCGTGTCGGCCCGCGCGATCTGGCGCACGGAAAGCTCTTCGCCCTTGACGTCCGCGAGGTAGCCGCCGCTCGACCAGGTGCGGGACGCGCCCACGGCCTCCGCGAGATCGTTGACGCCGAGCCCGTACTGCGCGAGCTGGCGCGGCGAATAGCCGATGCGGAGCTCCGGCAGGTTCCCGCCAATCGCGACGACCTGTGCGATGCCGGGGATGGCGAGCAGACGGTTGCGGAGTGAATACTCCGCAATCTCGCGCAGGGCGAGGCCGGTCACGTTCGTCGATTCGGAGACGAGCGCGACCATCATGATTTCGCCCGAGACGGAGATGACGGGGGCGATCTCCGGTTCGGCCTCCTGCGGCAGCGCGTCGCGCACCTGCCCCAGCCGCTCGAACACGTGGAAGCGGGCTGCGTCGGGATCGGACGCCCAGTCGAAGTCCACCCACACGAAGGAGAGTCCGCCGCCCGAACTTGAACGGATCTTCGTGACGCCCGTGAGTCCGTTCATGGCGGACTCGATCGGCACGGTGATGCGCTGCTCCACCTCTTCGGCGGTGAGTCCGCCCGCCTCCGTCTGGATCGTGACGCGCGGCACCTTGATGTCGGGAAAGACGTCCACCGCGAGGCGCTGCGAGACGAAGGCGCCGCCACCCACAAGCGCCAACGCCAGAAACACCGTCGTTTTCGGCCACTCAAGGATGATCGCAAGCAGTTTGCCGAGCGGACTCATTCCTTATCCTCCCCGTCGGCATGGAACGTACCGTCCGCGTGGAAATGGCCGGCGGCCTTTTTCTCGCCGCCGGCGGCGGGGAGCGCGTGGCGAAGTTCGTAAACGCCCTGCGAGACGACTTCGTCATCGGCGTCGAGCCCCGCCACGGCGGTCCACCCGGCGGCGGAACGTCCGGGCACGACCGGCTTCACCACGAACAGATCCTCGTCATGCTCGTCGCGGACGAAGACGGACGGCGTGACGCCATCGCGGAACACTGCGGTCGAGGGGACGCAGGCGACGGGCGTTTCCGTCGGGTCGGTCTCTGCGGTCACGTACACCGACTCACCCAGAACCAGCTTGGCGTTCGCGGTGCAGTCCCCGTCACACGCGACCCACACGCCGACGAGCCCGTCGGTGCGCGTCCGGTCAACCCGCATCGTGCCCGAATGCGCACCGACGCGCGCCTTTGCGCCATCGGCGAGACCGCGTGCGTCCGAGAAGGGGACGAGCGCGAACACGACCGGCGGCTTCGTTTCCGTCATCTTTAGGATGTCCGTGCCGCGTTCCGCGAAGACGCCGCTTGCGACAAGCTGCTCGTTGACGCGTCCGCGCACCGTTGCGCGGAGCGAGAATTCGCCGCGCCCGGCATCGACCGTGACGAGCGCATTCGTCATCGCCGCGTAGGCGATGCGTTTCGCCGCCAGTTCCGCCGCGAGGGAGGCGTTCTTCGCGCCGCTTTTCTTCACGGCGTCGAGGCGCGCTTCCAATGTGGCCAGCTCGCCGTAGGCCGTTGCCGCGTCGGGCGAGACGAGCCGGAGGATCTCGTCGCCGGGGCGGATTTCGCACGGTGCGCCGATGCGCCATGCCACAAAGCCGGCCAGCGGCAGGGATTTGCGCCGGAGCGCGCGCGGATCCGACATGGCGCGTCCGTAGAAACCGACCGATGACGTGATGCGGCGCATCTCGACCCTCACGGTCTTGAGCCCAATCAACTCCGCGGCCGCCTCGCTGATCTCCACGCCACGTTCGTGTGTATGTTCATGATTGTGTCCATGTCCATGCTCATGCGTGTGCGCGTGGTCATTCGCATGCTTGCATTCGTGTTTTTGCTCATGCTCATGGTCATGCACGTGCTTGTGTTCGTGCTTGTGCTCGTGTTCGTGTTCGTGCTCATGCTCGTGCTTGCCGTGCTCATGTGCATACACGCAGCTGACGATGAACGCCGCAGCGAAAAGATAAGACAAAAACTTCATTTCATTCTCCCTTAAAAGACATTCCTTCGACAATGGATTTCATCCGCTCGGCGAGGGCGGCGGTGTCGATCCGGAGACGCAGGGACGTCTGCGCTTCGGTGAGCGCGCGGTGGACGACGCCCACGTAGCCGGCGGCGTCCAGCTCGCCGATTTCGTAGAGACGCTCCGCGTTTGCGACGTCCGCCGGCGAGTCGGGGCCGCGCACGTGCAGCCGTTCCTGCTCCAGCTTGAGATCGTGCCAGCGCCGGACGGCGCTCTGCCATGCCGTCACGGCCGCAAGGCGCGCCGCGTCGCGCGTGCCGGTGGCGGTGGCGATGCCAACGCGGTTGCGGTTCCAGAGGGGAAGGGTGAGACCGCCGGTGAGGCCGATGCGGTTGTAGCCATCCTCGCGCGTGTAGGCGGGGCCGACCGAAAGCTCCGGATACTGCCGCCGGATCTCGCGGTCAAGCTCCATCTCACCGCCCGCCAACCGTGCGACGGCGGCCCGGACGGACGGCGCGTTCGTGAAATCGAGCGCGGTGTAGGCGTTCGTCGGCATCTGCGGTTCGCAGCCGGCGTCCCGCCAGGCGATTTCGCATGTCGGCGCCAGCATCATCTTTTCCCGCAGCGAGGCCTCGGCCGCGGCGCGTTCATGCCCCAGTTCGAATGCGGTGCGGCGCCATTCCCGCGAATCCGCGACAAGTTGCTCGTAATCGGCGCGCGGCAGTTCGCCGACGTCCGCGAGACGTCGCGCCACATCGAGGGCGCCCACGTAGTTCGTGCCGTTGAGCGTCTGCGCCAGCGTCGCGGCGAACGCGGCGATCTCGCGCGCGGTCACGGCCTCGACGGCGGCTTCGCCGGCCGCGTCGCGTTCGGCGGCGATGAGCGCCCAGCGGTCCGCCTCGGCATACGCCTCCGCCGCGCGTTTCTCAAGCGCGGGGATGCCGCTCAGCGGAATCGTGAACGCAAGGGAGCCGCCATAGACGAGCGGATTCTCCGGCGCGCTGAGAACGCGCAGGAAGTCTGCGTTGAGTGTCGGATCCTCCCACCAGCCGGAGGCGGCGGCCTTTGCGGCGGACGCCGCGAGCGACTGGCGCTGTGCGTTCAGCGCAGGGCTGAACGCGACCGTGCGCACACGGACGTCCTCAACCGAAAGCGTGATCTGCTGCGGCGCCTCGCCGAGCGCGGCGGCTTCCTTCGTCCAATCGATGGGCGTAGGCTCATACGCGACACATCCCGCGAGCAGGGCGGGAAGCGCGAAGGGAAGGCGGCTCATTTTTTCGTCTCTTCAGCGTGTGCGTGAGGCTTCGCGTAATGATGGTGAAGGACCCCGTTGTTGCGCCCGGCGCGGTTGGCGCCAATGCGATGGCAGCCGCGATGGTGAAGGTTGTGTCCCTCGGTTGTGCATCCGGCGGCGAAGAGCCCGGTGACGAGCAGCGAAATGATCAGAAGTCTAAACATAGGATTCTCCTTTTGGTACGGGTTGAGGCGAAAGATGACGGCAAGCGCCCCCCACGCTTTCAATCTGCTTTTCCTTCCCATGCCCGCAAATTGTACACGATTGCACCCTCCCCGTCAAATCACCTTCACGGGTGGGGTGTTCTGGTGTGGTATAATACGGGGCCATGACATTGCAGCAACTGAAATACGCCGATGCGGTGGCGGAGTGCGGCAGCTTGAGCGAGGCGGCACGGCAGATGTTCGTGACGCAGCCCACGCTGACCGAATCGCTCCGCGCGCTTGAGGAGGAGCTGCGCGTCGCGATCTTCACGCGGTCGAGCCGCGGCGTGTCGCTGACGCGCGAGGGGGAGGAGTTCCTCGCTTCGGCGCGGCAGATTCTCGACGATGCGGCGCGGATCCAGGAGAAGTACACCGGCAAGGCGGTGAGACGTCCGCAGTTTGCCGTTTCGTGCCAGCACTACGCGTTCGCGGTGGAGGCATTCATGGAGGTCGTGAAGGCGTGTGGCGCGGAAAGCTACGACTTCACGCTCCGCGAGACCGTGACGAGCGAAATCATCGATGACGTGGCGCGCCATCGGAGCGAGATCGGCATCCTCTATCTCTCAAAGCGCAACGAGCGTGCGATCACGAAGATCCTGCGCAAGGAGGAGCTGTCGTTCGAGGAGCTGTTCGTGGCGAAGCCGCATGTGTTTCTCGGCAGACGGCACCCCCTCGCCAAAAAGAAGTCCATCAAGCCGCACGAGCTGGACGACTACCCCTACCTCACCTATGAGCAGGGCGTTGAGAATGCGCTCTATTTTGCGGAAGAGGTGATGCCCGCCATCGACCGCAAGAAGAATATCCGCGTGCGCGACCGCGCCACGATGACGAAGCTTCTCCTGGGGCTGAACGGCTACACCGTCTCCTCAGGCGCGAGCAGCAAGATGTACTCCAGCGACATCATCGCCATTCCGATCAAGCTCGACGACTCCATCCGCGTCGGGCTTGTCCGCTGTGCCGGGCTTCCGCTTTCCGCCGCCGGGAAGACGTTCGTCGCCGCCGTCCGGCAAAAAGTCCCGCAATGAGCAAAGGCAGAAAACAATGAATATCAAAGTAGGCGTAACATCGGCATTGGTTTTGGCGTCCGCGGCCATCGCGCAGGCCAAGAGTACGTTTGTGGTCTATGACCGCTTTCTCAACCTTCCCGCCTTGTGCTACCGGCTGGACGACGGCTGGCAGGGGATGGGATGGGTAAACTGGAACATCAGGGGCGACACGAAATTCGAGATGAGCGTGATCCTCATGTCGCCTTCACAGCACATGCTCTTCCAGGATTCCGGTCCGTCCTACACCGAGAGCGTGATCTTCTATCCCCCGGTTCTTGCGCAGTACCAGAACCCGATGGTGATGGCCCAGGATCTTGCGCGCAGGATCAACGCCGGCATCGTCGTTCCGGGTCTCTCCGGTTTCGTCGCGACGGGGGCGAGATGGACGCAGGATGTCCCGCCGTTCACGCGCATGCTTGCGGGTGTGCTTCAGAGCGCCAACAGCAAAGTCAGCGTGTTTGGATTCGAGGGAAACTTCGAATGCCTGTACGCCGGTGCGCGTTGCGAAGCCGTGTACACCATGTCCCTTGCGGTCGGGATGATGCCGCAGGTGCGTCCGACGATGCCCGCCTTCGGAACGGTCGTAAAGGTGAACCCCAAGCTGGTGATCGCGCCTAAGGGGCGCATTCCGGACGCGCTTCGCGCGTGCGGCCGGCAGATGGCGACGGGGTTCTACAACAACCTGTGGTGCGTGCAGCGCGACCGCACGTTCGCCGCGCTGGTCAAGGGAACGATCCAGGGGCGCAACGAGGGCTATGCCGGGTGGCTTAAGACGCAGGAAGAGACGTCCGCAACCCTTGACCGCATCCGCAAGGCGCGCAGCGAGCAGATCCGCGAGGTGAAGACCGTTGACAATCCGCTTTCGCCGGGGAACAAGATCGAGCGGCCGGCATTCTTCGAGAACGCCTGGATCAACACTGCGCAGGAGAAGATGCTCCTGAGCGACCAGTCCCTTGAGCCGAACATCATCCGTCCGCTGATGGAGCAGGGCGAGTGGGTGGCGATACAGTAGCGCCGTCCAACGGCCGTCGGCTGATGTGATTTATGGTATAATCCGCCGCATGAAAAATGCAATGATCCTGTTGGCTGCGGCGGTGGCTGCGGCCGCCTCCGTCGATGCCGCCCATGCCGAAACGGCGCACGCAACCGCCGTCGCAGGAAACATTATCTTTCTCATGTGGTTAGTTATACCACAAATCCGACGCGTGGCGATTTCGCCCGCCCGCCGCTTCCCAAAGACCTAAATCCAACTTCCAACTCTCAACCCGAATCGTGGTCCGTCCGTTTTTAAGTCCGTGTCCCGTCCGTATTTTGTCCGTAGCTCGTCCGTTCTAAGCCCGTGTGAAGTCCGTGGCCTGTCCGTGGATAGCCCGTGGCCCGTCCGTTAGGAGTCCGTTTTAAGCCCGTAGCCCGTCCGTTAGGAGTCCGTTTGCCGCCCGTGTGAAGTCCGTAATCTGTCCGTAGCCCGTCCGTGATAAGTCCGTGGGTAGTGCGTGTACCGTAAGTCTCGTGTCCGTTGCTTGCCCGTGATGTGTCCGTCATAAGCCCGTTGGATGTATGCGGTAAGCCCGTTGCAAATCCGTGTGTGGACTAAAAAGCGATGTCCATAGTTTATAAACAATGAACATC
>CACZCD010000148.1 GCA_902779565.1 uncultured bacterium | reverse complement strand
CGGATCTGGTACGGCATGACGCTTGATGGCGATTGGCTCATGATCGTGCTGACGAGTTCGGCGGCAGAGATGCGCGAGTTTTGTGGACAGTTCGGGGTCGGTTCGGTTCTTGCCCTTTTAGGTGGTGCGCTGATGGCCTTGGCGTTAGGAGGATTCTTTTTTCTCCGTGTCCGCTACCCACCGCATTCAAAGGCTTCCGTCCTTCTCGGCGTGCTGTTTTGTGTGCCGTTCCTATTTCTGAACCTTGTTTTCGCCAATCCCCTGTCGTGTGCGAATGAGGTCATGTTTGCGTTTCTGCCGGTTGATACCGTCCACAACTACGCCCTGTTCCGGGATGTCGTTCGTACGGCCGAGGCACCTCGTCTGCCGCCGGTCGACGCCCACGCCGCCGAGCGGGCAAAGGAAACGTTGGGCGTCTTTGTGATCGGTGAATCCGCCACGCGCAACCATTGGCATCTCTATGGTTATGGCCGCCCGACGACGCCGATGATGGAGGACTACCGGTCGGAACTGGTCGTGTTCCGCGATGTGCGGGCGCTCGCTTCCACGACCGGGAAGTCGCTTCGGATGCTGCTCACGGAGGCAACCGGCGAGAATCCCGCTGAAACTCGCTCGACATTCTCCCAGCAATGTGCGGCCGTAGGCTATCGGTGCCGCTTGTTCTCGGCGCATTCGCGGTGGGGGCGTTGGGAAGGGGTGGAGACGCTTCTCTTTTCGGGATGCGAAACCAAATGCTATCTGTACGACCAGCCGAACGTAACCTCAGACGACCACGACGATGCGCTCCTGCCGCTGTTTTATAAAGCGCTGGAGATGCCGTCCGACTCCGGACAAGTGCTGTTTCTGCATCTGATGGGTTCGCATGCCCCGCCGATCCTGCGCTATCCGCTGAAGCGATCCGTCTATCCGCGGCACGAGGGGGATCTGGCGCCCGGCGTGGAGGAACCGGGTTCGCTGAAGGCGGCGCTCTGCGACATGTACGACAACAGCATTGCGTTCACGGATGTGATTCTCGGCGACATCCTGGACCGGTTGAAGTCGTTCCATCGCCCCAGCTTCTTCGTGTATCTTTCCGATCATGGCGAGACGCCTAATTCGGGGTTCTGGCGCGACAAATCGTCGCCGGATCTCTATGAGGTTCCCTGTGTCGTCTGGTTTTCGCCGGCATACGCCGAACGTTATCCCGAGATAGTTGCCGCTGTGAGGTCGCAGGCGGAGAAGCCCATCGGTATGGATCATTTGCTGCCGATCTTCAGGGCTTTGGTCCATCTCGAGAGAATGTGATACAATACACATCAGATATCAATCTAAAGAAAGGAAATCAAAACCATGCACATGTCTGACGCGCTTCTCTCGCCTGCGGTGGCGGGCGGAATGTACGCCTGCTCCGGGGTGGCTGTTGCGGCGGCCGTCGCCAAGCTTCGCAAGTCACCGGAAACGGTCAAGGTCGCCGAGGCGGGCGTGATGGGCGCGTTCGTGTTCGCGGCCCAGATGATCAACTTCTCGATTCCAGGCACTGGCTCCTCCGGGCACCTCTGCGGCGGCATGCTGCTTTCGGCCGTTCTGGGACCCTCGCTGGGATTCCTCACGATGGCGTGCGTGCTGCTGGTGCAGTGTCTTCTTTTCGCGGATGGCGGCATTCTGGCCTATGGCGCAAACCTCTGGAACATGGCGTTCTACGGCTGCATGCTCGGCGGCGGGGTGATCTGGCCGATGCTGACGAAGCGCGTCGCGTCACGCACGCGGATCTTCGCCGCCAGCATCCTCGGTAACATCGTGGCGCTTCAGCTCGGCGCTTTCTCGGTGACGCTGGAGACGCTCGCGTCCGGCGTGACGGAGCTGCCGTTCGGCACGTTCGTCGCGGCGATGCTACCGATCCATCTTGCCATCGGTACGGTGGAGGGACTCATCACCGGTTCGGTGCTGTGCTTCCTGAACGAGACACGTCCCGAGATGCTCCTCGCCGAAGGGCGCGGTGCGCACACACGTTTCTCGCGCAAGGCCGTTCTCGCGATCCTCGCGGCGGCGGCGTTCGCCATCGGTGGATTGCTTTCGCTCGTGGCCTCATCTTCGCCGGATGGACTGGAATGGTCGATGGAGAAGGTGGCGGGAACCGCCGAACTCTCGCGCGACGGCTCGCTCCACGGAAAGGCGGCGGCGGTTCAGGAGCGCGTGGCGCTGCTGCCGGACTACAACCTTCCCGAATCAGAATCAGCGGGCGGAAACATCCTGTCCGGGCTTGTCGGAACCGGTCTGGTGCTCGTGCTGTGCGCGTTGGGCGGCGGACTGATGCGTCTGCGCCGTAAATCGGCCTAAGCGTGACGGACACGGCGACCAGTTCGGCGATCCGGGCGTTCCACGAGATTGAGCGTGGACGGCGTGCGGGTGTGACGCGGAGCCGCATTCCGCCGATCGCCCGCTTAGGCGTTGTGGTGGCGTTTCTGGTTGCGCTCATCTCCTTTGGACGTTACGATCTTGTTGGCACGGCCAGCTTGATGGTGTTTCCGTTCGCGCTGGTCTGTTTTGAGGGCGCGGCGCCGTTGAGAGGTCTTGCGCGCTTTTGGTATGTTCTGATCCCCGTCTTGCTCGTCGGGGCGGCCAATCCGTTTTTCGACCGTGCGGTTGTCGCGGAGGTCTTTGGCATGCCGGTGACGGGCGGTTGGCTTTCGTTTGCGGTCCTTGGACTCAAGGGCGTATTGGCCTTTGCTGTCGGTGGTTCGCTGTTGCGGCTGATCGGTGCGGAGGGCGTGGCGCAGGCCTTTGCCTCCCTGCGGCTGCCAGACTCCTTCGGTCTCGCGTTCCTGCTGCTGCATCGGTATCTTGTGATGATGGTCAAGGAGACAGGACGGATGCGAGATGCCTATCTTCTGCGGTCGGGAACGAAAGGGTCGGCGCTCCGTCCATCGGCCTGGGGGCCTTTTGTCGGGCTGCTGCTCATGCGTTCCTTCGACCGTGCACGGACGGTGCAGGAGGCGGTCGCGCTGCGGGGCGGTGCGCGCGGGGCTTTTCTGCCACTAGACGAGGGAGAGGTCTCGTCACTTTGCGGTTGGCTCTATTTCGGGAGTTGGTGCGCCGTCTTTGCCGTGTTGCGCGGCTGCGGACCGATGGGATGGTTCGGACGTCTTGTGATGGGAGGTGCGTGATGGAGGTCTTGAAACTGGAGAACGTCTCGTTTGCCTACGATCCTGGGCATGAGGTGCTGAAAGAGATTTCGCTCGTCCTCACGGAGGGCGAACAGGTTGCCTTGATTGGCGCCAACGGTGTGGGAAAATCGACGTTGCTGAAGCTCTTCGTCGGATTGCTGTCGCCGCAGAGCGGCCGCGTGTCCGTCTCGGGGCTGACGGTTGAGAAGGCGAATTTGGTGGCCGTGCGACGCGCGGCGGGCTATGTGTTCCAGGATGCCGAGAGCCAGCTGTTTCTGGCGAACGTCTGGGAGGACGTCGCGTTCGGTCCTCGGAACGAGGGGCTTGTCGGCGAGGATCTGCGGCGTCGGGTGGACGAGGCGCTTTCGTCGGTGGGACTGACGGCGCTCGCGTCGGAGCACGTCTATCGGTTGAGCGGCGGACAGAAACGGCTCGCCTCGATTGCGACCGTTTTGGCGCTTCGCCCGGATTCCCTGCTCTTGGACGAGCCGACGCTGGCGCTCGATCCGCGTAACCGCCGCGCCGTGATCCGGGCGCTCTCGGCGCTGCCGTGTGCAAAGCTCGTCGCGACGCACGATCTGGATTTTGTGCTGGACGCCTGCACGCGCGTGCTGCTGATGGATGACGGACGGATCGTGGCGGATGGCCGCCCCGATGAACTGCTGCGTGACCGCACGCTTCTCGAACGCCACGGCCTCGAACTCCCGCTCTCGCTTTCGCGTAGCTGATGGTATCGAACACGACTGAAAATTGCGGTGAAAAAATCGGTTGCGTCCGGGGCGCGAATAATCTATAATTTGCGGCGTTTTTGAGACACCAAAAAGGAGAAGCAGAAATGAAGAAGATTCTTGCGTTCGCCATTGCGGCGATGTTTGCGTTCAGCTTGTCGGCGCGTCCGGGCCCGGGATTCCACCACGGTGGTCATCATCACCACCACCATCACGGTAGCACGGCGCTCGGCATTGGCGCCGGCATCCTCGGTGCCGGAATTGTGGCTTCCACCATTTATGACGCCACCCATCCGCGGCCTGTCGTCGTGGCACCCGCCCCTGTTGTGGCGCCCGCGCCTGTGGTCGTCCAACAGCCGGTCGTCGTGCAGCAGCCGGTTGTGGTGCAGCAGGGACACTACGAGACGCGCGTGCAGAACGTGTGGGTGGAAGGTCGCTACATTGACCAATCCTACAACGGCGTGATCCAACGTGTGTGGCAACCTGGCCACTACGAGCAGCAGCAGACGCAAGTCTGGGTGCCGTGACGGTTCCTGTGCCATGAAGACATTCTCCGATCCTCAGAAGCTCCAGAAGTGGAGCGAAGCCCGTCGTTTGGCCGGTGCCCGAATCGCCCTTGTGCCGACGATGGGCGCCTTGCATGAAGGGCACCTCTCGCTCATCGCCGCCGCGAAGCGGCGAGGCGCGGACGAGATCGTGGTGTCGGTGTTCGTGAACCCGACGCAGTTCGGTCCGAAGGAGGACTACGCGCAGTATCCGCGCGATCATCGGGCCGATGCGGCGAAGTGCCGCCGCGCTGGGGCCACGGCGATCTTCTTCCCGACGCCCGCCAACATGTACGCACCCGACCACTCCGTGTGGGTGGTCGAGGACGGCGCGCTTTCGGACTGTCTCTGCGGCGCGCGCCGCCCTGGCCATTTCCGCGGCGTGTGCACCGTGGTCGCCAAGCTCTTCAATCTGGTGCGTCCGCATCTTGCCGTGTTCGGACAAAAGGATTTCCAGCAGGCGACGATCATCCGGCGCATGGTGCGCGATCTCAATTTCGGGATCGACATCGTGGTGGCGCCGATCGTGCGTGAACCTTCGGGGCTCGCGCGTTCGTCGCGCAACGCCTACCTCTCGGACGCAGAGCGCGCAAACGCCCTGGCGCTCTCCCAGTCGCTCGCCGCGCTGAAGCCTGGCTCTTGGGCGGCGCAGAAACGGCGCACCGAACGGTATCTGGCCGCACACGGACTGAAAGTCGATTACGTGGAGGCTGTGGATGCAGAGACGCTTGCGCCGGTGAAGTCCGTGCGCAAGGGCGTCGCCGTCCTGCTCGCCGCCTTCGACGGCAAAACGCGCCTTATTGACAATCGACTTTTCTGATCGATTCGCCGACGTTCGATCTACCAACATCATCTACCGCGAGGTGGAGTAGTGTTTTGCGTGAAGTTGTGGTATAATTTGTGGCATTATCGTAATGGGTCGGGTGACTTCGCGACGCAGAACCCAACCTAAAAGGAGCAAGAGCATGGACGCAAAGATACATTCTGCCGCCGTTTTGATTGCTGTGGCGTTTGCCGTAACGTCGGCTTCCGGCGATACGTACACGAGCGAGGGATACCTGCAAGATGGCCTTGTCGCGCAGTGGGACGCAATCAACAACACAGGAGTCGGCTACCATGTGCCGGACGCGACGACGTGGAAGGATATTGCAGGCGGCGGATACGACCTCAGCTTGATGGAGGGCGGTGCGTGGATGACAAAGGGCACCTCGCTAAAGGTGAACAAAGGCTCTGCAAGAGGGAATACCGCCGCGCCCGCCTACAAGACCATTGAGGTGGTGTACAAGATGACGGACAAGACCGGGCGCATCCTCTTCAATAGCGGAATCAGCGGCAAGAAGCACTTCGTCCTCTTCGACGGGAGCGGGACGAAGGGTTATTTCGACGGAAGCAACAGGAATACGCCGTATGTCGCATGGACATACGATGCCACCGCCATCTGCTCAATGGCGGCGACATACAGCGATGATGTCGTTGTGAACGCGGTGTACAAGGATGGGGTTTCGGCCAATGCCGGCAACAACAAGAACGACTGGAGCACTGGTGACGGCAAGATAATGATCGGCGACCGGCAGGTGGCTGGCTCGAAATGGCCGTGGTACGGGGAGGTGTACACGATCCGCTTGTACAGTACAGCCCTCACGGCGGAGCAGATCGCCGCCAACCACGCAGTGGATGTGGCGCGGTTCCAGGGCACTGCGCCACGGCTTGTGAAGCAGCCGATGTTTGTCGGCAGCACCGTAACCGTGAGACATACGGCAGGGCAGGCAGGTGACTCCCATGCGTTGCGTCTTGTCTGGGACACCACACGCATTGATCACGGTACAGACTACGCCGCATGGCCCAACAACGAGAAGATCGCGGACATCGCTGACGGTTCTACCTTGACCACGTTCACGGCACCTGCTTCGATAGTCGCAGCGGGCCAGGTTTGCTGCCGCGCCGTGCTCACGAAGCAGGACGGCACGCCGATAGCGGTGTCGGCGTTGATGGACTCCTGTACGCTTGACCCCGCCGGTAACTACGTGCTTTCCGGCCCAACAGGGTTCTTTGCGCCGGCAGGCGAGACGAACGTCTATTCGGGCCTCATCTCCGGCACGGGGCCTGCGATCATCTATGGCGGCGGAACGGTTGCCTTCTCGCACGCGAACAACACCTACACGGGCGGCACGCTGGTATCCAACGCCGTGTTCAGGCTCGATGCGGACGGATGCGCGGGTTTGGCCGCCATCACGGGCACCGTGAACACCTCGCATGTGTACATGAACTGCGCGAACGTGCCGAACGACATGCGGTTCCTCGGCTACTACAATTTGGACGAGGCCGGCCAGAAACATTCGGCCTATCCGAATGCCGCTTCCCATCCGCTGTATGCGCTGACATCTCCGGTCACAGTGGGCGGTAGGGTCTCGTTCCCAGGATACGCGAAGATAACGTCGGGGTCGTCCAACGAATCGAGCAACCCGACCGTCACTTATGAGAAGGACTTCGTCAGTGACACCAACTACCTGGAATTTGCGACATACGGGAAGTCCATCTTCAAGGGACGGTTTGGCTCAGTCGAGTACACAGGCGACACCAAGGCGCTTGTGGGATTGAACTCGTCGGGGCAGGGGACGGTGGAGTTTCACAGCCCGTCGAACCGCATCGGGACATGCGCGCTCTACCATGCAAACATCTACCTGAAGGCCACGAACGCGCTGCCGTACTCGCTGATGTTCAACAAGAACGGCGGGAACGCAAACCTCAGCAAGATATTCCTGTGCGGAAACGACCAGACGTTCAGGGGCGAGATTTGGGGCGCCGACAGCTACAGGCCCACTCCCGGCGAAACGGCGACGGGCCAATGCTGGACCTCGGTTGACGAGCCCGCGACGGTGCGCATCACCGGGTGCGCGAGCAACACGCTCGCCAACGTAGGCGTAAGCCCCGCCCCCACCTACGTGAACTGGCTTGCGCTCTTCGGAAAGATAACGCTTGTGATGGACGTCGATCCTACGTTCACGTCAAGCGGATTCTTCCAGGATTTCTCGGTGCGCAAATCGACGACGACGGGCGACCTGATCATCTCGAACGGCGACTTTCGCGTGTCGAGCACGGCGTCGTTCCCGAACGTCCCGAACATCTATGTGGGCGAGGGAGGTTCGTTCCGCTGCAGCAGCACGCGTGCCAACGCATTCGTGGGCTGCACGAACCTTGTCGTGAAGGGGACTATGGTATTCACCGACGCGGTGACCGATCCGTTCAGGTACAGGACGATGGCGCTCACGCTCGGCAGCGGGGCGGACAGGCTTACGCTCCCGGCCGGCTCCACGCTCACGGTGACCTCGCTGAAGGTCGGCGATACGGAGCTGCCGAACGGGAAATACGGCACGGGTGTGGGTGACACGCCGCTTGAGCAGATCGCGCAAGGGACGGTTGAGGTGATGGGCTACCACGAGAGCACATCGTCGGCATGGACTGGGGGCGGCGGCGCGGACACGTCGGTCGGGACGGCGGCGAACTGGGGCGCCGAGGAAACGCCCGAACTCTCGAATGGCAATCTTCTTGCGACGTTCGCGACGGGCGGAACGGCGGCAGACATCGACAGGGACGTCAAGTTTGGCGGAATCGTTCTCTCCAAGCCGGACACCGGATTCTCGTTCACGGGTTCGGGCTCGCTCTCGCTCGGCGACGGTGGAATCGCTTTCAACGACGAGACGCCCGCCGCAGATGGCAGCCCGCGTGCCTACACGTTCGGGCCGGCGGTGACGCAAGTTCCCGCCTTTGATCAGACGTTCGCGATCCCCTCCAACGTGACACTCTCGTTTACGGGTGGCTACATGCAGGGACAGGGCGCAAGCAACACCAAGACGGGTGACGGCACGCTTGTGCTCGGCGGCAACGGCGGAACGCCCGGTAGCTGGCGCTTCGATGGCGGCACGACGGTGCTTTCCGGTACGAACAGGATAGACGGCGCGGTCGAGGCCACCAACTCCACGATCAGGTTCTGCGGTGCGATCACCCAGGCGGGCGGGGCGCCTACGACCGCCCACAGCTACGGCTGGAGGCCCGGCGCAAGCGACATCACGATACGCTGCAAGCCGGTGTCTGGGACGGCTTCAGGCACGCGCATGTTCTTCGAGAACGCCGATATCGGCAAGTGCATGGGCATCTACTGCCCGAGCCTCAATGC
>CACZCD010000147.1 GCA_902779565.1 uncultured bacterium | reverse complement strand
GCAGGGGTTCAACCAGCTGCGCATCGTGCTGACGGATTTTTGGTATAATTCCGACCATGAAAATGATACTGGTGCTCTCAACGTCAACCGGCAAGGCCAGCACGGAAATGCTGACCGGCGTGCGCGAGTTCGCGCAGGGCACGGACTGGAACATCCAATCCATTGAATTCAACGGGAACCCTTTCCCCGTGCGGGACCTCATCCGGTTCTGGTCGCCAGTCGGCTGCATCGTCGAAGCCAGCGGGAACGGTCTGCAACCGGGCATGATTCCCCATCGCGCATTCGGCACGACGCCCGTCGTGTACATCGGCGGCGACACGACGCTTACGCCCAAAGATGCAACATGCGTCACCCACAACGCCGTGGCCGTGGGCGAAGCCGCCGCGCGCGAGCTGCTCACGCTGGGCTTCAGCCAGTTCGCGTTCATCGGATGGAAGGGACACGCGTGGAGTGAACTTCGCAAGGACGCGTTCGCCGCCGCGCTGAAACTCAACGGCCGGGATATGTCCTCCATCGACCTTCCCTCCATCGAAAAAGGACTTCCCCTCCTCAAGCGATGGCTCGCGCCGTTGCCCAAGCCCTGCGGAATCCTGGCCGCCAACGATGCCATCGCCGAAATGACGCTGACCGCATGCCGTCTTCTTTCCATTTCCGTGCCGGATGAAGTGGCCGTCATTGGCGTGGATGACGACGAGGCGATCTGCGAGCACACGGTTCCGACGCTGACGAGCATTCATCCCGACTTCCGCCAAGGGGGACGCTTCGCCGCCCGTCTGCTCGCCCGGAAACTGCATCGTCCGGCAGACGTGCCGTCCAAAACGACCTTCGCCATCTCCGGTATCGCCCGCCGCGGCTCCACCCGCCTTTTCAAGCGCCGTGACGACTGCGTTTCCGCCGCGCTCGAGCGCATCTGGCGCCCCGGCGGCGCCAAGTTGACGCCAAGGGAAATCCTGGCCGCCTTTCCTTGCTCACGGCGAAGCGCGGAGATCCGCTTCCGTCAAGCGACGGGGCACGCCGTGCTGGACGAACTGCAGAAGGCCCGCATCCATCAGGCGAAACAGCTGTTGGCCAATACGAATCTTCCCGTCTCGGCCGTGGCCGAAAACTGCGGCTACGCGTCCTTGGCCCATTTCCGCGACACCTTCCGGAAAGAGACCGGCGCCAACCCGCTCGTCTGGCGCAAATCCTACAGATGCGAAGCCCAGTCAGGGCAACGCATGCCGACCTGAATTCAGCTGAATGACGGAGCGGCCGCGTCGCGGTCAAGAAGATCTTCGTAGAACGCGGCCTGGGCGGACTCAAGGTACGGCATGAAAAACCACTGCGCCAGACCGTTCAGAATGAAGGACGAAAGGAAAACAAGGATCCACCAGCCAATGAAACTTATGAGCAGACAGAAGTAACGCCACTTGTTTCCGTCCATCAGGCGGCGCGACTCCGTGATGCACTGGTTCGCGGTCCAGTCGGGATGGTCCACGGCGATGAATTCCGTCATGCTGTAGGAAAAGATCTTGATGATGCCAGGCACCCACAGCAGCAACAGCCACAGAAACAGGTAGGTGCCCCGCACCATTTCGATCCACCCCATCTTCCAGCCATGGCCCCATCCCGAGAAGGCGTGGCCGAACTTCAGCCCTCTGCGTATCGTCGCAATGGACATTGACGTCTGCCCCCATCGAAGGAATCCAATCGGATAGATGATGAGGATCGAAACGACAAGCACGGCGCTCAGAAGCGGAAGCATGACCTCCGGATCCAGAAAAAGTCCGATTTCTGGCTTTCCGCCGGGCTGTAAATAGGGCATAATACCCGAAAACCCAATGCCCGTCAGGAGTATGACCATAATCGGGAGGATGAAAAGCGCCATCGAAAATGCGAGGACGATCCCGCCCCCGAAGAAGGTCCAATACTGTCCGTTCTCGCCGAGCGCTTTCCACGCCTCGGTCCGGATCTCTTTCGCTGTCTTTGTCATCATAGGTTGATAGTTGGTGGTTGGTGGTTGATAGCTGGTCGTTGGCACAGGCGGCGGGCAAACGCCGCTAACGGCGGCTCTTCTTCTCGTCCTTCTTCTCCTTCAGGTTCGCGCACAGCACACCCTGAAAGCGCATCTCATATCCGTCGCCATCGGCGGCACGCTCGGCGAGGATGCTGCCCGTCCCCTCCTCGTAATACTCCCAATGTCCGTCATCCGTCTTGTACAGCACGCCGCGCGGACTCATCACCTGCCACGCGACGAACCGCCGCCCGTCCGGCGCCGTCACGCGCACCTTGAGCTTCGTCTTGAACGGGAGCGTGACGCCGCTCGGCGCCGTAAAGGTCGATTCATGCTCCTCCCGTCCGTAATCGACATAGAGGTAGTCGCCGTTCTCGCTCACGAACCGCGCGCTCCTGATGGGCGAGAACGTCCAGGTGGCGCACCCGGCGAACAACGCCACACAGGCCCAAGCCGACAGCATGAAATCATGTCTTGAACACGGCATAAATGCAGCCTCTCATTTACCGCGGATTGAGGAAGAAGAGATTATGGGTGATGGTCCAGGCCCAATCGTCGGGCATGTGCTTGCGTTCATGGCCGGCGCCCCAGGTATCGCTGTAGATGATCTCCCCCTTCTCCTCGTTGTATCCGATGATGAGCCGCATGTGCCCGCCGGCGGTCTGCGGTATGCCCGGCTCGGGGTACACGCCCAGCTGCACGCTCCAGAAGAGCGGCACGCCGCGCACCGTCTGCTCGCGGATACCCTTGATGAACTTCGTGTAGCCCGCCTTGTCCTTCATCGACATCGCCTTCTGCACCTTCGGGTCCATGGACTTTTCCATATCGCTGATGTCAACGGTGCGGGAATGGCCGCTCACGGTGACGTAGTCGTTCAGGTTCAGTTCCGGCTTCTTCAAATGCTTCGCCTCCTTGTTGTACGCCTTCAGGCGCTTCTCCACATCCTCCCAGCTTCCGATCTTGCTCACGACCTCGCGCTTGCCGAGCTTGCATTTCTTGCCGATCGTCTCGACGGCGGTGATCATTCCGCGCGCGGAGGTGCCGCCCCCGGCGCTCGTGCCGGCGAGCTGCGCGATCTCGTGCTCGTCCATATCCTGGCCGAAGTAGCGCAGCACGCGCTCGGCGGCGGCGGCGGCGCAGTAACCCTTGTCGCCCTGGTCCACCATCGGCACGTTCGCCACATAGACGTCCCCTTCATCATTGCGCTTCACGTTGGCAACGAAACCCGCGGGCTTGGCGGCGCCACCACGCGCGGACGACTTGCTGGCAGCGGACCGCTTGCCCGCTGCCACGCCGCCGCTGAACACGAGCCGCGCGTACTCGAGCGTCTTGGAGTCCCGTTCGCCGGAAATGCCCCAGGTGAGCTCCGCCGACGGCGTGCGCTTCGGCCAGCTCCGCGTGAACTTGTGGCCCATCTTCGTGCGGTCGTTCTTCACGCGCACGCGCACCGCCTGCGGCACCTTGCCGTCCGCACCCGACACCTTTTCCGACACGCGCTCGATCATCTCGTCGAAGCCCTTCTCGGACATCACGCCGCCATGGTTTGCGGCGTCGCCCTTGTTGTAGAGCGAGAGCTCCACCCCGGAGACGCAGCGATTCTTGAAATAGACGCGGGTCTCCATCACGGGCGTACCGAAATACGTCACCATGCCCGGCACGCGGCAGACCACCACATCGCGTTTACGGTTATCCGCGAACTTGAAGCCGTTCTGGATCCGGTCCACGGCAAAGTCATCCGCCGACTGCTCCCAATTCTCGGTCGAGCCGGTGAGGTCTGCACCGATATCATAGCTTTCGGCCTGCGCAAAGGCCAACGGGCACACGGCGGCAACCGCCGCCAAGACTATTATCTTCTTCATGGCCGAAATTATACCATAAGTTGCTGCGGGGTGCCATCTTTCCCCTTTCGCCGTTTTTTGATATACTTCGCACCCATATGTCCCAAGAGCAGGAACAAAAAACAGAAGACGAGCGTACGCGCGCGCGTGCGAAGCGTGAAGTGCCCAAAGGTGCGAACATCAACCCGTCCCGAAGCGGGTGGATCGTGCTCGCCCTTGTGGCGGGCGCTCTCATCGCCATGCGCTTCATGGGAGATGCCGGCGGCGAGAAGATCAAGGACCTTTCCGTCACGGCATTCAAGAAAGCCGTCACGGAAAACCGCGTGGCCAAGGTGGAGCGCGTACGCGACCTTGATTCGTCGAGCACGTACCTGCGCGGCGAGTTCATGCCGGCTACCACCGGCGGGGGCACGGAAACGGCGTTCCGGGTGCGGCTCGTACCCGGCGAAAACGAACAGCTGATGCTGTGGCTTGTGGAGCGCGGCGTCGACTGCCCCGTCAAGGAGCACGCACCCTTGATCGGCCCCCTGCTCCAACAGCTGTTCTTCTTCCTCCTGCTGCTCGCCTTCTTCTGGTTCATCTTCTACCGCAAGATGGGCAGTGGCGGCGGACCGTTCGGCTTCGGCAAGTCCAAGGCGCGCCTGCTGAACGAGGACAAGTCCAAGAAGAAGATCACCTTCAGCGATGTCGCCGGCGTCGATGAGGCGAAGGAGGAGGTCCAGGAGATCGTGGAATTCCTCAAGGCGCCCGCGAAATTCTCGAAGCTCGGCGGCAAGATCCCGAAGGGCGTGCTGCTCGTGGGGCCTCCCGGCACGGGCAAGACGCTTCTCGCCAAGGCCATCGCCGGCGAGGCGAAGGTACCCTTCTTCTCGATCTCCGGCTCGGATTTCGAGGAAATGTTCGTGGGCGTGGGCGCCAGCCGCGTGCGCGACATGTTCGAGCAGGGCAAGCGCTCCGCGCCCTGCCTCATCTTCATCGACGAGATCGACGCCGTGGGCGCCAAGCGCACGGGCGCGAACGCCTTCGGCGGCCACTCGAACGACCAGACGCTCAACGCGATGCTCGTGGAGATGGACGGCTTCGACGCGAACGAGGGCGTGATCATCATCGCGGCGACGAACCGTCCGGACGTGCTCGACCCCGCACTCCTGCGCCCCGGCCGCTTCGACCGCCAGATCTACGTGGATCTCCCCACGCTCAAAGGGCGCGAGGACATCCTCAGGCTCCACGGCGCGAAGATCAAGTTCGCCGACGACGCCGATCTTTCGCGCATCGCGCGCGGCACGCCCGGCTTCTCGGGGGCCGATCTCGCGAACCTGCTCAACGAGGCGGCGCTGCTCGCCGTCCGCAAAGGGCTCGACGGCGTAACGCAGGAGATGCTCGAGGAGGCGCGCGACAAGGTGCTGTGGGGGCGCGAACGGAAATCGGCCAACCTCACGGACAAGGACCGCGAGACGACGGCCTGGCATGAGGCCGGGCACGCGCTCCTGCAGCTGCTGCTGCCGAACGCCGACCCGCTGCACAAGGTGACGATCATCCCGCGCGGCCGTGCGCTCGGCGCTACGATGGCCCTGCCGGAGAAGGATGTGCTCAACCGCACGAAGCGCTACTTCCTCGACGAGATTTGCATCTGCTGCGGCGGTCGCATCGCGGAGGAGATGAAGACCGGCGACATCTCGACCGGTGCCGCGCAGGACATCCGGCAGGCCACGGCCATCGCCCGCGACATGATCTGCACCTACGGCATGAGCGAGAACTACGGCTTCCAGGCCTTCGTCGAACCGAGCCAATTCTCCGCAGAGCCGATGCCGCCGCCCTTTTCGCAGAAGACGGCCGAAGGCATCGACGCGGAAGTCAAGAAGCTCATGGAGGACGCCTACGCAAAGGCCGAAAAGCTGCTCCGCAAGAACCGTGACAAGCTGGAGATCCTCGCCACCGCCCTTCTGGAAAAGGAATCCATGGATGGACGAGACATTGAAACGCTCCTGGGGTTGGAGAAGGAAACATGAACTGGGATTGGCTCAGCTGGGACCTGGCGCGTGACGTCGTGCAGATTGCGATTCTCTACTTCGCGATCTACGCGATCCTGAAAGCCGCGCGCGGCTCGCGCTTCGGCCAGGTGCTGACGGGCGTGGGGATCCTCTTCGGCGTCTCCATCGCCTTCACCTTCCTCTTCCATTTCGCCGTGCTCGCGCGCATCCTCCAACTGCTGCTGTTGTACCTCGCGCTTTCTACGGTCGTCATCTTCCAACCCGAAATCCGCCGCATCCTCGCCGCCATCGGCTCCCTGCTCTTCTCAGAGGGGAAAGGGACCTATGACCGCCGCCGCGTGACGCCGGAAACGATGACCGACGCCATCTTTGAGCTCTCCCGCCGGAAGATGGGCGCGTTGATTGCGTTCGAGCGCGGCATCTCGCTCCGCGGCTACGAGGAGAGCGGTGTGATGATCGACGCGATCCCTTCGCGCGAACTGCTCATCTCCGTGTTCACCGAACCGCTTCCGCTCCACGACGGCGGCGTGACCATCCGGCAAGGGCGGCTCGCGGCGGCGCACTGCCTGTTCCCGGTGTCGGTCAACCAGGAGCTGTACGAATCCGGCATGCGTCACCGGGCGGCGGTCGGCCTCTCCGAAGAGACGGACGCCTTGGTGGTGGCCGTCTCCGAGGAGACGGGCCGTATCTCAATCGCCCACAACGGCAAACTCATCCGCTACCATGCCGCAGACGGAGATGCCCGCGCTTCCGTGCTCCGCTGGATCCGCAAGGCGATGCCGATGAAGAGAACCGGCTACGAGCAGGCGGGCGACTGGTTCCGTGCACGATTGGCGAAGTTCGGGAAAGGAAGCGGCAAATGACGGCAATCCTCAACATCTTCCGGCGCAACTGGGGGCTGAAGCTCCTCGCCTTGGCCCTCGCGCTCGTGATCTACTATTCCATGCGGGACACCAACGGCAAGGCGGGCGTCTCTCAGAGTATCTTCGATATGAAAGGCACAGCGGATGGCGGAACAGGGAAATAGCAAGACAACAACCGTACCGGAAAGTGAAGCGAAGAACCGGCGCAAGCTTCTCGGATTCTTCCTCTTCCCGATTGCCCTCTTTCCGCTGCTGGCGCTCGTCTCGTACCGCTGGCAGGCGATGGCGGCGCTCAACGTCCCGCCAGAGGCATCCTCCAACCTGATCGGCGTAGTGGGAGACACGTTCGCCTACTACGGCTATCTGCTGATCGGGCTCGCGGTCTGGGCCGTGCCACCGCTGACGCTGTTCCTCGGCCTGTTGCTCGTCCTCGGCAAGTCGTTCCGTCCGGGCCGGCGGTTTCTGGCCTTTCTCCTGTTCCTGTTCGCGACCACCTGCCTGCTCCAGCTCCTGAGCGCCTCACCCTCGGTCGCCCCCATTCTCCGCGACCTCAACCTCGGGCACAACGCCGGCGGCGCTCTTGGCTATCTCGTGATGGACTGCGCCCTGTCGCGTCTTCTCTCACCCTTCGGCGCCTCGATCCTCATGGCATTGCTCATGCTGTTCGCGCTTCTGGCGATGATTGGTTTCCGCACACTGCTCGTGGCAATCGGAAACTTCATCGGCGGCCGTCCGCTTACCCCCGAGGAGCTGGCCGAACGCGAACGGCAGCGGCAGGAGGAGCAGGAGCGCATCGAAGCCGCCAAGGCCGCGAAAGAAGCCGCACGGCTCGCCAAGGAGGAGGAAAAGCGACGCATCGCCGAGGAGCGTGCCGCCGCCAAGGCTGCGAAGGAGGCCGAGAAGCAGGCTGCACGCGAGGCGAAGCTCGCCGCCCAACAGGCGGAGCGCGAAGCCAAGATCGCCGCCCAACAGTCTGCGCGTGAAGCGGCCGGGGCGCCTGCACCTGCGGAAACGGCGACGTCCCCCATCGCGTCCACGCGCCCGGCCGCCGTCCCCAAGTCCCCGAAGCCGGCTTCGGCCGCCGCAACAGCGGAGGATGAACCCAAAGAGGACAAGGGCCCTTACATCCTGCCCTCGATCTCCCTTCTGAGTCCTACGCCGGAATCGACGGCCGATCACGGCGACGTGGAGGCGATCGGAGCGAAACTCATCGAAACGCTCAAACTCTTCGACATCGAGGCGACGCTCATCGACAAGGTGCAGGGACCGGTCGTCACGCAGTACAAGATCTCGCTCGCCCCGGGCACGCGGCCGGAGAAGGTGGAGAGCGTCCAGAGCGCGCTCATGATGGCGATGAAGGCGAAGTCGCTCCGCATCCAGGCGCCGATCCCGGGCGAGGACGCCGTCGGCATCGAGATGCCGAACAAGACCGCCGCCGGCGTGTCGTTCCGCGAGCTGGTGGAATCCAGCCTCTGGAAGAAGGTGACCGCGCTCGACGCGCGCGGACAGGCGAAGTACAATCTGCCGCTCCTGCTCGGAAAGGACGCCGCCGGACATGACCTCATCTCCGACCTCGCAACCATGCCGCACATGCTCGTCGCCGGCGCGACCGGACAGGGCAAGTCGGTGTGTCTCAACTCGATCATCAACGGCCTTCTCATGTGCCGCACGCCGGAGCAGCTGAAGCTGATCATGGTTGATCCGAAGTGCGTGGAGTTCACGGCCTACGCCTCGCTGCCACACCTGCTCGTACCGGTCGTCACCGATACCAAGAAGGTCGTCTATTCGCTCCGCTGGGCCGTCGCTGAGATGGAAAAGCGACTCAAGATGTTCGCGCGAGCGGGCAAGCGGAACATCGTGGATTTCAACACGCGCGAAATCCTCACGCAGCCGGACATGTTCGGCGGCAACATCGACGAGGTTGCCGACCTCATGGCGTCCGCCGGTAAGGAGGAGGAACCGGAGATCGCGCGGCTCACGGCAAAGGCCCGCGCCGCCGGCATCCACGTAATCCTCGCCACGCAGCGCCCCGATACAAAGGTCATCACCGGCACGATCAAATCCAACATTCCGGGCCGCATCGCGTTCAAGACGGCCTCCGCCATCGACTCCCGCAAGATCCTCGACGCCACCGGCGCGGAATCGCTCATCGGGCGCGGCGACATGCTCTTCAAGACGAAGGAAGGTCTCCTCATCCGCGCCCAGGGCGCCTGGGTCTCCGATCCCGAGATCGGTCGCATCACCGATTTCATCGCCGAGCACGCGAACGTGGATTTCGACAAGAACTTCGCCTCGAAGCTCGCCAAGGTCAAGGAGGCGGCGATCACAGATCCGTTTGCGGACAACGAGGACGATCCCGACAACCAGCCGCCGCCACCCGAAGGCACCTCCACGGTCGTCACCGCCAATGGCGGCGTGGCGCCGGCCGGCATGACCGGCTCGAAGGAGGAAGCTCTGTACAACCGCGCACTGGACGTCGTGCGGCTCACGGGGAAGGCCTCCACCTCCCATCTCCAGCGCCGGATGGGCATCGGCTACAACCATGCCGCACGGCTCATCGACCTTTTGGAGGATCGCGGCGTGATCGGCCCCGCAAAGGGCGCGGGAGCCCGCGACATCCTGATCGATCTCAACGCCCAGCCGCCGATCGGCGGAGACCTCCCCCTTTCGTCCAATCCACCAACCCTCACCGACACCGTTTCAAACCCGCCGCAGGATGAATTGGCTCTCGAATCCGCAGAGCCAACGCCTGCCAACGACTAACAAAGGAGAAAACCACCATGTCATTCGGTCAGACACTACGTGCCGCCCGCGAAGCCAAAGGACTTTCCACCTCCGAACTTGCCGCCCAGACACATCTGCTGGTCCAGATTGTCGAAGGTCTGGAGAACGAAGATTTCCGCCGCATCCCCGCCCCCATCTATGGACGCGGGTTCGTGAAGCTCTACTGCGAAACGGTCGGACTGGAACCCAAACCGTTGCAGGCGGAATTCATGACGCTCTACAATCTGAAGAAAGATGCCCCGGGAAAGGTGCCGCCACCAGCACCACCCAAAACAGCCCCCGTTGCGCCGCCGCCACCACCGGAGCCAGAACCCGTCATCCCCCCGCCGACGGAGCCCAAACCCGTCATCCCCCCGCCGGCGGAGCCCAAACC
>CACZCD010000146.1 GCA_902779565.1 uncultured bacterium | reverse complement strand
GGAACAGATCGAACGGATCGATCTCCGGACGCGTGTAGTCGAGCGCGTAGGCATAGCCGACCATCACCTGTGTGTCGGAAACATGATAGACGAACCCGCCGCCGTAGGTCATGAAATCGCTCGGCCAGCCAAAGGTATGCATCACTTCGCCCGCCTTCTGCGTCCCCGCCGGCACCTCGATCAACTCCTTGATCGCAAGGGCATACGTGGGCGGCCGCACCCCCTGCATCTTCCGGGCAGCGATCAGACGCTCCGTGAGAATGCCGCAACCGCCTTCCGCCAGCACCACGGTCTTCGCGCGAATCTCCTCGGCGGCGAGATAGTTGGACTTCTTCGCGCCCGTCTTGTCCAAGCCCTTCTCGCCCGTCCGCGCGCCGACCACCACGCCATTCTTCTCGATCAGCTCCGTCACGGCGTAGCCCGTGTAGATCTCCACGCCCTCCTTCTCGGCGATCGCCGCGAGCGACTGGACCACCTTGGTGAGCGATCCCACCGGAAAGCCCTTTGAACTCATCATCGGCGGCACCCACGGCACCTTCATGGACAAACGCCGCGTGAGCAGCGTGCGGAAACTCTCCTTCACGACAGACGTCTCGATCGGCAGCTTGGCGATCTCCTCCTCGGTGAGAAGCCCCTGAAACCCCGAAGGATCGATAATGGCGCCAGAAAGCACATGCGACCCGACGCGACGGCCCTTGTCCAAAACCATCACGCGCCGCACGGAGGGATTCTCCCCACGCGCCTTGGCCCCGCGCTTGAGGGCAATGGCAGCAGCCAGTCCGGCAGGACCCGCACCGACAATCAACACATCTGTCTCAATCATCTTCTCTCATCCTCATGGTCTATGCGCGGAATTATACCACAAAACGGCGTGGTCTAACCCATCCTACGGCTGGGACGGAACATAACGGTACTTGTAAAGCCGCAATGTGTTCGCGGGGATCGGCGCGTCCGCATCCACATCACCTTTCTCTGGATCACTCGCCGAGATGAACCGTCCGCTGAACGCCACGGACACCTTCGCCGGCTTGTCATCCGCATTCCAGACGAGAATCCCCGTCTCGCCATTCGCGCCATCCCAACGGTTCGCGACGATCTTGCCGCCGCCCGTTACGGAAAACCCTTCGTCCGCCTTGAACGTGCCGCTAAGAAGCAGCGCACCGTTCTTGCGCCTGAAGTCGCTGACGCAGCGCAGGTAGTCGCGGTTCGTGCGCCATGTCCCGAACTTCATCAGATGTCTCTCGCCCGGCTTGGAGCAGATCTTGTCGTAGTATTGTGGCGCAGGCTCCTCGCCACGCTCTATATAGGCGCGATCGGCCCGGTAGCGAACCTCGAAATCGATGCGTAGGTTCGTGACGGTACAGCCGTTGGCACGCTTCCGCGTGCAGAGCGACGTGCTGTTGCGGTCGGTCATGACCAGTTCCGGAAACGTGTAGAAGGTCATTTCAGGGAACATATCGCACGAAACGCCCTCCACAAAACGGTTCGCCACGTTGTAGCCAGTATCCGACACGTAGAACAGGCCCTGATAGAAACCGACAGAATCAAGGATCGTGTCGTTGAACGCCTCGCTCCACAGGACGAAGTCGGGGTCGGTCTTTTGCATCGCGCCGATCACATCAAGGAGCATCGTCTCGCGGTCGTGCGTATAGACGAACGCACCCGGCCGATGCCCGTGACGCGAATCGAAGCAAAGACTCGGCCGCTGCTTCCCGATCTGATCGTAGAAGAAACCCTGGAACCCGAGCGCCTTGGCGTCCTGGCAGATCTTGAGCATCTGCGCGCGCCAGTCGGGCGCGAACGGACAGGCCACGTCGAACGTCATGCCGGGATGGTTCTTGAACTTGACCCAGTGTTCACTCATCGTCGTGCCGTCGCGCTTCACCACCGCGCACCTGTACCCCTTCTCGTCATACCACTTCGTGCCGCCCTGCTGCTGGAGCTGCCCGTTGGAATACACCGACACGTGCAGACCTTTCGCCTGAAGCCGCTTGATTCCCGCCACAAGCGCTTCGCGGCCGCCCATCGCCGGATCGGGGTCGTACTCGGGATAGAGCGTGTCGTGCCCGCCCACACCCCAGCCGTGGAACTCGACATGGCGAAACCCGTGCGCCAGCGCGGCGTCGCCAAGGGAATCGAACTCGGTGTAGGGCCACATGATCTCGCCGTTCTGCTGCTTGAGGATCACCATGAACATCCCGGTGAAGTCCTTCGCCGACGCGGGGAGATGCACCACCTTGCGGCAGGTGTCCCACCAGCGACGGTACATCTTTGCCGCCGTCCGCCAGGTTCCGGCGTAGTCCTTCATTACCACACGCGGAATGGGAAACGCCTCCCCTTCGCGCAGGAACATCGGGAAGTTGAATCCCATCGAGATGCGCTTCGCGTTCGAATCATAGACGATCTGGATATCCTTCGCGCCGGCGAGCGGATCCTCGGAAGCGAGATAGAAGCCCTTCTCGCCGTCGTTCAGCGTCGCCCACTGCATCGTGGCAATCTTCGAGGGGAACGGCAGGGGCACCGCCCGGCTGCCAAGCGAAACATCCCACGGGCTCATCCATGGAACAAACACGCCGTCCTCAGTCTCGTGCCACATCTGGGCACCAGGCTGCTTCACACCATGTACGGGCCAGTTGCGGATGCGCCGCCCATAGACGTGCGGTATGTAGAGGACGGTCTTGCCGTCGACGACGGGCAGCGGATCGGCCTTGACCTCGAAGCCGAGCACGATTGCGCCCTTTTCGCGATTGACGATGCTACCGCTCCAAGCACCGTCCTTCTCCGCGAACGAAACGTCGATCGCGAAAGAAACGTCCGCAGCCGTCACGACGTTCGTGGTGCCGTCCTTTTCCACGGCAAGCGTCCACTCGACCGCGCAAACAGAGAACATCACCGTGCTGGCAAGCGCAGTGAACAGGACCTTAGCTTTGAAACCGCGCATAGTACACTCTCCTGATCAGAAACCCGGCAGCGTGAGCTGTCCGGCGACCGTCACCTTGCGCCCGTTGTCGAGCGAGGCGTCGGACGTATCGTACACGACGAA
Organism: uncultured bacterium; assembly: GCA_902779565.1. Lineage (GTDB taxonomy): Bacteria > Verrucomicrobiota > Kiritimatiellia > RFP12 > UBA1067 > UBA1731. The sequence goes on along the minus strand of CACZCD010000146.1, from coordinate 5,681 downwards.
CTTGAACCCCTTGAACCGCTTCACCAGCTCGCAGCGGATGTAGTCCGAGACGGCCTTCACGTTGCCGACGTCGTCATCGGAGAAGCCAACCGAGACGGGACGTCCCAATCCGCCCGTGCGCTTCAGCACATGGAACACATGCTCCACGAAGTCGCGGATCGCAAACTCCTTCGCCAACTCCGGGCGCTCGGCGCTCGACGCTTCGGCGTAACGTCCGCCAAAATCACCGTCACTCTTCATCTGTTCGAAGAAGCCGGGGTTCGTGACGGCATGGTAGCGGCACATGGAGAGGTAGTAGTCGAGCTCCTCCGCATCGGTGCCGAACTCCGTCCTCCTGTCGAGCCACCAGCGGTAGCCGCGGAGCGAACGCATCATCTCCGCGCGCTCCTCGTCGGTGAGCACCTCGTCGATGAAGATCTTCACCGCCTCGCGCAGCGTCTCGGAGGCATGTCCGCGCGCCGTGACGATGGCGAAGATGCGCCCTTCCCGGAGCGTCTTGCGGAGCGTCTCGAAACTCGGCCCCGGCTTCTCGCCGTCCTTCACGCGCTGAAGCGCCGCCTTGGTGTCGCGGATGAAGGAGAGGTCGCCCGATTCGGCATCGACAATATCCTGAAACTCCTTGAACGCCTCAAGCCGTCCGCCCGGCGGCATCCGGTAACGCGAGTCCGTACGCACAATCGCGAACACGCTCGTCGAGACCTCCACCGGTCGCCAAGCGCCATCCTCTCCCCGCTCCTCAAGGTGGATCTTCGTCGGCATGTGGAGGATGTTGTCGTCCCAGTCGAAGATATAGTACTTGAAGTCGCGCGTGGCGACATCATAGTTCACATCTGGACGAGAGGTTTCCATGTCTTCAAGTTGGTAGTTGATTTATTTCACGCAGAGGCGCAGAGTTCGCAGAGGGTTATTTTTGGAGCCGTGACTTCGCTCAGTGAATAGCATTGATTTCACCTTTCCACTTTTCCACTTTTCCACCTTTCCACTCTTCCACCTTTCCACTCTTCCACCTTTCCACTTTTCCACTCTTCCACCTTTCCACCTTTCCACTCTTCCACTTTTCCACCTTTCCACTTTTCAACCTTATTTCGGCACCGCCACCGTCTCCAAAAGAATGCCCGGCGCATCCACGAGCGGACGCCCGTTGTCGTCTGAAAGCCAACGCGCCGTTCCGTCCGGACGGATCACGCCCGTCACGCCCGAATTGCCGACGCGTACGATGGGGAGTCCCGTCTCGACGGCGCGCAGCACGGCCTGCGCCGTATGCGCCTCCGCCTCCGCGCTGTTCGAGAACCAGCTGTCGTTCGTGACGAGCACGATCAGGTCTGCCCCCATCTTCTTCGCCTTTGCCGCCAACGCCGGATCGGTATCCTCGTAGCAGATGAGCGGCGCGATCTTCAGCGTGCGCCCGCCCACATCGACCGTGAAGAGCGTCGGTTCGCCCGGATGGAGCGATACGCCCACGGGCGAAAGCTTCTGGAGCGGCGTGATCCATTTGTCGAACGGTATGTATTCGCCGAACGGCACGAGGTGCTGCTTGTGATAGACCGCGCGCAGGCCGCCCCCGGCCTCGCCGTCCGGCGCATAGAGCGCCACCGCGTTGTAGGTGCGGTTCGAGACGACATCGTCCCCGCCCGCCATCAGCAGTTTCGCGCCTGCGCGTTTCAGGAAATCGCGCGCCACATCCTGCGCCCGGAAGGAGCGCACCGAGCCAAACTCCGCCATGGCAGACTCCGCCAGCACCACCAGATCGGGCTTCGCCGCCGCCGCCACATCCAAAAGCTGCCCGAACGCCTCGTAGGCGTTCTCGCGTTTGCCGGGCTTGAAACAGCACGGCGCGTTCCGCTGCACGAGCGCCACGCGAAGATAGGTGTGCGCGGCATTGCGCGCCGCCCCGTCACGCACCATCCGGTTCCCCACGCAGAGGCACGCCAGGATGAACGCAAGCGGAAGCCCTGTCTCGGCAATCTGCACCAGCCGTCCTGGTAGGGCGCGTTGTCCCCAACGCGCCGTTTCCGCTTCTTCCTCCAGTCCTGACGACCGAACGGCGTTCGGCCTATCGGCCATCCCAAGCACCGGCGCAAACACGCGCAGAAACAGCGTGGCGAACACGCCGTTCAGCAACACGACAAGCGCCGAGACGAGATACACGCCGCCGAAACGCGCCGGCGTGGCGAACGACGGCAGGGACGCGAACGCCGTGCCGAGGAAGTTCCAGGCGAATCCCGTGAAGAGTGTGGCACGCAGATACTCGATCAGCGCCCAAAGCCCCGCCTCGGCGAAAAGGCACACGATCGCGAATAGCGCCGGAGAGTGCACCCGCTCGCGCCGCCGCCACAGCCACGCCGCCCCAAACCCGAAGAGCGCCATGTAGCCCGCGCAGGCCGCCGCAAGCGCAAACCAGCCCAAAAGGACAAGCGGCCAAGGACCGTTGTTCTTGATGATGGCGGGCATCCACGAGAGGGAGAGCACCCAGAAGAGGAAACCGAACAGGAAGAAAATGAGCGCAGAGCGCTTCGGCGACGACAGCCGCGCGACGACCAGCATCGGCACGAGCGCGACCAGGATGGCGAGCGTCTCGGAGTGCGGCGGATAGGCGGCCCAGAGAAGCAGGGCCGACACGGCGGCGGCGATTCCGCACCACAGGTTCCGCTTGCCGTCCGAGAGTGCCACGGTCACGAAACCTTCAGAAGGAAGTGGTTCTTCTTGCCGCTGCGCAGCACGGCGACGCGACCCTCAATGAAGTCGCTCTCGGCGAACGTGCGCTTGTCGTCGGCCTTGTCGCCGTTGAGCGAAAGCCCGCCCTGCTGCGCCATGCGGCGCGCCTCGCCGTTCGACTTGAACATCCCCGCCTGCGCGGCGACCATGAAGACCGGCTTCCCGACGCATTCGGCCTTGGCGAGCGTGGCGGACTTCACATCCTTGAAGATCGTCTCCAGCTCATCCGCGCTCTTGCCCTCGATGGAGCCGCCAAAGAGCGTCTGCGTGGCGCCGAGCGCCGTCTGAAGCCCCTGGTCGCCATGTACGAGCCGCGTCAGTTCCTCGGCGAGCGCCTTCTGCGGGATGCGCGCCTCGGGATCCGCCTTCATCTGCGCCTCCAGCGCGGCGATCTCGTCGAGCGACTTGAGCGAAAACACCTTCAGGTAGCGGATCACGTCCGCATCGGACGCGCGCAGGAAGTACTGGTACCAGTCATACACGGACGTGAGGGCGGCGTCCATGAAGAGCGCGTTGCCCTCGGACTTCCCGAACTTCTTGCCGCTCGCATCCAGCAGCAGCGGGAACGTGAGACCGTACGCCGTCTTGCCGCGCATCCGGTGGACGAGATCCGTACCGGCGGTGATGTTGCCCCACTGGTCCGCGCCGCCCACCTCGAGCGTACAGCCGTAGGTGTCGAAGAGATGCAGGAAGTCGTTGCCCTGAAGGATCTGGTAGGAGAACTCCGTGAAGGTCAAGGCCCCTTCCGACGCCTCGAGACGCTTCTTCACGGATTCCTTCGCCAGCATCTGCGGCACACGGAAGTTGATCGCCACATCGCGCAGGAACGCAATCGCCGAAAGCCCGGAGTACCAGTCGTAGTTATCGACCATGATCGCGGCGTTCGGCCCGTCGAAATCGAGGATGCGAGAAAGGTTCTCGCGGATGCCCTTCTTGTTTTCGTTCACCTTCTCGACCGTGAGCATGTTGCGCTCGGCGCTCTTGCCGGAGGGGTCGCCAATGAGACCGGTCGCGCCGCCCACGAGGGCGATCACCTTGTGGCCAGCGAGCTGGAGGCGGCGGAGCATCATAATGGAGACGAGGTTCCCGGCCTGGAGCGAAGCGGCGGATGGGTCGAAGCCGCAATAGACCGTCTGCGGCGTCTCCAACATCTTGGCGATGGAAGGATCCGTCGTGGCCTCCACAAGACCACGCGCACTCAATTCTTCAAACAGCGTCATTTCGTACCTTTCGTTTTATGGCGCGAATTATACCATAAAGCGGCAATCGCGCTTGCGCGCAAAATGCATTCCGTCCCGGTCTCCGCACCGGCCTGTCATCTTATGACGAACTGCGAACCGATGTGCGGACCGGCAAAGTCGCTCAGCACCACACTCCCCGCTCCCTCGAACGAGAGCGAGATGAAGTTGTCCCCGACCACCGGCGTGTAGGTGTACAGCCCCGACGCATCCGGCACAAGCACCTCGTCGCCCAACCGTACCGTCACCGTGCCTTCGCCCGTCAGCACGGCCCTGAACGTGCAGATGCGGGACGCCAGCGTCCGCACCGCATACGCCACCTCCACCGAATCGCCGTCGTTAAGGACGATGCCGTCAAGCACGTTCGTGGTGACGTTCTCGCTCGCCGACAAGACCTGCGCACGCGCGCTGCCGGGTCGCAGCTTCGTGCCAAAGACGCCGCGCCAGTCGAACTCACCCGCACCGATATCCACCGCGCCGTTGTAGATCCGCTGCCCCTTCGCGAAGTCGAGCTTCTCACTCGCCGCCAACGCCGTAGGCATCGTCCGGTATTCCGCGCTTCCCGCATCGATGGCAATGCTCCCGGCAACGGGTCTGAAATTCTCATCCAGCGCTCGCTTTGACGACGGCACATTCACTATGGTTTCGTCGTTCGCGAATGATTGATATGTGCCATCAAAGAGGTCTCCGGCAAGTAGGCATCGGTAGAAATAGTTATTCCCATGATCTGCGCCTATCAGAATCGAATTGTACACATTGCAGCTACGGCAGGCAGTAGCTCCCGACATGAACGTGCAGTTGTAGATGTCCATGTTATACGCATGGTAGCTGTTACCCGGACCAGTAAACACGCAATTATATGCGCTCGAGCCGTTGATCGCATCACCAATGGCCGTGGCTACGGCAACGTTTCTGCTGAAGATGCACCTAATGGCGACAGGGCCAAAGAACAGAGCGCCGCCACGCTGCTGCGCCACATTGTTGGATATGATGCAGTCCATCACGAAAGCCGTCGTATCTCCCGCGATACCGCCAGCATTACCATTGATTGGAGTGCGCCCACCCGTGACCGTGAACCCTACGAGCTCTGAATTTGCGGCAAGTAGCGCGCACCTAATGGAGTTCGTGCCGTTCCCGTACGCATCCCGGTCTGGGGCATCGACCGGTGCCGAAGCACCCATGATGAACGTCTCGTCTGCTCGGCCGGACGCGACAAGCCTGACTTTTGACGGGATTCTCACGCGGTAGAGCGCGGCACCGTTCGTGTACACGCCTTCCTCATAACGTCCCGGCGCGGCATGCACCGTGTCGTTGGACTGCGCCAACGCCATCGCGAGCATCGTCTCCACCAAGGTGGCAAAGCCCAAGTACGCCATCGCCATGGCGGCCACCCTGAACTTCGTGGGCGCGCTGCTGGGCACGGAAGTCGCCAAGACCCTGGGCGGCGGCCTGGTCTACCCGCACGTCGTCGAGGGCTGCCACATCCTCGTGCTGGCCGCGCTCATGGGGGCCATCTTCTGGAACTTCTTCACCTGGTACATGGGCATCCCCTCCTCGTCGTCCCACGCCCTCATCGGCGGGCTCATCGGCGCCGGCTGGGCCCATGCCGGCCCCAGCGCCGTGAACTTCCAGGGCCTGGTCCTCAAGGTCCTCGTGCCCCTCGTCGGTTCGCCCCTCATCGGCTTTTCCGTCGGCTTCCTCATCATGTGGCTGCTCTACTGGATATGC
>CACZCD010000145.1 GCA_902779565.1 uncultured bacterium | reverse complement strand
CACCACCTTGTAGTAGAACCCCGGCACGCGCACCTTGTTGTGCCCGATCGTCTTGGTGTCGTCCGCCGTCACGATCGGCCCCGTCACCACAACGACGCTCCCCTCGCTGTAGGCGAACCGCCGCACCGCCTTCTCCAACTTCGACCAAATCCCACGGTTGAACGACGGTTCCTGCGGCGACATGTTGCTCATGTAGAACGACTCCAGCATCGTCTTCGACGACCAATGCATGTCGCCCGCCGGCGCGAGATGCCCCCGGTCGTACCCGCTGCCCTGATGGGCGATGCCATCGCATGGGAAAACGGCGGTTTGACGATTCGGTGCGGTGGCGGTCGGGGTTTACGTCTGCAAGCCGCCTTTCGTACGACTGCGTGGCGATTTGCCGGTCAAGGACGCGTGTGCCCCACGACGACGCAATACATTCGTTCATGTACCATTCGCGGGCTATTGGATCAGAGACCCTTGTCAGCGAGCGATAGTGGGTCCAACTCAATTCGTGACGCAGTGCGTCACGAATCGGGAAGGCGAGATAGAACAAGCGCATATAGCGCAAGTTGCTTTCATCATACCCGCTTCCGTATTCGGCGGTAAGGCGGTGGGCGATGCCATCGCATGGGAAAACGGCGGTTTGACGATTCGGTGCGTTGGCGGTATAATGCGCGCCTGTTTCACTTTAAGGAGATACTTCAAATGAAAAAGCTGTTGATGTTTGCGGCCGTTGTTGCCGCCATGACCCTTCACGCGGCGTTGACGCCGGCCACGCTCTTCAGCGACCATTGCGTGCTGCAGCGCGGCAAGAAGTTGCCCGTGTGGGGCAAGGCCGATCCGGGGGCGACCGTGACGGTTGCCTTCGCCGGGCAGGAGAAGAAGGCGAAAGCGGACGCGAATGGACGCTGGCGGGTGGATCTCGATCCGCTTGAGGTCTCGTGCGAACCGCGCGAGATGAAAATCGCCGCCGAGGGCGCCACGCGCGAGGAGATCGTTCTCAAGGACGTAGTGGTGGGCGTGGTCTGGCTCTGCGGCGGGCAGTCGAACATGACGTTCCAGATGTGGCCTGCGCCTCGGATTGGGCAGCAGGCCGGACGCGAGATGAACGGCTACTATGACGTAATGCTCACTGATGCGCCGCTGGTGCGCGGCGTGAGCATGCCGCAGTGCTGGAGCGCGGAGGAGAAGGACCACGATACACTCAAGTGGTTCACGTTCACGCCAGCGAACGCCAAGAACGGCATGACCTTCTCCGGCGCGGCCTGGCATTTCGCCGTCCGCCTCAATCAGGCGCTGAAGATTCCCGTGGGCGTGATCGAGTCCGCCTGGGGCGGCAGCTGCATCGAAACGTGGATCCCGCCGGACGGCTACGCCGCCAGCGAGAACTTCAAGGAGTTCGCCACGCGCAAGGTCATCACCGAGTCAACGCCCGAGGAAATCGCGCAAGCCAAGAAGAAAGGCAAGAAATCTTCGCGCCATCAGCAGCCGCGCGCCTGCTGGAACGCGATGATCTATCCGCTCGCCCCCTACGGGATCGAAGGCGCAATCTGGTATCAGGGCTGCACCAACCGTGGCCGGTGGCAGCAGTACTACGAGATGCTGACGGCGCTCAGGAACGGATGGGCGAAGCGCTTTGAGGTCGAAGACATGCCGTTCTTCCTCTGCCAGATCACCCCGTACAGCTATGGCAAGACGGAAGCGACCGATGCCGGCGATACGCAAATCCGCGAGGAGATGGAGCGCTTCGGACGTTCCAACGGGAACAACGTGGGGTGCGCGATCCTCTCCGACATCGGCGAGCTGGATTGCATCCACCCGGGCGACAAGCGAACGGTAGGTACGCGCCTCGCCGCGCTCGCCCTGAACAGAATCTACGGCAAGAAAGAACTCAAGTGCGATGCGCCGGTGTTCGACAAGGCGGTTCTCTCGGCTGATGGGAAACACGTGACCCTTTCGTTCCAGAACGTCGAGGGCTGGTGCATGAAAGGTGCGTATGAGCCGCGCTTCGAGCTGGCGGGAGCGGATGGCACTTACAAGGCGGTCAAGAGCGTCATCAAGGCCGATGTCAAGACGATTGACCTGAAGGTTCCCGATGGCCTGCAGCCGACCGGCGTGGCCTACATGCGCAAAAGCTGCGTGCACGGATTCCTCAAGAACGAGGCCGGACTGCCCCTTGGTCCGTTCCGCGGCACGGTTGAAGCGGCTTCCAAGTAACGTTCTGCGTGCGCAATATGTAAGCGTGGAGAGACCGGTGTTACAATTTATGTAAGACCATGGGCTGAATATGCCGCATTGGCGTTGGCATGGAACGTGCTACATGGTTCTTCATGGATTACATCGAAAAATGGAAGGCGGAACGGGAGCGGAAGGCGTTCCTGGCGTTAGATGACGGTGCTGTGTTCCACGGCGTTGCGTTCGGTGCGAAAAAGGACGCGCTAGGCGAGGTCGTGTTCAACACCGGCATGAGCGGGTATCAGGAGATCTTGACCGATCCATCATACGCCGGGCAGTTCGTCACCCTCACCACCGCCGAAGTCGGCAACTACGGTATCAATGGCGCGGACACGGAAAGCCGCGCCCTTTTTCTGTCGGGACTCGTGATCGGCGACCTGACAGCCCCCAGCAACTGGCGGAGCGAGAAGAGTCTCGATGAATACCTTGCCGAGAACGGCGTGCCGGGCATCTACGGCGTGGATACGCGCGCGCTCACCCTGCACATCCGGGAACACGGGAACCGCAAGGCGTATCTGTGTGTTGGGGAACGGGGAACGGGGAATGGGGAATGGGGAACGGGGAACGGGGAACGGGGAACGGGGATCGGGGAACGGGAAGAAGAAGCCATTGCCAAGGCGTGCGAATGGGTGGGTCTTGACGGGCAGGACTACGCGGCGAAGGTGACGTGCGGCGAGAAGTATGTATTTTCTCCCACAGGGAGCTCAAAGATTGGAGGATTGGAGGATTGTGGGATTGGTGGATTGGAATCACAAGTTCCTCTGCAGGGAAAAACTTATCCTCATATCGTCTGCTACGATTTCGGCGTGAAGACGAACATTCTCCGGTCGCTGGTCTCCTGGGCGAAGGTGACGGTCGTTCCGGCGAAGACGTCCGCCGAGGACGTTTTGGCGATGAAGCCCGATGGCGTGTTCCTCTCGAACGGTCCTGCCGATCCCGCCGCCGTCACCTACGCCATCGAAAACATCCGGAAACTTCTTGGGAAAGTTCCGATGATGGGCATCTGTCTCGGCCATCAGCTGCTGTCGCTTGCGTGCGGCGCAAAGACGGGGCGTCTCAAGTTCGGACATCATGGCTGCAACCATCCGGTGAAGAATCTCGCGACCGGCAAGGTGGAGATTACGAGCCAGAACCACAACTTCGCGGTGTTGCCGGAATCGGTTCCCGACTGTCTGGAAGTGACGCACATCAATCTCAACGACAACTCGATCGAGGGCGTCCGCCACAAGACGCTTCCCGCGTTCTCGGTGCAGTACCATCCCGAGTCCTGCCCCGGTCCGCACGACTCCCAGTATCTTTTCAATCAATTCAAAGAAATGGTATCAACCGTGCAGAACGTGTAGAACATGCAGAAGGTTCACACACTACACGTTTCTACACGTTCTACACGGCTAAATTCAAAACCATGAAAAAGCAAGTCAAATACGTGTTCATCACGGGCGGGGTGGTGAGTTCGCTCGGGAAAGGGATTACGAGCGCGTCGCTCGCGCTTCTCCTGAAGAGCCGCGGCTACAGGGTGTTCATGCAGAAGCTCGACCCCTACCTCAACGTCGATCCCGGCACGATGTCGCCCTACCAGCACGGCGAGGTGTTCGTAACGGACGACGGCGCGGAGACGGATCTCGATCTCGGCCACTACGAGCGCTTCGCGGGCGTGACTTGCTCCAAGGCGAGCAACTACACCTCCGGGCGCATCTACTCGGCGGTGCTGGCGCGCGAACGGGCGGGCGGCTACCTCGGCGGCACGGTGCAGGTGGTGCCGCACATCACGGACGAGATCAAGGCGGCGATCCACAGCGCGGGCGAGGCGCATGGCGACGAACCCGCGCCCGACATCGTCCTCTGCGAAATCGGCGGCGTTTCGGGCGATATCGAGTCGCTTCCGTTCCTTGAGGCGGCGCGTCAGTTCCGTTTCGAGGAGGGAATGGAGAACACGTGTTTCGTGCATCTCACGCTCGTGCCCTATCTCAAGGCGGCGGGGGAACTCAAGACAAAGCCCTCGCAGCATTCCGTCGGACAGCTCCGCGCCATCGGCATCATCCCGGACATCCTCGTCTGCCGCACCGAGATGACGATCCCCGACGAGCATCTCGCCAAGCTCGCCCTCTTCTGCAACGTGAAGCGCGAGTGCGTGATCGAGGAGAAGGACGTCACGGATTCCGTCTATGCCGTGCCGCGCGAACTTCGGCAGCAGGGGTTGGACGAGCAGGTTCTCAAGCAGCTCCATCTCGACATCTGGCCGGTGAAGCACACCGTTTGGGATTCGCTTGTGCGCAAGGCGACGCAGCCGAAGAAGCGCTGCCGCATTGCGCTCGTAGGGAAATACATCTCGATCCGCGACGCCTACAAGTCGATCCATGAGGCGCTGCAGCATGCCGGCATGGCGAACGACTGCAAGGTGGAGGTGGTACCGATCGAGGCGGAGTGTTTAGTGCCTAGTGCTGAGTGCCGAGTGCCGAGTGCGAAGAGTAAGCACAAAACACCAAGCACCAAGCACCAAGCACTAAGCACCATCGACGGCATTCTGGTGCCCGGCGGCTTTGGCTCGCGGGGCGTGGAGGGGAAGATCGCGGCCATCAAGTATGCGCGCGAGAAGAAGATTCCGTTCCTCGGCATCTGTCTCGGCATGCAGTGCACCGTGATCGAATATGCGCGCGACGTGCTGGGCTGGAAGGACGCCAACTCCACGGAGTTTGACGAGGGGACGGCGCATCCCGTGATCGACCTCATGGAAGAGCAGCGCGGCATCACGCAGAAAGGCGGCACCATGCGTCTCGGCGCCTATCCGTGCATCCTCCACAAAGGATCGCTCGCCGCCCGGTTGTATAAAGAGTTTTTGACAGGATGTGAAAGCAAAGACGCGGCGGGGATGATCTCCGAGCGCCACCGCCACCGCTATGAGTTCGCGAACGGTTCGGCGGAACAGAAAGCCATCGAAAAGGCGGGGCTTGTGGCGAGCGGCCTTTCGCCAGACGGTAAGCTCGTTGAGGTTGTTGAACTGCCCAGCCATCCCTATTTCATCGCCTCGCAGTTCCACCCCGAGTTCAAGAGCCGGCCGACCACTCCGCATCCCCTCTTCGACGGGTTGATCAAGGCGGCATTGAAAGGTCAGAAGAAATGAAGCGCACAGATTTGAGGAAGATATTGATCATCGGATCAGGTCCGATCGTCATCGGGCAGGGATGCGAATTCGACTATTCAGGCGTGCAGGCGGTGAAGGCCCTCAAAGGGCTCGGCTACGAGGTCGTCCTCGTCAACTCCAACCCGGCGACGGTGATGACCGACCCCGACCGCGCCGACCGGACATACATCGAACCGCTGACCGCCGACTATCTCCATGAAGTCATCCGCCGCGAGCGTCCCGACGCCCTTCTCCCGACACTGGGCGGACAGACCGCGCTCAATCTCGCGATGGAACTTGAAAAGAGCGGCGTCCTGAAGCGCTACCGCGTGGAGCTCATCGGCGCGAAGGCGGAGGCCATCGCACGCGCCGAGGACCGCAATCTCTTCAAGGAGGCCATGCGCGCGCTCGGGCTCGACATGCCGCGTTCCGGCAGCGCCCACTCGCTCGCGGAGGCGGAGGCGATCGCGCGGACAATCGGCTCCTGGCCGCTCATCGTGCGCCCCGGCTTCACCCTCGGCGGCACCGGCGGCGGCATTGCGCACGATGCGGAGGAGTTTGCACGGATCGTCTCCGGCGGACTTGACGCGTCGCTCAACCACGAAGTGCTGGTGGAGGAGTCGCTGATCGGCTGGAAGGAATACGAGATGGAGGTGATGCGCGACAAGGCGGGCAACGCCGTGATCGTCTGCTCCATCGAGAACATGGATCCGATGGGCGTGCATACGGGCGATTCCATCACCGTCGCACCGATCCTCACGCTCACCGACCGCGAATATCAGGAGATGCGCGACGACTCCATCCGGGTGCTGGAGCAGATCGGCATCGAGACCGGCGGCTCGAACGTGCAGTGGGCGATCAATCCGAAGGACGGACGGCGCATCATCATCGAGATGAATCCGCGTGTCTCGCGCTCCTCCGCACTCGCTTCGAAGGCGACCGGGTTCCCGATTGCGAAGATCGCCGCCCTTCTCGCCGTCGGCTTCACGCTCGACGAGATCAAGAACGACATCACCGGCAAGACGCTCGCCTGCTTTGAGCCGAGTCTCGACTATGTTGTCGTGAAGATTCCGCGTTTCGCGTTCGAGAAATTCCACGGCGCCAACACCACACTCGGCACGCAGATGAAGTCCGTCGGCGAAGTGATGGCCATCGGCCGCACCTTCAAGCAGGCGTACCTGAAGGCTGTGCGGTCTCTTGAAGCACCGCTGAAATATCATCACGCGGAGACCTACGATCCGTGGTTCAAGCGCGAGCTGGAGGAAATCGAGGCGTTCAGGGATTATCTTGGTAGGGCGGCGTGTCCCCACGCCGCCGAGCGGCGCGTTGAGGACAACGCGCCCTACCAATTAGATGCCTCCCTGCTCCGTCAGGCGAAGGCGTTTGGCTTCAGCGACAAGGAGATTGCGGAGGCGATTGGCTCCGATGAGATTACGGTGCGGACGAAAAGGATCGGTCTTGGCATCCGTCCCGAGTTTGGCGAGGTCGATACCTGCGCCGGAGAGTTCGCCGCCGAGACGCCGTATTATTACTCGTATTATAGTTTCTCACGCGGAGACGCAGAGACGCGGAGACAGAGTGCGGGGGCTGGGGTCGCGCCCGAGTTGGAAAAACAACTCTGCGCCTCAACGCCTTCTCAAAAGAAAAAGATCATGGTCTTGGGCGGTGGACCCAACCGTATCGGACAAGGCATCGAGTTCGACTGGTGCTGCTGCCATGCCGCGTTCGCGCTCCAGAAGCACGGCTACGAGGTCGTGATGGTCAACTCCAACCCCGAGACCGTCTCAACCGACTACGACACCTCCGACAAGCTCTACTTCGAGCCGCTGACCTTCGAGGACGTGATGGAGATCTACGACCGCGAAAAGTGCGACGGCGTGATCGTGCAGTATGGCGGCCAGACGCCCCTCAACCTCGCGGAAAAACTGGAACAGGCCGGAGCCAAGATCGTCGGCACCTCTCCCAAGGACATTGCGCTTGCCGAAGACCGCGACTTCTTCCGTGCGCTTGTCGCCGAGATCGGCATGAAGCAGCCGGCGAGCGGCATCGCCCATTCCATCGAGGATGCGCGGCGCATCGCGGCGGAGATCGGCTATCCTGTTCTCGTGCGGCCCTCGTTTGTTCTCGGCGGACGCGGTATGGCGATCGTCTATAAGGAGGCGGAACTGGATTCCTACGTCGCCGAGGCCGTCGCCGCCTCCGAAGGGAAACCCATCCTCATCGACAAGTTCCTTGAGCATGCGATCGAACTGGACGTCGATGCCGTCTCCGACGGTGAGACGACGACGATCGGCGCAATCCTGGAACACATCGAGGCGGCGGGCTGCCACTCGGGCGATGCCGCCGCCATCACGCCGCCGGTCAGTCTTTCGGACAAAACGCTTGCCGAAGTCAAGCGCTATACCGATATCTTCGCGAAGCGTCTTCATGTCGTCGGCCTCATGAATCTTCAGCTGGCGGTGAAGGACGAGGAAATCTGGATGATCGAGGTCAATCCCCGCGCCTCGCGGACGGTTCCGTTCGTTTCCAAGGCGACCGGGATTCCGCTTGCCGACCTCGGCGCCCTCGCAATGGTGGGCACAAAGCTGCCACCCATCAGTCCGCAACCGGCAAAGGCCAACTACTATTGCGTGAAGGAGGCGGTGTTCCCGTACATCAAGTTCCCGGGCGCGAAGATTACGCTTTCGCCGGAGATGAAATCGACGGGCGAGGTGATGTCCATCGACTACGACCGTTTCGGCGCGTACTACAAGAGCCAGATCGCCTGCGGAAGCCCCTTGCCGAAGGGCGGCAACGTGTTCCTTTCCGTCCGCGATGAGGATAAGCCGCAGGTCGCGGAACTGGCGGCGCAACTCAAATCGCTGGGGTTTGGCATCTATGCGACGCTCGGGACATCCACCTACCTCTGGAACAGAGGCGTCGAATCCAAGGCGGCCTTCAGGATCTCGCGCGGGCGGCCCAGCGTCATCGACCTCATCCGCAAGGGCGAGATCAACTGGGTCGTCAACACATCCGAATCGGACGGCGAAGCCTCCGGCGACTCGGTGCAGATGCGCTCCTGCGCCGTCTCCGCCGGCGTCCCGGTAACGACAACGCTTGCCGGCTTCGCGGCCGCCGTTGCCGGTCTCGCCGAGGAGCGTGCCGAGAACGCCGTTTACAGTCTCCAGGAATATCACCGTCAAGTTTGAGACGATTGGTGCAGCCCCCCCCTCTAAGATAGAGGGGGTGGCCGGAGGCCGGGGGAGTATGACGGGTGACGGAATCATACCCCCTCGCCCCTCCGGGGCACTCCCCCTCTCTGAGGGGGAGAGTTTTATCTGCCATCCCCAACTTTATCTACCATCGCCAACTTTATCTGCCATCCCCAACTTTTCGACATTACAAGACAATTGCGCCACGATACAAAAAGAGCGGAAGCCAAATGGCCTCCGCGTATTGGGAAATCAAAACGGTGCATTATTGCGTCCGGGATCGGCTGGTGGAGGTAGTCGGATTCGAACCGGCGACATTCTGCTTGCAAAGCAGACACTCTACCAACTGAGTTATACCCCCATCACCAGTTGACAACTGACAACTGATAACTGATAGATTCTGCGATTCTCGCCTGCGTAAAACCATCCATCCCCAAATCTCCATCATCTATCATCT
>CACZCD010000144.1 GCA_902779565.1 uncultured bacterium | reverse complement strand
GAGGCAAGATGGGGCAAGTTCAAGCTGGAGCAGTTCAGGCAGGGGTGCATCACGAGCTTTGACGCCGAGAAGTTCGCGGACGACCTGCTGAACCGCTTTCCGCTTGACGTGTACGAGGACCTGAAGACGCTCTACCCGAAGGCGGCGAAGGCGTTCGACGACGCGGCGTTCGTGTACTACAACTCCGGCACCACGCTCAACTTCGGCCGGATAGGCGTGAAGGACCTGTACACGTTCGCGCTGCCGTACTCGATGTCGCTGCTCATTGCGCGCGCGAAGGGGATCCCCTACGGCATCGGGTCGCAGTCGATCGACTATGTGGCATGGCCGCTCACGCTCGTCTACCGGCAGCTCTTCAAGGACGCCGAGTTCGTGTACAACCGCGACACGGACTCAATCAACTACCTGAAGCAGTGCGGATACGAGTTCAAGGAAAACGCCTACCGTCCGGACACCACGGTGTTCTTCCACCGCAGCGACGAGGCGTATGCCGATGCGTTCATGGCGAAGCACGGCCTGGAACGCGACCGGTTCGCGATGTTCGTGCCGCGCCTTCCGGCGTACATCGACGGCAAGCCGTCCGACATGATCTCCCACGCCGTATCCACGCCGCGCTTCGAGCATCAGCTTGCGCAGATGAAGGACTTCATCGAGAAGGTGACGGCAACGGGAACGAAGGTGGTGATTGCGCACGAGACGCGCGATACGGTGAAGGGCGGGCTTGCGCGGAAGTACATCTGGGAGCGGCTCTCGCCTGCGGCGCAGGCGAAGACGATCTACCTCGACCACTTCTGGACGCCGGAAGAGGCGCTGGGCGTGTACAAGCGTACCGCGCTCCTTGCATCCGAGGAGATGCACTCGATGATCATGGCCATCGGAAACGAGGTGCCGATTCTCCACTGCCCGTTCGCGGAGTGCGGGCGAAAGCGGCAGATGATACGCGACATGGGGCTTGCGGACCGCCTTGTGGATATCGACATGCCGGACGCCGGAGAGCAGATGTTCCAGGTGTTCAAGGCCGTCACCGCAGATCTTCCGGGAGAGCGTGCGCGTCTAAGGAAAGTGGCAAAATGGCTGGAAGGGCTCGCCACGAAGACCGTGGAGAAGGTCCGTGCCGCGGTGCTCTTGGCCGAATCGGCCCGTTAAGGCCGGGGGCTACATCGTCACGCCGGTCTTTACCTTGACATCGACACCGTTCGGCGATGTCGCGGCATCGTTGGCGGCGTTCACGAACGCATCGAGGCCCTCTGGGGCGGTTGCATCGTAGATGTTCAGCATGGCATCATGCACGACATCCACGTCATCACCCGCGTAACCGAGTTCGCGCGCCACCTCGCGGACGAGCGCGGAACGCTCCTTCTTCGCGACGGGCGTCATCTGCATGCCGACCAGGACGACCTCCTGAAGCGTTGCGGGATCCGGAATTCCGCCCTTCATCTTCGCCATGGCGGCCTCGCGCTTCTCCGCGAGCGTGATGAACGTTTCGTGGTTCTTGCGGTCCGCCTCGCTCATGTGCGAGACATCGATGGACCTGAGGAAGTCGATCTTGCTCCTCGCCTTGTCGGCGAGCTTCGCCCTGATGGCCGACAGGGCGTTCGTCGCCGCCTTGAATTCATCCTCGGAGAGGTTCTTCCTCAGCGATTCCAGCACATCGTCTCCGTCCTTTACGACGATCTTCTTCGGCCCGTTCCCGGACGTCGCTTCCGCCTTGGGCATTTCGGTCTTTTTCGCGGCCGCCGCAACGGCGCGTTTCTTCTCGAGCGCGGCGAGCTTCTTCTCAAGCGCGGCGATGCGCTTCTGCGCCTTGGCGAGCTTCTCGGCCTCTTCCGACGCGATGGGCTTTCCGGTCCTCGCCTCTGTTTCGGCAGCCTGCGGCGCAAACGCCTTACAGACCGCGAAGCCGACCGCCGCGCCGACCACGAACATGAACACCCAGACTGATTTCTTCATTTTCCCACCACTATTCCATCGCGTTTCAGGACTCCATGCCCTGAAGTGGCCGCGTATGATAGCATAAGGCACCATCCGGGGCAACGCGAAAGCGACTGCGGTCGTACCCGTGCGCTCTCCAAACGCGACACCCCGCGCGGGGCGGGGAGGCGTTGATGACGGAGCGATGGAATCTACAGCGTCATCCCCGCATTCTGCAAAATTAGGCGGTTGCGGCGGCGGATTTGGTATGGTATAATGTGTGGCGTTACAAGGAAAAGAAAGGCTGATTTGCCATGCATAGGATACTGACTGCGGTGTTTGTGCTTGCGGCGTTTGCCGCCGGCGCGGTGGAGATCACGACGGATACAACCGTGAGCGTCACGGCCAACAGCGCGGAGAGCTACGAGATCGCGGGCGGAGCGACACTCACGTTCAGCGTGGCGAGCGGCGCGACATTCACGCTCTCCGGCGCGATCACCGGCGATGGCGCGGTGCGGAAGGATGGCGCGGGCGAACTGGTTCTCTCGAACTCCGCGAACAGCTTCTCGGGTGGCACGTACATCAACAGCGGCACGCTGCGCGCGACGGCGTCAGGCGCGCTCGGCACGGGCGACATCACGAACAAATGTCCGGCGTATGTCATCTTCGATGCGCCGAACGGCGTGTTCCCGAACTCAATATGGCTTGCAGGTTCCGATGTCACGACAGGTGACGTGGGGCTGTCGAACATCCAGTTCATGAAGGATACGGAACTTCAAGGCGGCATAGATGGAACTGTCAACGTCATGATCGCAAACCATATAATCTCAGGGTCTGGTCCAACTGGCGCAAAGGGTCCTCGCGTGTCGATAGGCGACGATGTGAAGATTGCGAACGGGAAGCTTTTCCGGCTGTTCACGTACGGCACGAATACGTTCCATGGCGCCATTGACACTTCTGGGATGTCCGCGAATGAGTTTGTATATTTTGGCTTCAACTGGTCGAACGGCGGGGTGGTGGAGCTTGCCTCCCCAAGGAGTGTGTGGAAGGCCAAAGTGCGCAACAGGAGCAACGTGCTATCCTGCCTCGCCGACAACGTAGTCTCCAATGCAATGCTGCAGTGGGATTACGTCGCAACAGGCACCAATCCATACGGAGATTACCTGTCGAGCATAAAGCTGAACGGGCATCCCCAGCGGATACGTTCGCTCAATGGGGGGACCGACTCTGTCTTGGCCAACAAAGACGCCGCCAACGGCTACATGATCATGTCATCCCGCCCAACAACGCTCACGATCCTCGGTGAATCCACAAGCCGCAAGGTCGGCTGCCGCATACAGGATGAAATCACCGTGGTGCTCGATGCGGCTGAATATCCCAGTTTCGTGCAGACGATCACGAACCGCACCTGCACGACGACGGGCGACCTCATCATCTCGAACGGCACATTGCGGCTCTCCGGCTCCACATCCTTCCCGAACGTGCCCAACCTCACCATCGGGGCGGGTGGCACGTTGGACCTGCAGACCGATACGATGCTTTCGCTCGCCAGCGTGACGAACTTCGTGCTTGAAGGAAAGTTCCTTGCGGCAACGGCGCCATCCTGCGGTTTTTCCGGGAACCAGGTTGACGTGACGTTTGGCGACAACGCCGAACTTTATCTTAAGGAAGATGAAGTGCTTATGGTCAAGTCCCTCAAAATCGGCGCAGACAGCGTGGCTCCGAATCGCTATGTCGCACCGGACGCACGCCTCCCGCAGCTGAAGTCTGGTACGTTGATTGTGCCCCAAGGCGATGTTCCGTCAAGTGCTTCATGGACCAGCGGCGCCGATACGGACGATATCTCCCTCGCCTCGAACTGGTCTGATCCAAACGCGAGCACGGTTGCAGGGTCGATGTCCGCCATCTTCGCCAGTGCGGGAGACCATGCCGTCGTGCAGGGTACGGCGAGCTTGGCGAACTTGACTTTCACGCCTGCATCTGGCTGCAGCGGCTTTACTTTCGATGCGTCCGGCGACGCGGCCATGCTGGAGTCGTTCGGCAGCGCGGTTTCCTTTGCCGGCCCGGCCACGAACGTGTTCAACGTTCCGGTGAAGATCGCCCAATCGCAGAACTGGACCTTCAGCGGATCGCCGGTGGTCAGGTTCACGGAAGACTTTTATTCAACCGTAGGCATAATCAACATGAGCGGAGCTGGCGATGTGTTCTTCAGCAAGCCTGTTGAGAGCGCATTCGGCTTTTCCGTGTCGCAGAATACGCGGCTCCACGTCATCGGGACCACATTCACCCTTAGCGGTTTCGCGACTCTTCCGCAACCGTCGAACGGCGGCATCTATACGTTTACATTGAACGGAAACAACTCCACGCAGCTTGTCCTGAGCAATGCGACGGTGAGGATGCCGGTTTTCATGGCGACAACCACGTTCGGTGCGGCCCCGATCGCCGCTGCGCCGGCCAGCACCAATACGTTTATGGGGCGCATAGATCTTAACAGCACCTACTCCGGTTTTGACATACCGGCAGGGTCGGAAATCATACTGAAAGGAGGGTTCAAGTCGACCGGCGCGTCGCCGAGGATGACGAAGACCGCCGGAACGGTAAGGATTCAGGATACCCCCGTCTCGGCGCCATATGCCCTCGGCTGGAACCAGCAGAGAGGCACTCTTATCGTTGAAACGTCAAACAACACCTTCCTGTATCTTACCACGGGCCATCAGCCGGTCGCCAACGATAAGCCTGTGATCGATCTTCGGGTGTCGCAGGCTGTGACCAACGGATGCATGGTCAATGCTCCAAAGTACGTAAACAACAAAAACTTTGTTCCGTGTACGGCGTCGGGGTACAAGGCCCTGATTGAATTCAATGCGACGACGCAACGGGTCGATTCGCTCGTTGGTTACTCGCTCGGCACGTTCCATGGTGCGGAAGGTTCCCTTGTCGAGATCACGAAACAGGACAGGCCGAGCGAACTGCTGGAGGCAGACTTCTACGTCGCCTCGGAGATATCTGGCCATCTCTCGCTCAAGATGGCCGGCACCGGCGATCTTGTGCTCACGAACCGTGCGTTCTCATCAACCGGCAATCTTGAGGTTGTGTCCGGCACGCTGACCATGAGGGAGAATGCAACGTGGCTGAACGGGTCGAACGTGACGGTACGTGGGACCGGCACGTTGCGCCTCGATGCGGGCGGGCGGTTCGGGAAGCATGTAGAGATGCACCTTGGCGCGGACGGCGATTCGTGGAGCATCGCGATGCCGAACGGCGGCGTGCAGAAGGTGGCGAACATGTACGCCGCAGACGGTGGACTGCTGCCGAGCGGCTTCTATGGTGCGGCGGGCGTGGCCGGCGTGACGCAGACGCGCTACGCAGCCCATTTCACCGGTACCGGAATCCTGAAGGTGGGGAAACTCGGCACGAGAATCATATTGAGATGAAAGGGATAAGCGATGAAATTCGTTCATAATGTACCGTTGATGGTGCTGTCCCTTGCCGTATGCGGATCACGACGGATACAACCGTGAGCGTCTCGGCCGACAGTGCGGAGAGCTACGAGATCGCGGGCGGAGCGACACTCACGTTCAGCGTGGCGAGCGGCGCGACATTCACGCTCTCCGGCGCGATTACCGGCGGCGGCGCGGTGCGGAAGGATGGCGCGGGCGAGTTGATTCTCTCGAACCCTGCGAACAGCTTCTCCGGCGG
This sequence comes from uncultured bacterium, assembly GCA_902779565.1. Taxonomy (GTDB): domain Bacteria; phylum Verrucomicrobiota; class Kiritimatiellia; order RFP12; family UBA1067; genus UBA1731. The sequence continues at coordinate 11,943 of CACZCD010000144.1, read as the reverse complement.
ACTGTACAACAACCAAGGCAAGCTCCGCGCCACCGCGTCAGGTGCATTCGGCACGGGCGGCATCACGAACAACGGCCCGGCGTTGCTCCACTTCGATGCGCCGAACGGCGTGTTCCCCAACTCCATCTGGATTAAGGGGTCCACCGCAGCGAACGACTACGATAAAGCCAGTCTCTTTTTCCATAAGGACACGGAGCTGGGCGGTAACATAACGGCGCTCTCCGTCAGTTTTGCCATCGCGAACCTGCGTTCGACCACGTCTCCGAGCACCGTGCGGGGACCTCGCGTGGTATTCAATGGCACTGTCAACGTGGCCAGCGGCAAATACTTTCACGTGCATGCCTACGGAACGAATACGTTCATGGGGGCGATAAACGATGCCAATTCCTCTGATTTTATGGCAGTTAACCTGTTGTACTCGAACGGAGGCACGTTAGAGTTCGGGTCGTCTGGGAGCGTCTGGAAATATGGACCACTGATTCGCAGCAACGTGATTTCGTGCCTTGGGGACAACGTAATATCGAATGCGATACTCAAATGGATATATCCCATGTCTGGAAAGAACGCAAGCGGTGACTACATGTCCTCGGTGAAACTCAATGGCCACTCCCAGCGCATCCGCTCGTTGCTTTCCGGTGTTAACGCTGTCGCTGCAACCGATGCCGCCGAGGGCTTCTTGATTTCATCAACCGACCCTGCCACTCTGACGATTCTTGGAGAAGCCACGAGCAGACAGGGCGACTGCCGCATACAGGACGAGATCACTGTGGTACTTGATGCGAAGGAGTTTCCGAATTTCGTGCAGACGATTTCGAACCGCACCTGCACGACGACGGGCGACCTGATAATCTCGAACGGCACTTTCCGCCTAAGGAACCGCGCCTCGTTCCCGAACGTGCCGAACCTCGTGATAGCGGAGGGCGGGACGCTGATGCAGGAGTCTGTGGCGACACATTCGCTTGGCAGCGTGACGAACTGCGTGGTGAATGGCGTCTTCAAGGTGAACGAGGCGCTTGCGGCCGCTGGATTCAAGAACAACCAGGTTGCGCTGACCGTAGGCCCGTCGGCGGAGCTGTACATTTCAGAGACGGAGGATCTGGTCATGAAGAGCGTGCGCATTGACGGGAACTTACTTCCCCCTGGCACGTACGAGGCGGGCGATACGCTGTTCCCCCAGCTGAAGAGCGGAACGGTCACGGTGCTGCCGAGCGGCGATGCGTCGAGCGCATCGTGGACTGGCGAGGGCTTGACCGACGCGATTGGCGATGCGGGGAACTGGACCGCAGAGAGCGTTGACCTGGTTTCCGGGATGCTTGCCGCGACGTTTGCTCTTGGCGGCGACCATGCGGTGATCAACGCTGGCGAGGCCCGGCTCTCAGACATCACGTTCACGCCCGCGCCGGGCACTACCGGCTTCACGTTCCTCGGCGGGTCGCCCGATGCCGCCCTCATGCTTGCGGGGAGCACGATCGATGCGGCGGCGCCGGCCACTAACACGTTCATGGTCCCGGTGTCAACCATGCTGGGGCAGACATGGAACGTTCCGCGAGGGGCGGCGCTCGTGTTCGGCACCAACGTGATGATGCGCGAGAGTGTGAGCATCCTTGGCGGCGGCGGAGTGGCGTTCAACGGCAACTCGGAGTTCAAGACGTCCCTGAAGATTACGAACGTCACCATGAAGGTGAGCGGCACCCTCGCAACGCCCGGCCACATAGATCAGGGCAACGCGGTGGAGAACGGCGCGTCCACCTTTACGGTGTCCGCGAACACCAACACGTGGCTTGTGCTGAACAACGCCGGGATCGAGAAGCCCGTGATGATGGCGGCGCAGATAGGCACATACCCGATAGTCGCCGAGCCTGCCACCACGAACATATTCAAGGGCGAGGTGCGACACGGCAAAAACTGGTTCGGCGTCAACTGCCCTGCAGGATCCGAGGTAATCTTCCGCGGAGGGTACGTGTCTCCGAGTTCGTGGTCGCGCATCAACGGCGCAGGCACTATCAGGATGCAGGAGAAGCCAATGCGTTGCACGGCGTCGTTGGGGTGGTGTCAGGAGCACGGCAAGCTTATGCTTGAGACGAAATGGAACGCCTTCACCTATCTCAGCCTTGGATACGCGTGGTCCAACGTCAGTCCGAAGCTTGAGCTTACGGTTTCCGAAGCGCTCACGAACGGCGTGTTCATTGTCGGGGGGAATGGGAACGGGAGCGTCTTCGTGCCGATGACGTCGGCCAATTTCTCGGCGTTTGCGGAGTTCAACGCCACCACGCAGACCGTTGACACCATTGCGGCATATCCGCGCGGGGAGGTGCATGGCGATCCGGGTTCCCTCCTTGAGGTGAGGAAGCAGACAAAGCCAGCGCGTTTCTTCACCGATGACAACTACTACGTTGCCTCGGAGATATCGGGTGCGCTTTCGCTCAAGATGTCCGGCACGGGAGACCTGGTGATGACGAACCGGGCGTTCTCGTCGTGCGGCGACCTCGAGGTGGTCTCCGGCACGCTGACCCTGCGGGAGAATGCGACGTGGCTGAACGGGTCGAACGTGACGGTGCGCGGGACCGGCACGCTGCGCCTCGATGCGGGCGGCAGGTTCGGGAAGCATGTGACGATGCACTTTGGCGCGGACGGCGATTCGTGGAGCATCGCGATGCCGAACGGCGGCATGCAGAGGGTGGCTGCCCTCTATGCCGACGACGGCACGCTGCTGCCGAGCGGCATATACGGCGCGGCTGGCGTTAGCGGCGTGACACAGACGCGCTACTCGGCCCATTTCACCGGCACCGGGATCTTGAAGGTGGGGAAACTCGGCACGCGGATCCTCTTTAGATGAGAAGGGAATAGACGATGAAATTCATTCAGAATGTACCGTTGATGACGCTGTCCCTTGCCGTATGCGGGATGGCCTACGCCGTTGAGATCACGACGGATACAACCGTGAGATCACGACGGATACAACCGTGAGCGTCTCGGCCGACAGTGCGGAGAGCTACGAGATCGCGGGCGGAGCGACACTCACGTTCAGCGTGGCGAGCGGCGCGTACACGCTGTCCGGCGTGATAACCGGCGATGGCGCGGTGCGCAAAGAGGGATCCGGCGAGCTGATCCTCTCGAACTCCGCGAACAGCTTTTCCGGCGGCATGTACAACAGCCAGGGCACGCTGCGTGCGACGGCGTCCGGCGCGTTCGGCACGGGTTGCATCACGAACAACGGCCCGGCGAAGCTCGCCTTCGATGTACAAGGCGGCGTGTTCCCGAACTCGATCTGCATGACGGGTGTCAATTCCAATGTGCCCGCCGATCCCTTGGAAACGGTGCTGCAGTTCCACAAGGACACGACACTGCAGGGCGACATCACCTCCGTTGATGCAAATCTGGTAATGGCCAACAGTAGGACGACGAGCTCCTCTCCTGGCGCAGCAAAGGGACCTCACGTTGCAGTGATGGGGAAGGTGAAGGTCGCATCGGGCTATGTATTCCAGGTCAACACCTACGGCACGAACACGTTCAACGGAGTCATCGACGATTCTGGAAACCAGGGATACGCCTACTTCGGCAAGAACTGGTCGTCGAGCGGCACCATAGAGCTGGCCTCGCCGGAGAACAAGTGGAATCTCGGCATCCAGATCTACAGCGAGGTGATCTCCTGCCTTGCCGACAACGTGATATCGAACGCGTCGTTCTATTGGTCTTACGCGACCACCGGCAAGAACCCGTACGGCGACTACATGTCCTCCGTGAAGCTCAACGGCCACTCCCAGCGCATCCGCTCGCTGCGCGGCGGCGGGACGACGCTGGCGGCAAGCGAAAACACCGGCTACATGATCACGTCCACCGGCACGCCCACGCTTACGATCCTCGGCGAATCGACGAGCCGTGAGTGCAACTGCCGGATACAGGACAAGATAACGGTCGTGCTTGATGCGAAATCCTATCCGAACTTCGTGCAGACAATCTACAAGCGCACATGCCCGACGAGCGGCGACCTTGCGGTGTCGAACGGGACGCTTCGCCTCACGGACACCGCTTCGTTCCCGAACGTCCCCAATATCGTGATCGCGCCCGGCGGCACCTTGGACGTGCGGTCAACCGCCGCGCTTCCCCTCAAAAGCGTCACGAACCTCGTGCTTGAAGGCAAGCTGCTCGCTACGACGGCCACCGGCGCGGGACTGTCGCAGGAGAAAGTCGAGATGACGCTCGGGAACGGCGCAGAGTTCCATCTCGGGGCAGACGATACGCTGATCCTGAAATCCCTCAGAACGGCGGCGGGTCCGGTTGCGGCCGACATCTATACGGCGCCGGACGAGCGGATTCCGCAGCTGAAGAGCGGCATCCTGGTGGTGCTGCCGAGCGGCGCGTCGGTGAGCGCATCGTGGACGGGCGAAGGCGAGACCGATGCGATCAACGACGCCGCCAACTGGTCGAACCCCGACGCGGAAGTCCTCACAGGGACGTTGAGCGCACTGTTCGCGGATGGCGGCGACCATGCGGACGTGTCCGGCATCGTGCGTTTCGGCGATCTGTCGTTCTCGCCTGCCTCTGGTACGGCGGGCTTCACGTTCGATGCGGCGGACGGCACGGCTCTCCTTGAGGCGTATGGCGGTTCGATGACATTCACGGGGCCCGGCAGCAACGTCTTCAACCTGCCCGTGAGAATCGCCCGGCAGCAGAGCTGGACGTTCAGCCAGGGCTCGGCGGTGCATTTCAGCACGAACTTCGCCTCCGTTTCCGGCGTCATCGCGATGAATGGCGCGGGTGATTTGTCCTTCAACGGGCCGACAACGTTCACAGGCGGCATGATCGTCACGAACGGGCTCAGCCTGCATGTCAACGGCGCCACGCTATCCGCCGCCGACGGGATCCCGCTCGTGAATCCTTCGCTCAAAGGCGAAACCACGCTTACCCTGTACGGCAACGACAGCACCAGACTCGTGCTGAGCAACGCGACGGTGCGGATGCCCGTGTACATGCAGGCGACGATCGGCAAGAGCCCGATCGTCGCCGAGCCAGCGAGCACGAACGTAATCCTCGGCGCCGTCTATCAGGGGTCGGCATGGTCGGGCTTCAACATACCCGCCGGATCCGAGATCATCCTGCGCGGAGGCCTTAAGTCCACGGCGGCATCGCCGAGGTTCGCGTATCCCGGAACGGTACGGGTGCAGGAGAAACCGGTGTCAGCCCCAAATTCCATCGGCTGGAACCAGGTGGACGGCAAGTTGATTCTCGAAATGACCAACAATACGTTCGCCTTCCTCACAACCGGCTACCAGTCCGGCAACTACTCTCCGGTGATCGATTTTCGCGTATCGGGAGCTGTCACGAACGGCTTTTTGGTGAATGCGATGGTGTTTCAGGGGAACAGCATATTCGTCCCCTGCACGTCGACAGGGTTCAACGGGACGATTGAGTTCAACGCTACCACGCAGCGCGTGGATTCTCTGGTCGGTTTCGCGCGCGGGACGTTCCGTGGCGATGCGGGTTCGCTCCTTGAGGTGCGGAAGCAGGTGGTGACCGGGCAGACAAGAGTCTCGGAGTCAACTCTCTACGTGGCGTCGGAGATTTCGGGCGCGCTGTCGCTGAAGATGGCCGGCACGGGAGATCTCGTGCTCACGAACCGTGCATTCTCGTCGACCGGCAACCTTGAGGTGGTCTCCGGCACGCTGACCCTGCGGGAGAATGCGACGTGGCTGAACGGGTCGAACGTGACGGTGCGCGGGAGCGGCACGCTGCGCCTCGATGCGGGCGAGAGGTTCGGGAAGCATGTAGAGATGCACCTTGGCGCGGACGGCGATTCGTGGAGCATTGCGATGCCGAACGGCGGCATGCAGAGGGTGGCTGCCCTCTATGCCGACGACGGCACGCTGCTGCCGAGCGGCTTCTATGGTGCGGCGGGCGTGGCCGGCGTGACGCAGACGCGCTACGCAGCCCATTTCACCGGTACCGGACTCTTGAAGGTGGGGCGCTTCGGCACGCGGTTCATCCTGCAGTAGCCGCAAGCCGCTTGCAGACAGCCGCTTCGCACCACTCTCTACCACCGCATTTATATAAATCCGGTGGTAACCCCGGCGGCGGATTGAGTGTGGTATAATACATCGGCAGAAAGATCATGGTTTCACACAAGGAAAGGAATACACTGAAATGAAGAGTCTCGTGTTCGCGTTCGGGCTGGCGCTGGCGTGCGCCGCACCGGCTGCCGTGGAATTCTCCGCCGGGTTCGCCCGCGTTGACATCACGCCGCCGCTTGGCTGCTACATCTCCGGCTACTACAAGGCGCGCTACGCGAAGTCGGTGCTCGATCCGCTGCAGATCAACTGCGTGGCGTTCAGCGACGGCCAGACGAAGGCTCTTGTCATGCAGATCGATACGGTGGCCGTATCCGATCATGTGTACAACCTGATGCGCGATGCGATCGCGAAGGCGACCGGCGTCGCGCGCGATGCGATCTTCCTGCACGCGTCGCACACGCACGACGGCGGACCGCTACGCACCTCGGCCGAGCAGATGGCGGACGGTACCGAGCCGCCGCTGACGCGGATGTACCGCGAGCTGTGCACGTCGCGTGCGTCGGACGTGGCGGTTCAGGCGCTGGCGGATCTCAAGCCGGCCCGCCTGTCGATGGCGCGCTCTGTGGCGAAGCGGATCACGTTCGGCCGCCGGTACAAGATGAAGAACGGCAAGGTCTATACCAACCCGGGCGTGAAGAACCCCGACATCGTAGCGCCGGATGGCGAGCCGCCGGACGAGTCCGTGCAGGTGCTGCGCATCGACCGCGAGGGCGCGCTGCCGATCTGCCTGATCAACTTCCAGACGCATCCCGACGTGGTCGGCGGCGAGACGATCACGGCCGACTGGCCCGGACTCACGCGGACGGTGTTTGAGGCGGCGACGATGGGCAAGGCGGTGAGCCTTGTTCTGAACGGCACGCAGGGCGACGTGAACCACGTGAACGTCATGCCGCTGCCCGGCGAAGAGAACGGGCTCGTCAATGACTTCGACAACGTGCCGCGCGGCTACTCCCATGCCTGGCACATGGCGAACGTACTCGCGGGGGCGGCGCTTTCGGTGTGGCTCAAGTGCGCGCCGCTCGAGGCCGGGAGCATACGCTTCGGTACGGCCAACGTGCGCGTCGCTTCGCAGCGCGCCAAGACGAAGGAGGAGCTTGAGCTGGCGCGGAAGTACTGGACGCTTCATCAGGAGGGCAAGGACGACCAGATTCCGTTCAAGCACATGGAGTTGACCACCGAGCTTGCGCGGTCCAAGCGCGTGCTCCGGCTCGAGAACGGACCGGACTATTTCGATCTGCCGATCTGCGCGCTGACGATCGGCGATGCCGTCGCGTTCGCAGGATTCCCCGGCGAACCGTTCAACGACATCGGCAAGGCCGTGAAGAAGGGTTCGCCGTTCAAGCTGACGATCCCCCTGTGCCTCACGAATGCCAGCCGCGGCTACTTCCCGTGCTCCGATTCGTATGTTGGGGGCGGCTACGAGTCGGCGTCGTCGGCGTTCGCGCCCGAGGTGGCGGACAAGCTGATCGCGGGCCAGCTGGAGCTGCTCAAGTCGTTGAAGTGCGTGCCTTAAGGTCTGGGCGGATCGTCACCGTCCCGTCACTCATGGAAGACCTCTGCCTGGAAGGTCTCGAACTTTGCGCCTTCGCGCCAGTCATCCTGTGAGAGGCCGGCCTTCCGCGCAAGGTAGGAGAGCGTCGTTTCGAGATCCCATCCCTGTTCGGGCGCCACCTGCGGCAGGAACACGGCGAACGAGCCGTCCTTCTCCAGCGTCATGCCGTCACGCCCCAGCACGATCTCGCGCCATGACTTCACCGGTTTGGGAGGGGTGAGTGCGGAGACTTCCACGCGCAGTCCGCCCAGTTCGCGTTCCGAAACCGGCATGAAGCGCGGATCATGGATAGCGGAATCCGCCGCCCGGACGGCGACCGCCTCCACGAGCGGACGCATGGGGAGAATTTCGCCGATGCAGCCGCGAAGGGCGCCTGTCGCCTTGTCGTTCAGCGTGACGAATGCGCCCCTCTTGGCGAGGGTGGCCTTTGGCGCCGTTGCGGCGAAACGATCCTTCGGGAGCGGTTTGCCCGTGCGGACCGCATGTTCGGCCGATTCGCGTGCCAGGCGGAGGAGGAACGCGCGGTCGTCCGCGCTCAGGGTGGCGGGAATTTCGCTGTGCCATTCCGTGCGTCCGACGGCGGCCACGTAGCAGACGAACCGGGTGAAGTCGCGTTCGGCGTCGGAGGAGGTGGCGTATTTGAGGCGCACAAACGATGTGCCGGCCGGAACCGCCCGCAGCGCAAGCTCGATCGGGACGTGTCCGCAGATCGTTGCGCCCGTACGCTTGATCAACGCGGCAAAACCGTTCGCGTCGCATTGCGTGATGAATGAAACGGCTTCGGCATCCGTGGCGGCGACCTGCGTGCGGACATCTTCGCCGCCGCCCGTGCCGTAGGGCGTGTAGGAGAAGTCGTCCCCGTAATGGGTGAAGTCGGACGAGATGACGAGCAGTGACTCCGAATCCATCAGCTGCGCAAGGGCGCGGGCGCACATGTTCATCTGGTCGTTTCCGAACGAGCCCATGATGAGCGGCACGATCGAGAAGCCTTTCTTCAGCGCCAGCTGAAGGAGCGGGTATTCGATCTGTGTGGCGTGTTCGGCCGCGTGGACCTGGTTGTTGCGGATGACGGGGGCGAGAAGGGCGAGTCGGTCGAGCCAGTCCCGGTCGATCCTGATTTCGCCGAGGGGCGTTGAAAGGGCATCCGCCTCAGGCGCGACAAGGCGGTTCTCGATCCAGGCGCGGTGGCTGGGCGCCAGCAGGATGACGCGCCGGAAGGGCGCGTTGCGGATCTGCCGCACGGCGCGCCAGGCGACCTCGCCCGAATAGGCCCAGCCGGCATGCGGGAGGATGAGGATGTTTGGATTTGCCGGCGCCGACGCTTCGTCTTGGGCCGTAGATTTCTCCCAGGCGTCGGCCATCGCGCGTATCGCCTGCGCGTTTCCCGGATGCCAAGATCCGGCGATGGTGCTTTCCAATGTCATCGATTGTCCTCCTTGTTCGCTGCCGTCCATGCTCCGGCTTTTCGGAATAGATGGTTCAGGCGAGTAGTATATCAAACCTTCGTTGTTATAGTTCGGCGGCCGAAATCTGGCGGTAGCACTCGTAGGCGGCGATCGACACGGCGTTGGCGAGATTGAGGCTCCGCGCATGTTCGCCGGGCATGGGGATGCGGAAGAGCGATTCGCGGTAGCGCGCGTAGAATTCCGGAGGCAGACCTGAGGATTCGTTCCCGAACACAAGCGCATCGCCAGGCTCGAACCGGCAGTCGTAAAGCGACTTCTCGCCGTGCGTGGACAGAAAATGGATGCGGCGCGGCTTCGCGGCGGCAAGATAGTCCTCCCACGTATCGTGCAGCGTCACATCAAGGTGCGGCCAGTAGTCGAGGCCCGCCCGCGCCACGTACCGGTCGTCAAGCGCGAACCCAAGCGGACGCACCAGATGCAGCGGCACGCCAAGCCCCACGCACAGCCGCCCGATGGCACCGGTGTTGTGCGGGATCTCCGGTCGTAGCAGAACAATCGAAAACGCCATAGCTGCCCGTGCCGATCACCGCATTTGCGGCGATCAGAAATGCCCGTTCACAATCGGCAACACCGGTGCCCAGCCATTCTGCTCAATGATGTTGATGATCCCGATCTGCAGGCCGCCTTCAACCCGGTTCGCGAAATTGACGAGCCCGAGCTGGCAGCCACGCAAGGTGCCGCTTGCCGCGTTTACGCCTAGTAGAAGATAATAGCCGCACTGGAGACCAGACACATCGTGCGCACAGTTGAGAAAGCCGGATTGCAGCCCCATGAACCTCCCGTTCGCAACATTGGCGATCCCATCCTGCAGACCAGTGAATGTATCAGCATAGTTCAAGAGGCCGAACTGGACACCGGTGGAGCGCCGTGCCCAATCCGTCGCACCACCGCTGTTCCAGTTGACCAGACCCAGCTGTCCGCCGTACAGCCGGCCACCCGCAATATTGGCACCGCCGATAGCGATACCCGTGAAGTCCCTGCGCGTGCAGTCAATGATGCCGATATCCAATCCGGTGAATTCCCGACATTCACCATAAATGAGCGACAACCGAACCCCCGTCACATCATAGTTACGGGACGGCACCTGTACGGGCGTGACAAGTGACACCATCACAGGCGTCATGTCCGCAAACAACGCACCTGCCATCATCAGGCAGGCAACTGATACTGAGCTCTTCATGAGTCATTCCTCCTTTTTTAAAAGCGTGCAAATTATAGCACAACTTCCCAACTCCAACAACGCCCCTTACCACCGGATTTATATAAATGCGGAGGTAACACCATCTGTCCTACCTCACCGTCATCAGTTCGTCCCAGCGCGTGGTGGGACGTTTGGAAAGCTTCGCTCGTTTCATCTGCCAGGACCGCGGACCGATGCCTTCGGCGGCGGAGAACACCTTGCCTTTCCCGTAGCGGGCATTGAGCGCATCCACGGCCCTGTAGAGACGGGAATGCACTGGTGTCGGTGTTGTCTCGAAAAGATCGGTCTGGCGCGCCACGCCGGACTTCTCGAGCCCAAAGAACACGATGCCGGTCTTGCGATAGCGCACGTCCTCAACATAGAGTGCGTCCACCTCCTCGCGGATGGCACGGAGCATCTCGTTCGTGGCATCGGTGGGCGTAGGGAACATCACCGTCCGCCCCAGAAACTCTCCGCCGCCGCCCGATTCAAAAATCTGCGCATAGATGTTGCACCCCGCCGCAAAGAGCCCATGCCGACGCAGCTTGGCGGCGGCTTGCGCGGTGTAGGCGGCGAGGGATTCCGAAAGCCCCTCCAAAGTTGTGACCGGTTTGCCGAACGAACGGGAGCACGAGATGGAATCGGGGTCTGCATCGTAGTCTCGCTCGTCGTGGCAGGCGATGCCGCGCAGTTCCATCGCCGTGCGGAGAAGCGTCACGCCGCCAATGGCGCGGAGCGTATCGTCCGGCGCGTCACGAAGGTGCTGCGCGGTGATGATGCGCTCGGCGCGGAGCTTCGCCGGCAACCGGCGACCCACGCCCCACACCTCGTTTGTGGGCAGGCTCGCAAGGATCTCCGTTGGATCGTCCGGCATGAGGAACACGCCATCCGGACGCTTCTTGCCGATGTGGTTCGCGATCTTGGCCAGCGTTTTCGTGCACGCAAACCCTATGCCGCAGGGAATACCCACCCAGCGGAGTATCTTGCTTCTGAGCCTTCGGCCATAAGCAAGATATGGGGAACGGGGAATGGGGAACGGGGAACGGGGAATGGGGAATGGGGAACGGGAAGAGTCGGAATTGTCTGCTCCGTTCCCCGTTACCAGTTCCCCGTTCCCCAACGCCTCCAGCGATGGAGGCGTTATGAACGCTTCGTCGATGGAATACTGTTCAACCTCCACCGCCTCTTCGCGCAGGATCGATACGATGCGGTTCGAGAGATCGCCGTACAGCTCGTAGTTGGACGAGCAGAACGACAGTTCGCCGGATGCCTCGCGGCTCTTCAGCTGGAAATACGGAGTCCCCATCGGAATGCCAAGCGCCTTGAACTCGTTCGAACGAGAGACGCAGCATCCGTCATTGTTGGAGAGAACGGCCACCGGCCGTCCCACAAGCCGGCGATTGAACACGCGCTCGCAGGATACGAAGAAGTTGTTGCCGTCCACCAAGCCGATCATGATGCCAGGGGAACGGGGAATGGGGAACGGGGAACGGAGAATGGTGACTGGTTAAACACGAAGTTTCCTCACCATAGAAAAGAGCATCTTGCTGATGCGCGTAATCAATGTTTTTGTTTCTTCTGGGATTGCTATGTACTTGAATCGCTCGGCAAGTTCCAGCTGGGTCTGAACTTCAAAAAGCGAACCCCTTGCAATAGAGAGAAACCTTGCGTATTCGG
>CACZCD010000143.1:6558-15607 GCA_902779565.1 uncultured bacterium | reverse complement strand
CGCCGCGGCCGCCGTGGATGGCGTCGAGCAGGATTTCGTCGGCGGCGGCGGCGCCCTTCTCGCGCTCCGCCACCTGGAAGGCGTTCAGGATGTTCCGCCAATGCTCCGTCTTGTCGACGATGCGGGACACCTGCTCCGCGAGCGACGCCGCGTCCATCCCCGAAAGCGGGAACGCCTGGAAGATCGCGTATTCGCCCGTTTCCGGGTTCTGGCAGAGCGTGGCGCCGCCGGTTCCGCCGAAGAGGTGGTTCGCCTTGAGCATGGCCGGGCCGAACGACCGGTCGTCGTCGGACGGCGGCTGGCCGATCTCGCCATAGACCATCACCGTACCGGCGGCCTCGTCATGGAAAATGTCCACCTTCATGCCGTCGATCTCGAACGCGCACGCGCCGCCCTCGATCGCCACGCCCTCGACACCGAGCGAGGCGGCAAATGATTCAATGAGTTCGTTGTAGTCCATGGTTTCCTCCTACCGCTCAGTGTTGATTGGCAGTGTCTTCGTTCCTTCCGGAAATTCGCCCTCGTCATTAAAAGATGTCGCTTGCGCCCGTTTTCTTCATCTGCAGGTTCGCGTTTATGCGATCGTGGGAGATTTCGACCTTCCCGGGCTCGAACTGCTGCGAGAACGTGACATTGGTCACTTCGGGAATGTCCTTCGTGAGGTCGACCGTCATCTTCTGGGCCCACAGAGCCACGCCTATCTTGCTGGCGTCGGACATGTTTCCGTCGCATGTGATGTTCTTGGCGATAGAGACGGTCACGATCGCCGTCTTGCCGTCCTTCGATATTTCGAGCCCCATCGACTTTTGGGAACCGGACAGGATCGCGAACCAATCCCCCCCGTTCATGTCCTTGGACACGAACAGCTCGGAGCCCTTAATCCCGGACAGCTTGGACTGCTTGCGGCTCAAGAACTCCAGTTCGGAGAAGTTGCCCTGATGAAGCAGCGTCGTAAGAACCTTCTTGACGACTGAACGCCTCTCCGCGTTCTCGATGCTACCATCGACGGTCTTGTTGAACTGGTCGATGACGTTCTGGCTGGACACCTTGCTGACGCTCAAATCACCGGAGAACTTGATCTCGGTGCCGTTGATGTTCCATCCTCCGCTCGGCACGTCGGACCAGAACTGGGAGGCGATGTCCGACGGACGCGGCGCTCCGTTCTTCTCCAGATCCTGATACCCGGGGTTTTCCATGAACCACTTCTCATCGTCGATTTTCTCCTTCACATGGTTGTTTGCGATCTCAGCGACCGCCTTGCCGACATCGGCCAGCCTTGGATCGCCCAGGTCGAAATCGTCCCAGTCTTTGATATCCTTGGCGAGGTTGGCGGCCAGGCTCTCTATATCTTCTCCATTCATGCCGAGCGGACTGACCATACGGCTGACCAGGTAGTTCGCGAACACGCTGGCATTCTTCGGCAACAGACCCTTGGCGTGCTGCGCGTAGAGATCCGTCGCAAGGGCGATCTCATCGTTGGTCAGGTTCACGCCGCAATTCTTGACGGCATCATTGATGGTCTTCTTCGCGTCGGCGCGCGAGATGTTGCCGACCGGCTTTTCGATGGTGAACGGGGTTTGCGTGACGGAGCCGTCAACCCCGACGGTGGCCGTCCAGGAGAACTTGACGGGCAGCTCCTTCGGAGAGGTGTAGGTGATGGTGACGGCGCCGGTTTCGGCATTGCGCGAGAGCGCGAAGTTGACCGGAGAGTGCTCGTTCGTGGAGATGCCGAACTTGGCCAGCGGCTGGTTTTTCAGGATGCTCACGCCGGACTGCGAGAGGAGGTAGGCCACCGTGCCGATCTGCTTCGGATGGACTTCGCCGCAGAGGTCCTTGATCTTCTGCCCGACGCGCGGGATGTTGGCCTGCTTGTCAAAATTCGTCTCCAGCCGTTCGCCGTCGGGGAAAGTGAATTTCCAGGCATGCTGTCCGCTCGGGAACGCCTCCTTGGCGTCGTCGCCCTTACCTGTCATGTAAGGCGAGAAGCGGCAGATATCGCCGTTCATTGTCGCGAGGCCGCAAGTGGAGAAGGATGAGGCTTCCCCGATTGAATACTGCGCGTCGGAGAAGAACGGGACGGTCGGGAGCGTCTTGCCTTTCTCGGCGGCGGCCAATGCCTCGTCGAGCGTCGCGCCGGAGCCTTCCAGCATCGGCGAGACGGCGTTTCGTTCTTTGGGTTCCAACTCCAGGTAACGAGAGGAGATGTCGTCCTCCCACTTCTTGATGGTGCTGATATCGCAGTTGCCGGGGTTGCGGATGTCGGGGAAGCAGGTCTTGATGACGTCGCGCCCCGTGAGCGGCCCCTTGGCCATGAGGGCTTCGAGCTTGGGGAGGTGCCGGAGGATGCGGGCGAGGAACTGCGTTTCGTAGCCGATTTTTTGACTCTCATTGCGCTTCTCGGCGGATGGCGCGAGCGTCTGGAAGGCGTTGAACGCCGCAAAGACCACGCGGCGTTTCTCGGGCGGTATGTTGGTAAGCGTCCCGACGACGGAGACGTTGTCGGCCGCGATCATGTGGCGGCTCACCGGGTTGTGCTCCACGCCGAAGGCGCGCTCCGCGTCGGTTTCCTTGAGGTTGAAGGACGGATTCGTGGCGATGTCCTCGAAGATGAACCGCTCCAAGGCGAGCTTGGCGTCGGGTTTGGCGGCGCGGCTGTAGGCGTTGATCTTGGTGGGCGTGTTCAGCACCCCATAGTCCGGGTTCCTGTCGGAGAGACTGGCGTGCGCCGAGGACAGCTCGTCGTGCCACTCCGAGAACTTGGAGACGAGCCGCAGGCCGTCCGCGAAGTTCTCCGCGTTTTCGAGGAAGCGCCCGCCATACTGCATCAGGCGGTTCGCCTCGGAGCCGGGACGGCCGACCTCCTGCAGCGCGTCCGCTTCGGAGACGCCATGCGCCTGCGCGTAGAAGTGGGCGGCGCGCGCGAGCTTCGGCATCTCGGACCTCAAATAGCCCATGTTGCGCGCGGCCTGCTCCACCGCCGGCGACTCGAACGTCTCGAGCTTGAGCTTGTCGGTACGCGCCTCCTTCGTGCCGGAGGCGTCGATCGCGTTCTGGACGGCGATGATGCGGCGGGCGGTGAGCGGCTTGCCCTTGTCGTAGTCCGCGAGCTTCATCGCGTCCTTGACCGAGTCGGGGATCTTCGATTCGCCGCCGAACATGTCGATGATGGCGTCCTTGAAAAGCTTGCGCACCTCGTTGTTCGCCGCCTTGTCGTCGGCCGAGCGGAACCATTTGAAAATGCCGCGGATGGAGTCGGTCGTAGAGGCCGTTATTGTGCGCCCGGCGAGCGAGCCTTCAGCTATGTTTACGCCGGTGCCGATCCGGGCGATCGAGTTCTCGTCGCCCTGGCCGGTCGTCATGATTTTCGCGAAGTCCGCGAAAGCCCTAAATGTGTCGTTGTATCCGTTTATGTCGATTGCCATGGACTTGGCTTCCTCCTTTTCACGGCCAGATGATGGAAAGAGGCTCCGAGACGTCCCCGAATTCGGCCTCGAAGCGCTTGACGAGCGGCGCCCAGTCCGCGCCCGTGTCCTCGATATCCCCGTCGGCCGCGTAAACCGCATACGCTGTGCCATGGTCGTCGCATGAGACCTCGATCCGTGTTCCGGGCTCCATGCGCCCCGCCACCGTCAAGAGAAGGATCGCCATCCGGATCGCCGCGCCGATCTCCTCGTCGTCCGCCTTCTGCGATGCCTCGTCCGAAAGGACGCGGGCGTAGGGAATGCGGAACGAGATCTCGAGCGCCGGATCGCTCCACGCGAACTCGAACACCCGGCTCTGGATGCCGTGCCCGCCGACAAAATGCGTCAGCCCCTCGCCCGATTCCAGTTCTGCGAAAGCGGCCTTCAGCTCCTCGACCGCCTCCTCACGTTTCGCCTCAATGGAGTCTTCCATGTCTGTATCCTTCCCCTATGCCGCCATTTGAGGCTTGTCAAACATCTTGTGGAGGAATTCGCGCTTGAAGAATGAAGGGCACTTCCTGTCGTTGTATTGGCGCACGCATTCGATATCGTTTCCCGCCTTGATTTTTGTGTTGTCGGTCTTCGTGATCGTCACGGTCGCCTTGACGCCGGTCATGGCGACGATCTTGTTCCAGTCCCGCCACTGCTCCTTTCCGTAAACCTTGCCGCCATCATTGAGTTTCTTGGCGTAGGCGATGGCCTCGTCGATACGCGCGCTTGTCGCCTCAAGGGCTTCACGGGACACCCTGGACTTGATGGAGTCGAGATACTCCTGCTTCTTGGCCGGGTCGGCCATCTCCATCAGCTTGTCGTAGAACTCCTTGTCGATCTCCTCCGGAAGCGCGAGGCTCTGCAGCCCAAGGGTGTGGATGATCGCCATTTTCGCCTCGTGCGACTGCGCCTTTGTGAGATCGATGGTCATGGTGTCGCCGTTGCGCACGATGGCAGGGTCGTTCTTCACGCGCTGTTCGTATTCCGTCTTCCAGTTCTTGCCGTGGATCTTCTGGCAGACCTTCTTAAGCTCCTCCTCGTAGAGCGCGGTCTGGTCCTTGCTGAGCGCGAACTTGAAGAGACCTATGCGCGTCGCACTGAACGACGCGTCGTTGTCGATCCCCTTGACCGTCACCTCGTGGGTGGTCGGGTCTATATGGACGAAATAGTTGGATCCGTGCCGGTCGCCCTGACCGGTGATGAGGTCGAGCCACATGAGCTTGTTGAGCTTCTGGGCGGTGTCGCCCATGATCTTCGTCCGTTCGACGGGGTCGGAGATGGTGCTGTGCAGCTCGGCGGGCGGGATGCCGCCGCCGCCCGAAGCGGTTTTGCCCCCGAATCCGGCGCCGGACGAACCCTTCGCCTTTTCCATGAAGAATCCGAACTGCCCGCCGTGGCTCCCGACCGAATACTTGACGACCACGTCTTCGCAGCCGAACGCCTTGGCCGTGTCCTGCGTGGCGAGGTTCAGGTTCGCCGTCTTCTGCTTGTCGAGGTAGGCGTTTCCGGAGCCGAGCAATATGTCGTCCAGGCCGATGCGACTATCCATCTCGGGCTTGAACACAAGCTCCTCGCCGGACTTCGTCGTCAGAAGGTAGGTCTTTCCCGCGGCCCCCGCGCCCAGCTCCCTCGAGCTGACGATGTTCGACTCTTCGGCGGCGGGGTCGGTGTCGCCGGGCTTGAACCCGCGTATCTTCGACTCGACGGCGCTGGAAAGCCCCCGTTCGCCAAGCATGATCCGGCGGACGTCGCTCGTCGCGAGATTCACGTCGTCGCCGCTTTTCAGCAGCTGGGAGGTCGATATCATCAGCTCCTTGAACTGCGCCTTGATGAAGTGAAGCCCGCTCACCGTCTTGGCGACGTTCTTCGCAACCTGCGGGTCGTAGCCTGTTTGAGTCAAGATGTATTCCAAGCCGACCAGTCCGGGTCTTTTGAACTGGGCGATGCACGCGTCCACCGCCTTGTCGTAATCTGCCATCGGCATCTTGCCCTGCGCGAAAGCCTTGAGCGTCGCAATCAGATTGCCGGTCACCGCCCGCAGCTCGAAAACCGTCGCCGTCGATGACGTTCCGCTGAAACCAGGTACATTCTTGGGGAGGATGTTGTCAAGCACCTCGTTCAGGAACGCTTCGCGCGTGCGCTTCACCGAGACCTCCTTCGCGCCGTTGAGCTGCGCCGCTGTCTCGGCGAGAGCCTTGTCCATCGCGTCGAGGAGCGACTTGTCCACATCGATGCGCCCGTTATTCGTCTCGATCCCGTTCGCGCGCACGTTGGCGATGGCGTTCTTCATCGTCGCCATGTCGAGCATGAAGGCGTTGAGGTCCTCCTTGCTCAGCACCTTGCTGCCGTCCGCCGTGAAGGCGTCCAGCTTCTCGGCGAGCGGGCTCAGCATGTCTTTCATCCGCTCGAGGCCCTGGGCCGTGCCATGCATCAGGATCGCCTCGCGCGGCATCAGCTCCTTGAACGTCGCGTCGAGATACGCCGTGACCTGCGGGTCGGCGGCGGTCCCGTTCACGGCATCCTGCTGGACGAGGTCGTGCATCCGAATGGCAACCGAGTAGATTTCCGTCGCGCGGCGGTCGCACTGGAACTGCATCTCCATGAACGCATCCCGCAGCGAGGCTTTGACCTCCTTGTTCCCGACGAGGCTTTCGTTGAGCTCGAAAAGCTCCGCCGAAAGCTTCTCCTGCGCCTCGACCGCGGTCTTCACCGCCTTCGCCGTGGCGTTCAGACCGAAGAAACCCTTGCCCCAGACGAGTTCGCCATGCGCCGACTTCTTGTCCACCATCAGCGCCTTGGCGATCTCACGCCCGGAGAAGCTGTCGAGCGCCTTGAGCTTTTCCGAAGCGTCCGCAGCGATACTGACGAGCCTGGCCTTGGCCTTTTCGCTGATAATCCCCTTCTCAACAAGCTTCGCGCCGAAAGCTTCCATCCGCTTCTCGGTGTTCATGGAGACGGACTTGCCCGCCGCGTTCAGCAACAGCACGTCCAACTTCTGAACGACGCTCCTGGCCTCGGCCTTTTGCGGCGGCTTCGCCTCACTGGGAGCAACGTCGGCCTCCGGCAGGAGCCGGTTCGCATCGTTCGGCTTCTGCTCATTCACCTGGATCGTGGGCCGAAAGTCCACGCTCACGTTGTTGAGTCCGCTCAAAGAGTTTATTCCACCCATAGCATGCCTTCCTCTCTGTCTTATTTACACTTAACTGGGCAAAAGGTTACAGGCCTTTCTTCATTAGTCTGTCCAATTTCGTTTTCCTCCTCTAGTTAGGAAATGGCATTATTATACCATATTGACCCAATAATATGACACAGCAACCTTTTCACATAAAGGTCGATTACCTGATGTCAACTGCCAAGGCGCGAAGAAGCTTTTCAGGGGCCGCCCCGCAATTTTTATTCCAGCCTTCACGCACTGTCGCATCCATGGGAAAGCTACCGCTTGTCCGCATTCTGGTCGACTGTATGCACGTTAGCCCCGCAACCAGGAGCCCAGAATGGGTTCGCCCCGCGCCCAAAACCGAAGCAGCCGCCCTGCAACGTATAGGTGATCTCCCCGTGCCAGGATCCTGGGAATTCCTCGGTTGCCCTATGCTCTGTCCGGCCAGGCTCAGGATCAACCGGTATGAACTTCGCGTTGAAACGCTCGATGTTGAAGTCGATCATCGTCACGTGCCCACCCTTCCCTCGGAAAAGCGGCAGATACGTATTGCCCTCGTCCGCGCAGTTGATGACGGTCAGCGTTTTCGCCCCGCGGCGGAAGTCGTAACCCTGAACGCATCGGCAAGCACCGCAGACCTCCATGATCAAGTGATCGATACCGTTGAACACAAAACCCGTGTGTAGTCCGCCAACCTGCACGTGGTCATAGCGAATCTCGGCCGCCTCGTCGTTGCTACCACCCGTGGACCACACGCCGACCGTACCGGAAATCGGGATGTCCGGGCGACCGATGTGCATGAAACGGTCCCTGAAGTAGTTCTCGGTGTAGATATAGACTTTCCGCATGTAGATCGAGCCGAAGTTCGAGGCGTCCACGCCGCGCAACGGCTTAGAGGCGTCATGAAACAATATCTGCAGATTCTCAAGCCTGAGGTTGTTGACATGCGTGTACGTATAGAAGTCTCCAGGATACGGTCCGAAGTCCCCACGCGGCGGACGCTGCCGATCGCCGTAGAACACGCGATAGACGCCGTTTGTGGACATGGCCCGCATGGCCTTTTCCGTCACGTGGATGCCAGCGCCATAACGCGTGTTGTACGCCTTTGAATCCGTCACGCCCTCAAATGTCAGAACGCGCGCACGCCCCTGGTTGTAGTCGAGGTACACGGCGGATCCGCCCTTGTTGGTGCAGGCGTCGAAGTAGTAGTCGCCGTCCGCCAGAACTATGCGTCCACCCAGCGGAAGCAGAGAAACGGCCTTGTTGAACAGCACCTCATCGTTCTCGCCCGTGCAAACGAAGTCCGCTGCGGCCCGGTCGGCGCCGATGAGTTCACCGCCGCCAGGCGGATCGTATTGTCCTTGTAACGTGGCGCGGCAGCCGCAGCACGGCTGAACATCTCGTCAAACGCCTTCTTCGACGCATCATAGTCCGTCTTGTGACCACGCTCGGCGACTTCGTCAAAGTAGATAAGGTCGGGACGCCTGAAGGCGATCTTCTGCGCCAGCAGACGCGCGCTGTCGGGCGGCACAGTCTTATCGGCTCCGCCCACCGTGATCGAAACCGGCATGGTGAAGCGTTCAGGGTAGTTTATGGCACTGCGACGGTAGTATTCGTCGTAGGCGGACTTCTTGTCGCCGCCGAACGACGCAGCGATCGCATCCTGGAAGCGGTCGTACTGCAGATGGTCGGCAAGAGGATTGAGCGCCACAACGCCGGCGACAAGGTGCGGATGCCTCACCGCGAACGTCAAAGCGGACGTCCCGCCCATCGAGCCTCCGCAGAAGTAGAACGTGGATACGCCGTATTCGCCGCGCAACACCTCAATGAGGTCGAGCACATCCGATTCGGCCTTCGGCCCCATCCAAGAGCATTTCGCCCGATAATCCGGCGAGACGAATATCAGATTCCGAGAGGCGGCGGCATCCCGGGCGGCCTTGCATTCGCCGCGGCCATCCTCCGCGAACTGCCGACGGTCTGAGCCATGTCCATGCAGGGCCACAAGCGCGCCCGCAAAGGTCTTTTGGCCCTCCGGCACGATGACCATGTATTTCTGCTCACTCCCGTCGCAAGACGCCTTGAACGACCTCTCGACAGGCGCTGCGAAGGCGCCACCGGCAAACGCGAGGGCGATGGACGCAAACGCGGCTAAAAGCGAATTTCCATCACGAATCTGCCTTCTCATAATCAAAATTCCCTCTTGTCCTGCATACCCACCTCAACCGCCTACTTTTTCGCGGTCCCGGACTTGCCGGATTCGGAATACGTCACCTTGTTCTCGGGATACGGCGTGATCGAGAGTGCTTTATTCGTCTCATGCGTCCAGATGAAGTTCAGCGCGCCCGGCGCGACGCCCTTCTCCACCCAGTTGACGAGCTTGCTGACGCACTCTCCGTTGGCCGGCCAGCCCACCTGCCCGGGACCGGACGGCTCGCCCTTC
>CACZCD010000143.1:0-6476 GCA_902779565.1 uncultured bacterium | reverse complement strand
CGCCCATCTTCTGGAGAACCGCGTCATAGAACTCCCGCATCTCCGGCTCGGGACAGCTGAGATCCTCAAGTCCACCGTACATGATGAGCTTGCCGCCGCGCGCTTTGAAATCCGTGAAGTCGTGTCCAATCCTAAGATCGGGCTCCGCCGCGAAACGCGCGAGATCGTCCTCGGTGTTGAGGATCGGCTGCCGGTTGCCGCCGTACTTGTGCAACAAAAAGGTCCAGGCGGCGCTGAACTCTACGCCGAGCAGCCGACCGGGCGCATACGTCTGGCCGTTCACGATCACCGGCTCGAACAGCTTGCGCCACATCTCCTCGCGGTCGGCGAGCGCCGGCACGCGGCGGAGGATCTCGGCCCAGCAGCCATCCAGCCTGTCCTTCGTCGGATACGGGTCGAGGATGAAGCGCCCGTGCGCCCACCACGGGTCGATCTTCTTGAAGTAGGAGAGCTCCGCCTCGCGGACGGCCGCGATCTCCTCTTTCGTGAACCACTTGCGGTACTTTTCCTTCAGCCGGTCACGCACCCAAGCGTGAGACGCGCGTGAACGCTCGGTGATGCCCGGCACTTCGCTCAATATGCCGTCGTAGTCCGCGGGAAAACGAAAGGCCTCCACGATGCCCTGCCGTCCACCGCAGGACGCGCCACGGAAGTAGCACCGGTCGGGCTGCCGCCCGTAGTAGGCCGCGACCAGCTTCTTCGCCTCGACCGTCATCAGATGCGTGGCCCGCCAGGCGTAGTCCGTGAGCACCTCGCGCGGGGCGTCCCCGTTTCGGTCCGGATACTGCGACGTGCCGAGATCCGTGCTGGCGTACACCGTGACGCCATCGCGCCTGCACGAGACACGTCCCGCCCAGCCGCCGTTGCCGAGCCCCCAAAAGCGCCCGTCCCACTTCGACGGATCGGCGAGGCCGAGCTCGCAGCGGATGAACGACTTCGGCGTTGGACGCAACACAAACGCCACGCGCAGGCCGCTCTTGCCGTAATCGACGGCGGTGATCTCGCCATCCGTGATCTCAACGCCCTTCAGGCGTTCGAACCCGCGTGCGGCCTCGGGTTTCAGATTGGCCGGAGCCATTATTTCCTTGGCGGCGCCCGCAGCGGCGGTACGTGCGCTTGCCGCCACCGTCAGGGCGAACGCGAAAGTGAGGAGAGCGTTTCTTGTGATTGCCATTGCAGATACAGTGCCTTTCTTCTGGTGCAAGATTATAGCACAGCCCCCATCCGTACCACAAGATATTCCGAATGACCTTCTCCCCGATCCTTAAAACGCAGATCCGCCGGGCACGGGTCTCGTCATTGTGCCCACCGCCGGCGGCATCGCCACGCGCATCGTCACCTACTTGATGGTGCAAAAGCAAGGATCAGCTGGCAGACGTGAATCTTCTCACGCATGTCATTCGGCACATACATGTAAGGGTCTGTCCTCACAAACTCCCACAGTTTCACAAGGTCTGTCCCCATAATTCAAGGTTGATTTGACTTGAGGTGCATTATATGGGATAATGCGGACTCGTTATGACAACAAGAAAAGAATTTATCGCCGCTACGGCGGCATTTGCGTCCTTAGGGGGCGCGGTGGCGGATCACGCCGTGACGAGAAACAGCGAACGCGGCATCCGCGTGAGGTTTTTGGGATCCGGCGCCTCCGGATGGAAGCCCGAATGGGCCAAGAGCAATCCCAACATGCGTCGCCAGTCGAGCGTCCTGCTTGAAAACAAGGTCCTTATCGACTTCACGCACAGCGCGTTCGACATGCTGCCGGCAGGATGCCGCCCCGAGGTTCTCTTCCAGACGCACTCGCACGGCGATCACTACAACCCATCGGCCGCCGTGAAATCCGGCGTTAAGCGCATGTACGTGCAGGAGACCTGGGCGGCGGCGGCGCGGCGCGACATCGAGGAGGCGGCCAACAAGCTGGGACTGCCCGCGCCTGAGGTCGTCGCGATTCCGTTCGGAATGCCCATTGAAGAATGCGGCCTTCGCCTGACAGGCGTTCCCGCGAACCACAGCACATCGCGAGTGACAGAGGGACGACTGGAGCGCACCTCGCTCTACCTCGTTGAAAAAGGCCCCGCGCGACTTCTCTACGCCACCGATACGGGCGGCATTCCCGGCGATGCCGCGCGCATGATCGGTATCGACCCGCATATCCGGGAAGACAACCTCTCCCGCTATGCCCAAAGCGAGTCCTACGTTGCGAAGCCTCAGGCCATTACCGCCATCATCATGGAGGCAACGGACGGCGACATTGATGACGACTTCAGGCTGTTCGTCCATTCAAGCGTTCAGGCGGTCGCCCGCACGGTCACCATGCTCAAGAAGCAGGGGCGTTTCGCGCCACCCAACGGCCAGTCGGCCTACATCACCCACCTTGGAATCAAGTACAGAGGCTGGGCGGCCGAAAAGATCAACGCCGAGATACCTGACGTCCTACGCGCCGCAAGCGACGGTCTGGAAGTTGTCCTTGGATGACCCAGCCGACGACTTTTTCAAAGCATAATCAAAAAAGGAAGGACGACCGAAAGGCCGCCCTTCTCTTTTCGTTCGTAACGCCTTTTCCGTTTAGGCGAACTTGTACACGTCGATCTTCTTGTAGCCGGTGTGGAGGAGGTGGTGCGCCTTCTCGCCGCCCTGCGCGCCGGTCTTGCCGTCGAGGTAGTCCTTGTAGAGGGTATCGACCTCGGGGTTGAGATGCGACATGCGAAGCGTGCACTTCTCGTCGTCGGTGTAGAGACCCGCCGTGCGCTGCGCGCGGACTTCGTCCGTCGCGAGGCAGGGCTGTCCACCGCCGCCGATGCAGCCGCCGCGGCACGCCATGACCTCGATGAAGTCGAAGCGCGGCTTCACGCCGTTCTTGCGGTCTTCGCGGATCATGTCGAGCACCTTCTCGACGTTGCCCATCTGGTGCGCGACGGCGATGTTCACCTTCGTGCCCTTGATGTCGATGGTCGCCGTCTTGACGCCCTCCATGCCACGCACTTCCTTGAAGTCGATGCTCGGTGGCTGCGCCTCGCCGGTGATCAGGCAGTACGCAGTACGGAGAGCCGCCTCCATCACGCCGCCCGTCACGCCGAAGATCGTGCCTGCGCCCGTGTAGGCGCCGAGCAGCTTGTCGGCAGGCTCTTCCTCAAGCGAGTTGAAGTCGATGCCGGCGGCCTTGATCATGCGGGCGAGCTCGCGCGTCGTCAGCACGACGTCCGTATCCTGCGTGCCGGTGGCGCTCATGTACTCGTCGCGGCCGATCTCGTACTTCTTGGCCGTGCAGGGCATGATCGAGGTGACGTGGATCTTCGTGTGATCGACGCCGTTCTTCTCTGCCCAGTAGCTCTTGCAGAGCGCGGAGAGCATCTGCTGCGGGGACTTCGCCGTGGAGAAGTTCCCCGTGAAATCGGGCGCGTACTTCTCCATCCAGTCCGTCCACGCCGGGCAGCAGGACGTGAGAAGCGGCAGATCCTTCTGTTCAGTGAAGCGCTTGATGAACTCGGTGCCCTCCTCCATGATCGTGACATCGGCGGAGAAGTTCGTGTCGAACACCTTGTCGAAGCCGAGCATGCGGAGCGCCGCGTAGATCTTGCCCGTGGTGAGTTCGCCCGGCTTCATGCCGAACGCTTCGCCGACGGCCACGCGGACGGCCGGCGCGATCTGCACGAGGCAGGTCTTCTCGGGATCGCGGAGCGCGGCCCAGACCTTCGCGGTCTCGTCGTTCTCGTAGATCGCGCCCACGGGGCAGTGCGCGGAGCACTGGCCGCACTTGATGCAGGGCGATTCGGCGAGCTTGACGCCGGCGGCGGGGGCCATGACGGTCTTCTCGCCGCGCCCGATGAACTCGAGCGCCCACACGTTCTGCATCTCCTGGCACACGTCGGCGCAGCGGCCGCACTTGATGCACTTGTCGGGATTGAGCACGATGGACGGCGTGGAGTTGTCCACGTCGCGGTGCAGAACCTCCTTCGGGAACGGAATCTCGCGGATGCCGAAGTCCGCCGCGATGGCCTGCAGTTCGCAGGAGCCGGAACGCGGGCACTGGAGGCAGTCCTGCGGGTGGTTCGCGAGGATGAGCTCAAGGACGGTCTTGCGCACCTGGACGATGTCCGGGTCGTGCGTGATGATCTTCATGCCGGGAGCGACTTCCGTGCAGCACGCGCGGAGGAGCTTCGGGGACGGCACGAACTTTCCGGGCTCGGTGCGGCTCGGGACGAGCTGGCGCACCACGCAGATGCCGCAGCTGGCGCCGGGCTTGAGGTCCGGATGGTAGCAGAGCGTCGGGATCTTGATATTGGCCTTCTTCGCGGCCTGCAGGATGTTGGAGCCCTTCGGCACCTCGACGGTCTTGCCGTTGATTTCAAGAGTGATCATTTCGGTTTCCATTGTGATGTCTCCTTTCCCCTTCTTACCGGTGCGAGATCGCCCCGAACTTGCAGTTCGCCTCGCACTGGCCGCACTTGATGCACTTCGCCTGGTCGATCACGTGCGGCTGCTTCACCGAACCGGTGATCGCGGTGGCGGGGCACTTGCGGGCGCACAGCGTGCAGCCCTTGCACTTGGCCGGGTCGATCTTGTACTGGATGAGCTTCGAGCACTTGCCGGCGCGGCACTTCTTGTCCTTGATGTGCTCCATGTACTCGTCCATGAAGTAGCGGAGCGTGGAGCGCACCGGATTGGATGCCGTCTGGCCGAGGCCGCAGAGGGACGCCTTGTTCATGGCGTCGCAGATGGCCTCCATGTCCTTGATGTCCTGCTCGGTGCCGCGCCCGTCGGTGATCTTCTTGAGGTAATTGAGGAGCTTGCGCCCGCCGATGCGGCACGGCGCACACTTGCCGCAGCTCTCATCGACCGTGAAGTCGAGGTAGAAGCGAGCGACGTCCACCACGCAGTCCGTCTCGTCCATGACGATGAGACCGC
This sequence comes from uncultured bacterium, assembly GCA_902779565.1. GTDB lineage: Bacteria > Verrucomicrobiota > Kiritimatiellia > RFP12 > UBA1067 > UBA1731. The sequence goes on along the minus strand of CACZCD010000143.1, from coordinate 1,571 downwards.
CGGAACCCATGATCGAGCCGATCTTGCCGAGGCTCTCGTAGTCAATGGGCGTATCGAGGAACTGCGGCGGAATGATGCCGCCGGAAGGTCCGCCCGTCTGCGCCGCCTTGAACTGGTGGCCGCCGCGGATGCCGCCGCCGATATCGAAGATGATCTCGCGGAGCGTCGTGCCCATCGGAACTTCGATGAGGCCCGAGTTGTTCACCTTGCCCGTGAGCGCGAACACCTTCGTGCCCTTCGTCGTCGCGGTGCCGATCTTGTTGAACCAGTCCGCGCCCTTGTTGATGATGACAGGGATGTTCGCGAGCGTCTCGACGTTGTTGATCACCGTCGGACGGCCCCACAGACCCTTCACGGCCGGGAACGGCGGACGCGGCTTCGGCATGCCGCGGTTGCCCTCGATCGACTGGAGAAGCGCCGTCTCCTCGCCGCAGACGAACGCGCCCGCGCCGAAGCGGAGCTCGATGTCGAACGAGAAGCCGCTGCCGAGAATGTCGTCGCCGAGAAGCCCCAGCTCATGCGCCTGCTTGATGGCGATCTGGAGTCGCTCAATGGCGAGCGGGTATTCCGCGCGGATGTAGATGAAGCCCTTCGAGGCACCGATCGCATAGCCCGCGATGGTCATGGCCTCGAGGATGGAGTGGGGATCGCCCTCGAGCGTGGAGCGGTCCATGTACGCGCCGGGGTCGCCCTCGTCCGCGTTGCAGACCATGTACTTCTGTCCCTTCGGTTGCTGCTGGGCGAACTTCCACTTCATGCCGGTGGGGAAGCCCGCGCCGCCGCGGCCGCGCAGACCCGACTTCAGGATCTCCTCGACGACCTGCTCAGGCGTCATCTCGAAGAGCACCTTCTCGATGGCCTTGTAGCCGTCACGCGCGATGTAGTCCTCGATCTTCTCCGGATCGATGATGCCGCAGTTGCGCAGCACGATGCGGTACTGCTTCTGGTAGAACGGGATGTTCGCCTCAGCGACGAGCTTCTTGGCTTGCTCGGGGTCGTAGCACAAGCGTTGCACCACGCGGCCCTTCACGAGGTGCTCCGCGATGATCTCCTTGACGTCCTCCACCTTCACCTGCACGTAGAACGTGCCCTGCGGGAGGATCTTGACGATCGGCCCCTGCTCGCAGAAGCCGAGGCAGCCCGTCGCGACAACCTGCACCTTTTCGCCCAGCCCCGCTTCGGCGAGCTGGTTCTTGAACGCCTCGACGATCTGGTTGCTGCCGCTGGAGCAGCATGCCGTGCCGCCGCAGATCAGTACGTATGATTCGTATGCCATTTCCGTGACTCCTTACGCGTTCTTCACGATGTCGATCGAGGGCTTGTCGAGGATCTTGCCCTCGATCAGCTCATGAGCCACGATGTGCTTCTCGACAATCTCCTTCGCCGTCGCCGCATCCACGTGCCCGTAGATAACCGTCGGCATTTCGGGAACCACGACCTCCACGGTCGGCTCCGAGTGGCACAGCCCCATGCAGCCCGGCTGACGGATGAGCACGTAGGTGAGCCCTTTCGCGTTGATTGCGTTCACGAGCGCCGAGAACGTGTCCTTCGCGCCGGCGGCGATGCCGCAC
>CACZCD010000142.1 GCA_902779565.1 uncultured bacterium | reverse complement strand
AATTGTCCGAGATGGCATCTTAATCCCAAATAGCCTTTTCTACCAACAAGACTTCGCAGATGTTCCACCTGGCCAATGCTCAGAAGCGCATCGAGGTTTATGATGCCTCCAGCGATGTCTTTGTCTACGATATCCAGACACGCAGCGTCCTGCGCGACACGCTCACCATGCGTTACCTCTGGGCAGAAAACTGTCCGGCCTTCTCGCCCGACGGCCGTTGGCTCTACTTCGTCACCGCCCGCCGGCAAGTCTATCCCACTGACTATCAGAAAGAATGCTACAGCCTCTGCCGCGTGCCCTTCGACGAGCGAACGGGCCACTATGCCGGAGCTGTCGACACGCTCGTCAGGGCAGGCTCCGACGGCATCCCTTCCGTCGCCTGGTCGCGACCCACGCCCGACGGCCGCCATGTCGAGAAGGTCTTCGTCACCGGCAACCACGACTATGAGGCTTGGAGTTACGGGAGCGGCATCGCGCAGAAGATCTATCCCGATCCGTCTGACTTGGAAAAACACAAGCTCGTGTCACATTATCCGGAGACGTGGCAATCGGCGTTTGACGAGAAATACGAGCCGATCTACGTGAAGGACGTGCGCGGCTACAAGTTCATCGGTTCGCACTGGACGAATGGCCGCGGGGCGCAGTGGGGAAAGAGGCTTGCCGCCGTTCTGGCTGATCGCGGCGCAGAGCTCAAGGGCGGAAAGCCTTTCTTCTACGTGCAGCATCCACATCTGAGGGGCACCGTGTTCAATGTCAATACCGGCGTGGTCGATGACGGCAAGACGACGAAGGCCCTGTCCGCCTTCCCGAACGCCGTCGCGTTCTCCGGCCATTCCCACTGGGCGATCACCGACGAGCGGTCGATATGGCAGGGGCCGTTCACGGCCGTCAATCTTGGCTGCCTCAGGCGTACTGGCTTCTGCCGCACGAAAAACGCGAAGGGCGGGTATGAAAACTGGCGGACGCCCGGCACGCGCAGCAAAAAGAAGCCGCCCGAGGCGCTCGCCGCCAACGACGCGAAGGCGATGCCGCTGTATCCGGAGGCGAATCTTTGCCATCACGGTTCGCTCGTAAAGGTTTACTCCGACCGCATCGTGATCGAGCGCCTGGAGTTCACGAACATGACACACGTCGCGGAAGACTGGGTGATACCGCTCGCGCCGTCCGCCGGACGTCCGTACGACTACGAGGTCCGCGCGGAGCAGACCGTCGCACCGCAGTTCGCGCAGAACGCGAAGCTCTCCGTCGAGCGTGTCGAGGTGAAGAACCGTGCCGGCAAGACCGTCGCGGCGGTCAAGCTGTCATTCCCCGCCGCGAACGCGGAGAAGGGGGCGCTTCCCTTCGACTACAAGATCGAAGTCGTCGGCAAGGACGGCAACAGCGTCTTCCGCTCCGTCTTGGCGCAGGGCGTGGAGCTTGGCATTGGTTCGTCCGCAGCGAAGGGACCTTCCGAGTGCCTACTCGCGCGCGAGACGCTTCCCGCGGGGCCGCTGACGTTCAAGGTTTTTCCCGGCGAGTGCTTCGGCAAGCTCGGGAACCCGCTCACCGCTGCGGTTCTGTGACGCCGTGCCCAAAATGACGGGTGTGCTTTTGCGGCGCGACGTTTTATGGTAAAATACCGCCCGTTTTTCACCAACGAGAGCAACTCAAACAAAAAGGAACAGAAATGAAGCAGGCAGACATCGGTCTCATCGGACTCGCCGTCATGGGCGAAAACCTCATCATGAACATGGAATCCAAGGGGTTCACCGTGGCATGCTACAACCGCACCACGTCGAAGGTGGACGCCTTCGTGGAGGGCCGTGCCAAGGGCAAGAACATCATCGGATGCCACTCCATCCAGGAGCTGGCCGACAATCTCGCGAAGCCGCGCAAGGTGTTCTGCATGGTCAAGGCCGGCGCGGCGGTCGATGCGATGATCGAGGAGCTGCTCAAGGTTCTCGAGCCGGGCGACATCATCATCGACGGCGGCAACTCCCACTTCCCGGATACGATCCGCCGCACGAAGTATGTTGAGGAGAAGGGGCTTCTCTATGTCGGCACGGGCGTTTCCGGCGGCGAAGAGGGCGCGCTCAAGGGCCCGAGCATGATGCCGGGCGGTTCGCCGGCGGCGTGGCCCTACGTGAAGCCGATCTTCCAGGCGATCTGCGCAAAGGTCGAGGACGGCTCCCCCTGCTGCGACTGGGTGGGCGAGAACGGCGCCGGCCACTTCGTGAAGATGGTCCACAACGGCATCGAGTATGGTGACATGCAGCTCATCTGCGAGAGCTACCAGCTCATGCGCGACCTGCTCGGCATGTCCGACGACGAGATGCACGAGGTGTTCAAGCAGTGGAACACCACCGAGCTTGACAGCTACCTCATTGAGATCACCCGCGACATCCTCGCCTACAAGGACAAGGACGGCTCCGCGCTTGTGGAGAACATCCTCGACACGGCGGGCCAGAAGGGCACGGGCAAGTGGACGGGCATCGCCGCGCTCGACGAGGGCGTGCCGCTCACGCTCATCGGCGAGGCCGTGTTCGCGCGCTGTCTCTCTGCGATGAAGGCGGACCGCGTGGAGGCTTCGAAGGTCTATGCGCGCAAGATCCCTGCGTTCACGGGCGACAAGGCGAAGTTCGTCGAGGCGATCCGCCAGGCGCTCTACGCCTCGAAGATCGTCTCCTACGCGCAGGGCTACACCCTCATGCGCACGGCGGCCAAGACCTACGGCTGGAACCTCAACTACGGCGGCATCGCGCTCATGTGGCGCGGCGGCTGCATCATCCGCAGCGTGTTCCTCGGCAAGATCAAGGAAGCCTACGACAAGAACCCCGAGCTCTCCAACCTGCTGCTCGACCCGTACTTCAAGGAGACGATCGAGAAGCTCGTCCCGGCGTGGCGCGAAGTCGCCTCCACGGCGCTCGCCTACGGTATCCCGGCCCCGACGATGACCTCCGCGCTCTCGTACTTCGTCCCGGCGAACCTGCTGCAGGCCCAGCGCGACTACTTCGGTGCGCACACCTACGAGCGCCTCGATTCGCCGCGCGGCCAGTTCTTCCACACGAACTGGACGGGCCACGGCGGCAACACGTCCGCCGCCACGTACAACGCCTAACGGAGCCGAGAGAGATGAAAACGACAGTGAGAATTATCGCAATCGCTTTCGCGGTAATCGTCTGCGGTTGCTGCACCACGCCCTGTGACAAGGGCGGGTGTGGCGCTGGGGCGTGCACGGGCAAGGCCACAACGCCAGCCAAGGTGCAGAATCCGCTGAAGGTAGGCGTGTACGCCGATGCCGGTCCGAGCGGGATCGGCGCGGTGGAGTGGTTCCGGCTCGTGAACGAGTCGCCCTAGATGGAGATCAAGCTCCTCGACGGCAAGATGGTGCGCAACGGCGGGCTTGACGGGCTGGACGTCTTTGTGATGCCCGGCGGCGGGAGCAAGGTGGAGTTCGACACCCTTGGTACGAACGGCGTGGAGAAGATGAAGGCGTTCGTCCGCAATGGCGGCGGCTACATCGGCACCTGCGCCGGCTGCTGCCTGCTCATGGACGGCCCGGAAAAGCGCGCGCGGATGATGCCGTGGAACTCGTCGGGTTCCGAGCCGAACACGATGTTCCCCACGTTCAACCTGAACGAGAAGGGCGCAAAGGCGCTCGGGCTCAAGGCGGGGCCTCACGTGATGCGCTATCACGGCGGTCCGTTCCTGTGGCCCACCACGAACACCATCGCGGACGCCAAGCTCGAGATCTGGGGCACGTATGACGCCGAGGCCTCCTTCAAGGGGCGCGTGAACCAGAAGAAGCGCATGTACGGCGCCGGCGGAATCGTCGGCGGCACGTACGGCAAGGGCAAGATCTTCGTCACCTCGGGCCATCCCGAGTACTTCAACTTCTCGCTCTACATGGTGGAGGCGGCGTTCAAGTACGTGACGGGCCGTACCGTGACGTTCCCGGTGCGCAAGCGCGTACCGTGCGCGGTCGCCGTGGGGTTTGTCGCGGGCGGCATCTCGGGCGTGGACACGGCGCAGGTTGCGCTCGACATCGATGCGGCGGAGGATCTGGACCTTGTGCTCATCGACGTGGACGGCATCAAGCAGCGCCGACTCGACCACATCGACGTGCTCGTCCTGAACAACGACAAGCTCGCGAAGTACGACTACTGCAAGAAGTGCCTCGCCGATTTCGCTGCGCGCGGCGGGAAGGTTGTGGGCTTCAAGACCGGCGTGAAACTTCTGCCGCCTGGCGGCGTCGCGTGCAAAACGCCCTGCAGCGTCGTGAAGGAGATCCGCAAGCTCTTCGAGTGACGCGATCGCAAAACTACGGAATGCGCGGAGCACACGGAACCCTGATTGGGTGTGCGAGATTCTCCCGCGCATTCCGTTTGTTTTGTTAACAATTCCTTAACAAAGGTATGGTATCATGTAGGCGTTTTTTGGTATAATTATCGCCATTTGAAAGGACAAATCAGAAATGCTGAACGTTGAAAATCTGAAGAAGGACTTCGGTTCCTTCCATGCGGTGAAAGGCGTTTCCTTCACCGTCGGGAAGGGCGAAGTGCTAGGGTTCCTCGGCCCGAACGGGGCCGGCAAGTCAACAACCATGCGGATGATCACGGGGTTCATCCCGCCGACGTCGGGGACGGCCACCATCTGCGGCCACGACATCCTGCAGGATCCTGTCGGTGCGAAGTCCTGCATCGGCTATCTGCCCGAAAATGCGCCCTCCTACCGGGCGATGACGGTTGAGGCCTTCCTCTCCTTCATCGCGAAGGTGCGCGGCTTCCACGGCGCGGAGGCGAAGGAAAAGGTCGAGGCAGTGATTGAGAAGGCCCGTCTTTCCACCGTGGCCCGCCAGACGATCGATACGCTTTCCAAGGGCTACCGCCAGCGGACCTGCTTCGCGCAGGCGATTATCCACGATCCGCAGGTGCTGATCATGGACGAGCCGACGGACGGCCTCGACCCGAACCAGAAGTTCGTGGTCCGCGAGATGATCAAGGAGATGGCCGCTGAGAAGGCGATCATCATCTCCACGCACATTCTCGAGGAGGTCGATGCGGTCTGCACGCGCGCGATCGTGATCGCGCACGGCGAAATCAAGGCGGACGGCACGCCGGACGAGCTGCGCGCGAAGGATCCTTCGGGCAAGCTCGATGTGGTGTTCCGCAATCTCACGATGGAAGGGGAGGTCAAGTAAGCCATGTGCAAGTGCAAGAACTGCAACATCAAGACGGTGTTCGGGCGTGAGTTCAAGAGCTATTTCGACTCGCCCGTCGCCTATGTGTTCCTCGTGGCGTTCCTCGTTCTCGCGGGGTTCCTTACGTTCGGCGTGGCGATGTTCTACGAACGCCGCCAGGCGGACCTCACGCCGTTCTTCTTCTGGCACCCGTGGGTGTACCTGCTGCTGGTGCCCGCCGCCACGATGGGTTCGTGGGCGGAGGAGCGCCGCAACGGAACGATCGAGCTGCTGCTCACGCTTCCGCTCACGCTCACGCAGGCGCTCGTCGGCAAGTTCCTCGCCGCCTGGGCCTTCATCGGCATCGGACTTGCGCTGACGTTCCCGGTGGTGGCGACCACGGCGTGGCTCGGCTCGCCCGACTGGGGTGCGGTGTTCTGCGGCTACCTCGGGAGCTTCCTGCTCGCCGGCGCCGCGACGGCAATCGGCATCTTCGCCTCGTCCCTCTCGCGCAGTCAGGTGATCGGCTTCGTCTCCGCGCTTGCGATCACGTTCCTGCTGCTCATCATCGGGTTCGACCCCGTGGTGAACGCCGTTGCGAACTGGGGCGTGCCGGCGGCCGTGGTGAATGCGGTTGCCTCCTGCTCGCTCATGTCGCACTTTGAGTCGCTCCGCCGCGGCGTGATCGACTTCGCGGACATCGGCTACTATGCGGCGGTGATCGTGTTCATGCTCGCGGCGGCGCACGCCGTCACGGACGGGCAGAAGAACGGCAAGTCGAAGGGGGCGCTCGGCCTCGTGCTTCTCGCGGTGATCCTCGGCGCGGCCGACCTGATCCTCGCCTCGCTTCCGCTCCGCATCGACTGCACGGAGCAGCAGCTCTACACGCTCACCAAGGGCTCGAAGGCCGTTCTCGGCAAGCTGGAGCAGGATGTGACGCTGAAGTACTACTTCAGTTCGTCCTCTGCCGAAACGCCCATGGCGCTCAAGACCTACGCCACGCAGGTGCAGAACCTCCTCAAGGAGTACGAACTCGCCGGCAAGGGCCACATCACGCTTGAGGCCTACGATCCGAAGCCGGATTCCGACGCCGAAGAGTGGGCGCAGCGCTACGGCGTGGAGCCGCAGAACGTCACGCCGTTTGGGCAGCCCGTCTATTTCGGCCTCGTCGCCGTGTGCGGTGACCGTGAAGAGACGCTGGCGCGCTTCAGCCCGCGCACCGAATCGACTCTGGAGTATGACGTGACGCGTCTCGTCACGCGCGTGGCGTGGCCGGAGCGTCCGGTGGTGGGGCTGATGACCTCCCTCCAGGGCGTGATGGGCCAGGAGCCGAACCAGATGATGATGATGCAGGGTCAGCGTCCGCAGCCCGGCTGGGCGGCGTTCACCGAGCTGGCGAAGGACTACGAGGTGCGCGAGATCGCGCCGACCGTCGAGTCCATCGATTCCGACATCAAGGCGCTCGTCGTCCTGCACGCCAAGGATCTCTCGGAGAAGACGCTCTTCGCGATCGACCAGTTCGTCATCAAGGGCGGTCGCCTCATCGCGTGCGTCGATCCGTTCAGCATCATGGACATGCTCGCCTCGCGCAAGCAGCAGAACCCGATGATGATGCAGATGGGCGGCGCGGACGGTCCCTCCACCCTCGGCAAGCTGTTCGAGAAGTGGGGCGTGACGTTCGATACTTCGAAGCTCGTCGCTGACCTTGCGGCGTCCACCAAGCTCGGCACCGGCAACGGACGCGCCGAGGAGAATCCGGCGTTCCTGTCGCTCACCTCGAAGAACATGGATCGCGGCGATCTCCTCGTCTCCGGCCTCACGCAGGTGATGTTGCCGTTTGCGGGCGCGCTTTCGTTCGCCAAGACGGACGGCCTCACGTTTGAGCCGCTCATCACGACCTCCGCCGACAACGCCTGCCTCGTGGATCGCATGGGGGCGCAGTTCGGCATGGGCGCGATGATGAAGGATCTCCGTCCCGACAGTGTGCAGCGCACGCTCGCGGCCCGGCTCTCCGGCACGTTCAAGACGGCGTTCCCGAAGGGTCCGGATTGGACGGAAGGCTCCACCAACGCCATCCCCGAGGTCGTGGCGGAAGGCAAGAGCGCCGTGGTGATCTTCGGCGACTCCGACTTCCTCGCGGACGAGTTCTGCGTGCAGACGATGAACACGATCTTCGGACCGATCGCGCAGCCCATCAACGACAACCTTGTGCTGTTCGCGAACCTGATCGAGCAGTACGCCGGTCGCGAGGAGCTGATCGGCGTCAGGTCGCGCGGGCCGTCGAACCGTCCGTTCGTGAAGGTGAACGAGCTTGAGGCGAAGGCGATGGCGAAGTGGCAGCGCAAGCAGAGCGAGCTTGAGGCCGCCCTGCAGGAGACGCAGCAGCGCCTGAACGCGCTCCAGAAGCAGAAGAGCGGCAACGACCGCCTGATCCTCTCGAAGGAGCAGCAGGAGGAGATCCTGCAGTTCCGCAAGACGCAGGCCAACACGCGCCGCCAGCTGAAGAACGTCCGCAAGGAGCTTACGGCTGACATCGACCGTCTGGGGCTTACGCTCAAGATCTTCAACATCCTGCTGGTGCCGGTGCTGGTGATTGCGTTCGGCATCTTCCGCGGACTCAAGCGCCGGAAACACTAAGGAAAGGGAGAAATCGAAAATGACAACGAAGAATCTCGTCATACTGGGAGCCGTGGCCGCCGTTCTGGGCGGCGCGGCCTACTTCTGCAACTCCGGGCGCCAGATGAAGGCACCGTCGGTGAACGGAAAGCCCGTCCTGCCCGCGTTCGACGTTTCTGAGGTCCAAAAGATCGAGATCGGGGGCGCCAAGAAGCTCATGCTCGCGTCAACGGACGCCGGCTGGGTGATCGAGACGCTCTACGGCTATCCGGCGGACGTCACGAAGATCCGCGAAAACCTGCTCAAGCTCAAGGATCTCACGGTCGGTCAGTCCGCCAAGGGGCAGAAGATCGATCCCGGCACGCCGGTCGCGTTGAAGGACGCGAAGGGCAAGACGCTCGCGGAGACGACGCTCGGCGGGCAGCACATGTCGAAGCCCAAAGGCCAGGCTGCGCAGTTCGGCGGTGGCGGGTATCCCGACGGCCGCTACGTGAAGTTTGGCGACGGCGTGGTGCTCGTGAAGGAGACGCTCGACGCGTTCGACGGCGATCCGAAGAAGTGGTGCGAGGCGCGCATCTGCTCGGTGCCGTCCGCCGACGTGAAGGCCGTCACCTACACGAAAGGCGGCGAGACCGTGAAGCTCACGCGCAAGGATTCCACCTGGACGCTGGAGGGGCTGGGCGCGAAGGAGGAGCTGGATACGTCTAAGACGTATTCGCTCGACTCCGCGCTTTCCTACCTCGATTTCAACGGGGTGGCCGATCCGAAGAAGCCTGAGGCGGAATTCGGTTTCGCGACGGGGGCCGTCTATACGGTCTCCCTCAAGAACGGACAGAGCTACACGGCGAAGGTGGGCGGAGCCTCCGGTTCCGACCGCTACTTCAAGGTTTCGGCGGCGTTTTCGCCCGTGGGCACGAACGCCACCGAGAACGCCTCGATGGAGAAGGCCGTGAAGGAGTTCAACGACAAGACGGGCAAGTGGACGTACCTCATCTCGTCCTATTCGGCGGATTCCATGAGCAAGACCCGCAAGGATCTCGTGAAGGCCAAGGAAGAGCCGAAGAAGGACGAAGCCAAGAAGGACGAGCCGAAGAAGGAAACCGCCAAGGCGGAGCCGAAGAAAGATGCCGCCGCCAAGGCCAAGAAGGCGGCAAAGTAATCGGCAATCCCGAGATCGGGTCATTTGGCTGGGGGCGCGCTGCCGTGCCTCCAGCCATTTGCTTTCCGGCAAACATTTTCCAAAAGGACTTGTCAGAAACGGAGGGTGGATTCACCTTACACGATGTAAGGGCGAGAAGGGCTTGCCCTCAGATTCCAAAACAGAAAGTGAAGGTGCGCTATGAACAACAACAATAACAACTTCGTGAAATTCGCAATCGTCGGAATCGCCTGCGCGGCTGTTTGCGCGGTGACGTTCGCTGCGCCCAAAGGCGGCAGCCACGGCGGTAGACCTGGCGGAGGAGGACGTCCGCCTAGCATGGCCCAGCCGGCGCGACCTTCGCAGCCCGCACGAGCTCCTCAAACCGTGCGCCCGGCATCCAGACCACCCGCGCCGCCCGCCCGCCCTGCGCCGCCCGCCCGCCCTGCCGCCAAGCCAATCGCGGCGAGACACGAGGCGCCCCCCCGTCATGTCAACCATCCTCCGGTCGCAAGGCATGAACACGCCCGTCCGGCGCCGCACCACCATGCGTCTCCGCCCCGTGTTGGCCGCCGCCATATCCCCCACCATGCGCACTACTGGGCGCGTCCGTCCGTTCCGCTGTGGCGTGTGGGAGGGCTCCATGCGTGGGTATGGATTGAGGAAGAATGGCTGATCATCGTGAATGGCGTCTACTACTACGGGGATGGTTACTACTTTGACGGTTACAACTACTACTACAACGGCGAGTACCACACAGTTCCACCAACGTCGCTCTACATCTACTCGTAAGCGAATGAAGCCAGAACAAGCGGGTCCCCGTCCTTCCGGCGGGGACCTGTCTGTTTGGACGAGTTGAATTGGAATCTGTGCTATAATACGCGACATGAAAGAACCTGTAGAACCGAAGGGTGGACGGCTTCAGTATGCGATGGTGGGCGGTGGGCGCGGATCGTTTATCGGTCCCGTCCACCGTGCGGCAATCCGGATGGACGACCTTGCCGACCTCGTGGCGGGATGCTTCTCGCGCGATGCGGCGGCGAATGCGCAGACCGGCGCGGAGCTGGGGATCGAATCCGTGCGCCTTTATCTTGACTGGCAGCAACTGATCGCCGCCGAGAAGGGTCGTATTGACTTCCTCGCCGTCTGCACGCCGAACGACTCCCATTACCCGATCGCGAAGGCCGCGCTGGAGGCCGGGATCAACGTGATGTGCGAGAAGCCGCTTGCGATTTCTGCGGCCGAGGCGTGGGAACTGGAGCGGTTGGCGAAGCGCAAGCGTCTGCTCCTCGGCGTGCCGTTCACGTATTCGGGCTATCCGATGGTGAAGCTGGCGCGCGATCTCGTGAAGCGCGGGGAGCTGGGGAAGATCTGCAAGGTGGTGATGGAGTATCAGCAGGGGAGCTTCCGCAAGATTGACTTCTCGAAGCCGCTCGACAAGCGCAACGCCTGGAAGATGGATCCGCGCCGCTCCGGTCCGAGTTGCGTGGTGGCGGATATCGGCGTGCACGGCGCGCACCTGATTGAGTATGTGACGGGTCTTGAGATCAAGTCGCTCGCGGCAGACCTTTCGTCGTTCGCGCCCGGCAACAAGCTTGACGACGATGCCTCCATCCTGATGCGTCTCTCGAAAGGGGCGAAGGCGGTGATGGTGACCTCGAAGATCGCGACGGGCGAGGAGAACGGGATCCGTGTGCGCGTCTATGGCGACAAGGCGTCGCTCGTGTGGAAGGTGGAGGAAGGGAACTATCTGCACGTGAAGGAGGCGTTCGGCCCCGAACGCATCTACAAGCGCAACGCGCCGTACATCGCCGGGCTTTCGGCCGTCTCGAAGCGTTGCTCGCGCATTCCGGCCGGACACCATGAGGGGTTCATCGAGGCGTTCGCCAACCACTACCGCGAATTCTGCGCGGCGTTGCGAGGGGCGAAGGGCTGCGACTTCCCGCAGGCACGGGATGGGCGGCGCACAATCCAGTTCGTGGATGCGGCGCTGGAATCAAGCCGGAGCAATGCGAAGTGGGTTCGAGTTTAGAGGTTTGGAAGTTTGGAGGGTTGGCATACCCCCTCCCCGCTTCGCGGTACTCCCCCTATTTTAGGGGGAGAGTTTTGGGCGCCGCTATGCGTATGCAGGGGAGAGTTTTGGGCGCCGCTATGCGTACGCAGGGGAGAGTTTTGGGCGCCGCTATGCGTATGCAGGGGAGAACTTTGATAGCGCTTGTGAGCGGGGGATAACAGCTCCCCCTCTAAGATAGAGGGGGTGGCCGGAGGCCGAGGGAGTATGAAGGCTCACCAAACTACCAACTACCAACTACCAACTACCAACTACCAACTATCAACTAACAGGAAAATTCAAATGAAAGCGACAAGAAGGGGATTCATTGGGGGCGCGGCGGCATTTGCGCCGTTCGCAACGCGGCTTTGGGCGGCGGAGGCGCCGCTTCTCAAGATCGGCGTGATGACGGATACGCATGTGGGCAAGACCAAGGAGAGCTGCTCGCGGGCGCGTCTCGCCTACGAGATGTTCCGAGACATGGGCGTTGATCTCATCGCGAACGTGGGCGACGTGGCCGACCACCACTATCCCACCGGCTACACCGCCTACCGCGAGATGGTGAACGAGACGTTCGCGCAGGTGCCGGCGGAACGCCGCCCGAAGGAGCTGTTTGTCTATGCTTGGCACGACGCCTACGCCTACAAGGGCCATCCGCGCGAGGCGTCCACGAAGGATTCGCCGGAGGCGTTCGCCGACATGCAGAAGCTGATCGGTTCGCCGAACGGTCCCTATGCGGAGGGAGAGGTGAAGGGCTTTCCGTATGTGGTGATCCCGCAATTCTACGGTACGGAGGGCGTGGACTGGAAGCGGTTCGACAAGATGCTCGCGGACGCCGTTGCGTCGCATCCCGGCAAGCCGGTGTTCGTGTTCGCGCATGTGGCGCCTCATGGAACGACCCGAAGCGGGCGCGGCGTTGTTGAGAAGCGGAACGTTCTCAACAAGTATCCTCAGGCGATCAACCTGTCTGGCCATTCGCACGGCTCACTCCGCGACGAGCGGGCGATCTGGCAGGGTGAGTTCACGTCCGTGAGCATCGGCTGCCTGCAGAACTGGGGCGGCGGATTGCCGGGCACCGCGCCGAAGCGCATGGAGAACTACGGAGCGGTGCTTGTGGAGGTGTTCGCCGACAGGATCTTGTTCCGCCGCTTCGACGTGCGCGACCGCAAGGAGTATTCCGCCAACGCGCCGTGGACCGTGCCGTGGCCGTTTGATCCGGCCACCGCTCCGTACCGCCCGTCGGTCCGCAAGCCGAAGATGCCGGCGCCGAACTTCGCGAAGGGCGCGGAGATCGAGGTGAAGCCGGACGCCGACCCGTTCAGCATGATGAGCGCGACGTTCCCGGCGGCGTCGGTGGGGACGCGTGCCTTCGCGTATCGCGTGGAGCTGCAGCGGCGCGTGGAGGGCAAGTGGTCCACGTTCGCGCGCAAGGATCTGTTCGGCGACTTCTGGATGCGCGAGAGCGACCGCCCGGCCAAGGTGACGCAGTGCATCGGCGCGCCGTACTTCGACGAAGGCGCGGAGTACCGCATGGTCGTTGCGGCGCGCAACAGCTGGGGCGTGGAGGGAGTGCCGCTCGAGAAGACGTTCACCGCGCCGAAGCCCGAGCGCAAGGGCGAGCTGGTGTGGGAAAGCGCCGACCCGATGAAGGATTGCCCGTTCGTCCCGGGGCTGGTAGGCGGCAAAGCGAAGAAGGCGGTGGACGGCTTCTTCGAGCACGGGACGGGGAACGCGCGGCTCGTGTTCCCGAAGGACGTGTGGAAGGGCGAGAAGGGCACGCGATTCCGCTTCACTTTAGACATGCGCACCGTGCAGGAGAAGGGTCCCTGCTGGACCATCGTCCTCCGCAACCGCAAGCCGCTCGACAACGCCGTTCCCCGCATCGCCACGCCTGTCGGCGATTCCGGCGTGCAGCGGTACGTGATGGAGTTCAGGAAGCCGAACGCCTCCTACACGTACTACCTGCTCATCCGTGAGGGCGCGGGCGGCAAGGTGCGCTTCGAACACGTCAAGATCGAGCGGATCTGACAATCGCGATGAAACGGGCGATATTATCTTTTGTGGCGGTTTCGGTGCTTGCCGGAACGGCGACCGAGATTGACTGGACCGACAGGGCGGTGCGGCGTCAGGCGGTCTTGGAGACGGCGTATGCCTACTACCTCAAGGCGGACTGCGTGCAGTACGGATCCGTCATACTCGTCGCGCACGGCGGCATGGGATTCTGTCGCCGTACAAAGGAGGGGACGCCTGAGGACGCCACGCTAGACAGCACTTATTACACGGTGTGTTCGTCGTTCGCGTATGAAACGTATTTTAACGCGATCGGCTACAGGCTTTCAGGAAAGTCGGATACATGCTTTACGCTTGCTCTCACCACGCGTCCGCAGGAAGCGGTCGTGTTCGAATACGACAAGCGGCTTGATCCGGACAGATCGAAGTACGGTCCGGAGATGATGCGCATGCGTTCACTGTTGGAGGTTGGCGACGTCATCGTCTATTCCCTGATCAGAGGCAAGAATCCCAAGACGGGTGAACCGCTTGGCGGTGGGCACGCGCTTCTTTATGTCGGAGATGTGGCGGGGGACGGACATCCGATGGTGATGCATTCTGGCGGCGCCAAGTACAATTTCGAGACGGGCACCGATCAGATCGAAAAGGGTGGCACCGTGCGTCTTGACGACATGGACGCGTCCTTCTTCCAGAACGGGGCCTTGTCGAAGCTGACAAAGGTCATGGTGTTCCGTCCACTGGACCTTCCCGTTGAACAGTACCCGCTGAAGGAGTCAGCAAAGGCGCGCTATCTGCATCCGCGCCTCAGGGTCGACCGGTGCGTGGATGTTGGACCTTACGGCAGTGTGGTTTCCGGCGGCGAGCTCAACTATTCGCTCACGCTCAAGAACTTCTCGAAGCGGGCTTATACCGTGCCGGTGCGCGAAAAGCTCCCGGAAGGCTGCGAACTGATTTCCCATACGGCGCTGCACCATTCCCCGTCTACGACCAACTATCAACTACCAACTACCAACTATCAACTGAACTGGAACGTGCCGCTTGCGCCGGGCGAGGCGCGGACGCTCCGATGGTGCGTGAAGGTGACGGCGTCACCGGGAAGCAAGGTGGTTGCGGCGGGCGGTACCGCGGCCGGGATACCGTCCAACACGCTTGTGACGGACGTGGTGCCGCGCCGCATCTCTGCGGCGGTGGCGCGTGCCTGGGCCGAGGCGAATATCCACACCGCCACGAGTCTGCCGGATTGCCGTGTGGCCGGTTGGGCGGGCGGGCGTCAGACGCGCGAGCCGCCGCGAGGCATGCGTGTGCGCGACCCGCAGATGCGCCAGTTGATGGAGGGCGATGTGGTTGTGGTGTGCCCCAAATTGAAGAAGCCCCAAGCGTTCAAGTTGTGGGTGATGGGGCGTAAAGGTCTTGAAGAGATGACGCCCCATGGCATACGGTGGGTGACGGATGCCGAGGTGACGGCACTTCTGGCGAAAGATCTGTTTGTGGCGCTGCGTCCGGCGGCCGCACCGGATATCGAAAATTTCGTTGCGCGGCAGAAAGCCGTGGTCGCAACGGCGTTTGCGTATCACCGCAAGCGGGCGTTCGTGCAGACGGCCCCGACGGGAGCGGTCGCCGAGGCGATGGGCTACGTGCCGAAGTATGGCGAGCCGCCCGAAGCGGCGGGGCCGGAACACGTCATCTACCAGACGCCGCTTTCGTTCGTCAATGACGTCTATCTCAACACGATCGGACGCGGCTTCTGCGATCCCTCTTCCACCACGATCTCAAACCTCGTCGAAAATCCGCCCGCCGGAATTCTCATGTTCGCGTATGATGTCCGCAAGGATCCTGACCATAAGCAGTACTGGGCGGAGATGGAGAAGATGTGGGCGATCATCGAGCCGGGGGATGTTGTGGCGTTCATGACGGACCGGCCTTCGCCCAAGAAGAAAAAGCCGCCGCTCTGCCATGCGATGCTGTACGTCGGCGACAATCTCCAGGACGGGCATTCGCAGATGCTCCACGTCGCCGGTGGCGGTGAGGACGTGGCAACTGAGATCGGTCGCACGAACGGCGGTATCAAAAAGTCGATGTTCGACGGCCTCCTGCATGGCCGGAATGCAAACTGCCTTAAGGATCGCACCAAGGTTGTGGTGCTGCGTCCGCTTGCCTTGCCGGCTGCGAAGTAGCCCAAGTTTTTGGGGGAGGCCGGATTTGTTCAATAAAATGCAAGGATTTTTTATTGTACATTTCTGGTTTCATAAATGCTACAATGCGCGCCATGAAAAGGGATGTAGTGTCCATGGCGGGGTTGCCGACGTCCTATGGCGTGAAAGGGAATGCCTGTAAATGAGGCGCGCTCGGATAAAACTGGGCTTCGATTATTCCGATACGCCCGAACGCAAGGTTGTTTCGCTTGAAGCGGACGGAATCGCTTGCGTACCGGCAATCGGCTTCGACAACTTCCAGCGGGCGTGGAAGGTGCCGGAGGTGCACTACCATCCGGAATGTCTGGAGATGTCCCTCTGCCTGCGCGGAAGCCTTGGATTTGAGTTCAGGGGCCAGACGCGCACCCTCCTTCCCGGCAACGTGGCGGTGTCGGGACCGGACGATCCGCATCGCTTCAGTAGCTATCCCAAGCGTCTCAGCAAGTACTGGTTTCTGTTCCGGATACCGACTGGCCGATTTCCGCTCCTGCGGCTTCCGGCCCGGGAGAAACGGTGGCTTGTGCAGGAGTTGACGGCGCTTCCCGGCCGGATGTTCAACGGCGAACGGCTCGAGCTGTGCTTCCAGCGGATATTTCGCATCTACGATTCCGTCCCGGCGAAATCGCCGGAAAGGTCGCTGCTTCTCCGGAATGCCGTCACCGACCTGCTGGTGAGGATCGTGGAATGTTCCAAGTCCCCGCCGCGACAGGAGTCGAACGCCCGGCTCAAGAGCATCCTGCGAGAGATGGAGGAACATCCGGAGCGCGATTACAGGATCGCCGAACTTGCGGCGCGGGCCGGTGTGTCGCCGTCCAATCTCATGAAGCGGTTCAAGAAGCTCACCGGATTGCCGCCGCATGCGTTCTGTGTGACGCAGCGCATTGCGAAGGCCACGGAGATGCTTCGGCAGGGCGGACGGTCGATCACCTCGATAGCGGACGAACTCGGTTTCGCCTCCTCTCAGCATTTCGCCACGAGCTTCAAACAGGCCACAGGCGTCGTTCCGAAACGATGGAAGGCCGCCAGCACATCGCACGCAAAGGAAAGGAACCGGAAATGAACAACGCATACATGCGCGCCAGCTTCGTTCGGATGTTATCAGCCGCAGCCCTCGTCCTCGCCGCCGGTAGTTTGGCGGCGTATGGCGCGCCGCACGATGAACTTATGCCGGAGCCGCGTTCGGTGGAGCTGCGCGAAGGCCGCGTAGCGGCGTCGGCGAAGGTGAATACGGTGCATGGGACCGTGCCGGGAGCGCCGGCGGCGGTGGCCGACGAGGCGTATGTGCTGGATGTCGCGCCGGGAGGCGTGACGATCACGGCGGCAGGGCGAGCGGGCGAGATGAACGCGAAGAAGACGCTCGGGCAGCTGATGAAGCTTGGTGGCGGAAGCGTGCAGTCATGCCGGATCGTGGACTGGCCGGTGCTGAAGTGGCGCGGCTTCATGCTCGATACGGGCCGCAACTACCTCGACATCGCATCGCTCAAGGATCTCATCGACATGATGGCCGCGTACAAGCTGAATCTCTTCCATTGGCACATCACGGAATACTATGGTTGGCGGCTTGCCTCCAAAAAATACCCGCAGATCGCGGAGAGGGGATTCTACGATCCGCTCGGGAACAGGCATCGCGGCAAGTGCTACTCGCAGGAGGAGTTTTGCGAGATCGTTGACTACGCGTACGCGCGCGGGGTGACGGTGATGCCGGAGTTCGACGTGCCGGGACACGCCGAGGCGTTCCGCTGCGCGTTCGGCTTCAAGTCCATGAAGGATCCGGGCGTGAAAGAGACGCTGTGCGATCTGATCGACGAGCTGTGCTCGCTCGCCCCGGCCGAGAAGATGCCGTTCATCCATCTTGGCGGTGACGAGGTGTGGGACGAGAAGGAGAAGATCGAGGAGGCGTCCATGACGGCGTGGGCGGCGACCGTGGCGAAGAACGGGCGCACGCTTGTGACATGGGATCCCGGACAGAAGTTCCAACCGTCTGGCCCGCGCATCGCGATGCTGTGGGGGCGGAGCCAGGGCGAGGACTCGCCGTGGTTCGACGCGCGCGGATGGTACATCGAGGACTACGATCCGTTCGAGGTGCTAAACGCCGCCGCCTTCCTCCAACCGTTCCGCGGCAACATGGAGCATCCCCAGCAGATGGGCGCCATCTTCTGCGGCTGGCATGACGGCGCCGTGGGGTATCCATACAGCAAGACGTTCCGCGAGCAACCCGTGTTCCCGGCATGCGTCATGTTCGGCGACCTCTACTGGCATGGTCGCCTGTACAACGTGCAGTATTCGCGTCGCCGGTTGCCGTTCGCTGGCGATCCGCTGCTCGAGACGGCGCGCGACATCGAGCGCCGCACAATCGCGCAGCGCGACAAGGTGCTGAAGGACCTCCGCCATCCGTTCCACTTCGTGAGACAGACGCAGATGCGCTGGCGCATGACGGAGCTGGACGGTACCGTGATAGCGAAGGACATCGCGCAAGGCTCGGTGTTCCCGTATTATGGGCCGCAGACCAGCAGCAACCTCTACCATTCGCCAACGGGAACGGTGATTGTGGAGACATGGATCAAGTCGCCCGACACGCAAGACATAGGTGCGTGGATCGGGTTCACCGCCTACGACCGCGACCATGGCCGTTCGCGCTCCGGCGGCACCCCCGACATTGGGCAGTGGAACAGGTTCGGCGCGAAGATCGAGGTGAACGGGATTGCGATTCCGCCGCCGGTTTGGCACCAGCCGTCGCTTTCTCCGCAGAGCAGGCTCGCCGCCGTGAGCCATGTGCACGAGATCGACGAGACGCCGTACACGAACGACGAGTGGTACATGCGCGAGCCGATGAAGGTGCGGCTCAACAAGGGCTGGAACCATGTGAAGATGACCTTGCCGATGCCTCGCAAGGTCGATACGTGGCGCACACAACGCTGGGTGGGCACATTCATGCCGGTCGCGGGCACCACAGACCATCCGCGCGAGGTGGAAGGACTTGAATACAGCAGTGAACCTCAATCGGCGAGCGGAAGATGAAAACGAAAAAACCAACCGTGATTGGAGTGGCTCTGGCATGTGCGATTGCCGGTGCGGTTGGTGCCGTTTCGCCGCTTGAAGAGCTGATGCCGACGCCTGTTCGCGTGGAGGCCGGCGAAGGCGTGGTGCGCGACGCGGCGCTCGGCAAGGTAAGCGTGGCGGTCGGCGCGGTGGAAGACGCGCCGGCAGAGACGGCAGACG
>CACZCD010000141.1 GCA_902779565.1 uncultured bacterium | reverse complement strand
GGATAGCCCTTCTTCGCGTCTGGCGGGATGTAGATGACCACATAGGGTTCGCCACCAACCAAAATCGCGGTGCTGGAAAACGTCGCCTTGCGCGTCTTCGTGCCGTCTGGCAGAACGACTGCACCCTTCGCGACACCCTTCGCGTCGAGCTTAAACGCGGCTTCGTACTGCTCGCCGTCGTACGAGACGTTGCAGACATATTCGCCCACAAGAGACTTCATAAGGTCCGCCATCTCCGGCTTCGCCTTGTCCGTCCAGGGAATGCGGTAGAGGTACGCGTCATAACCGCCAAAGTCTCCGGACGAGACTTCATCCCCTCCCACCGTCTCTTCCGGCGGGGACTGTTCGATCGAGACCGTGCATGTCGCCTTACCCGCCGTCGCCGTGGCGAAAATGACAAGGTTCGTCGTGCCGAGCGTCGTCGTGCTGGAGATGTCGTAGGAATCGGCCTTGAACGTCCAGTTCGTGCCGAGGAACGACGCCTTGCCACTGATAGAGCCCTTGTCCTTCACGCTCATGGAAGCGACGCCGACACCTTCTTTGCCAAGCTTGACCATGCCGTTAAAGTCACCGACCGCCCACGCGGGAAGCTTGTCGACGTAGAGCTGGACGACGTACGTCGCCGACGACTTGCCGGCCGTCGTCACGGTGATCTTCACGTCAGACGGCTTAACGCCATTCTTGTCCGTCTTCGATGCAGCAGTCGGCACGCCATAGATCGTGTTCGCCGGAACGATCACGTCTTTCGTCTTCGAATCGACGATATCCTTCGCCGTGAACTTGAGTCCCGAAGGAAGCCCCGCCACCTTCACGCTCGTCGCGGAGAGCGCTTCGACCGCGAACGGCCACTGGAGCGCCACGCCGCACATCACGTTCGTGACGAGCGACACCGGCTCACTTTGAGACGGCGCCGGAAGCGCGCCGCCGTTCAGCTCGGCCGTGAAATTCTTGTCTTCCTCCGCGGTGATGAACACCGCCGTGAGGGTTGTGTCAACGGACGGCATCACGTACGAATAGCTCGCCTCGCGCGAGAGGATTACACCCTTCTTGTCTTTCCAGCAACTGAAGACCTTCTTCTCAGACGCGTCCTTCGACGACGTGTCGGCTGTCGCCTTCAGGGACACCTTGGCGTTTGCCGCATAGCCGCCCTCGCCCGTCACCTTGTTCTTGCCGGTCGCGCCGCTCACCTCGATCGTCAACTGCGGAAACGCCCCCACCTTGAACGTCGCAGTCGCCTCATGCTTCTTCTTGTCTTCCGTCGTCTTCGTGAAGAACACCGTGTAGCTGCCAGGTTTCGTGGGTGTGCCGTAAACGGAATAGGCTTCAATGTCGCCGAGGGTCTTGTCCGTGATCGCCTTGTCGGTCCACTTCATGCCCGTGGGGAGCCCTGTCACCTTGCAGCCGGCGGCGTTGGCGATAGTCTCAACGTAGGCAACGCCGGGAATGAACGGGCCATAGGAGCCATTGACATTGATTTCGGAATCCGTATAGTTCGGCACAACGATGATGAAGCTGTCGCTCACGGATATCTTGGAGACGTTCGACGCCGTCACGTCCACCTTGTACTCGCCGGGCGTCTTGGCCAGCCCAGAGAGCAACCACCCCACGCCTCGTGCTTCCAGGGCAGTTCCATCATCAGAAAATCATTGGCATTGGTTTCGAATCGCGCAGTGAACATGGGCGCGCCCCCCAGGTGGTAGCCATCCACGGTGTAGGCGTAGGACGTTGAATACGACAGAACAGTCTTGCTACCGGTCTCGACCCATCCGCCGAAGACGCAGTTCTTGTTGGCCTTCGCCTTGAACGTAACCTTCTTGCCGACGGCGAACTCGCCGCTACCGGTGACGGTGCCCCACGCGTTGGCGGAACTTTCGACCGCCACCTTCACCAGCCTATCGCCGACAACAACCGGCAACCCCTGCCAGGTTTCGCCATCCTTCGGCCAGTTCTTCGCCGACTTCGGCACATAGACGCTGCAGCCGGCGGCCACGCCCGAGAAGTTCTGATCCGAAACTTCCGCCGGCGCATTGCCACGGAACACGAGCGCTTCAAGCTTCGGGCAGGATGTGAACAGCGTCTCCCCGAGGACGTTCACCTTCTTGCCGAAATCAACACACATGAGTGAAGAACATTTGCTGAAAGCGGAGGGGCCGATGGTGGTGACGGCATCGGGAATCTTGACGGCACGCAGGCTCGCGCAGTTGTTGAACGCATTTGTGCTGATCTCCGTGACACTTGACGGAATCGTCACCGAATAGAAATTCTGCCGGTTGTTAAAAGCATTCGGTCCGATTACCGTGACGGCCTTCCCGCCAAGTTTGGAGGGGATCTCGACGGCTCCAACAAGCCAGAAGTCAGTCCCCGTGATCGTGGCAGTCTTGCCATTCACCAGATTGTACGTCCATTCGTAACCGGCCACCATCTCGGTGTCGGCCTGCGCCGCATGCGCGAACAAGATTGCCGCACCCGCGGCAAATACCTTCATCAGTTTGTTCATAGAACATCTCCTTTCTGAGAATACGAACTGTTGCTGAAACTTTTTTCAGAAACGTGAGAAATAATATCACAAAACACCTATGACCGCAATAGCAAACATAATTGGAATCAAAGGCCCTTGCAGGCGACGTGCAGACGGATGCGCTGCAGGTTGCGGCGGACGCGATCGAACGCGCCCCAGAGGTTGGACGCCTCGTCATGCGCATCGTGCAGGACGACGGCAGAGGCATCGAGCGTCTGGCGGAGGCGTACGCCGCGCCGCAGCCTCAACCCTTCGCGCTTCGCCCCCGCCGCAATCCACGCCAGCGCGAGATCCGCGACAAGGTGGTTGTCGTCGTAAAGCCCGCCGACGTCGCTGTGGCTGCCCGGAAACAGCGTTTCCGTGACGCACTCCCCCGCGAGCGGTACGTACTGAAAGAACCGCCGCGTCTCGTCGCGCGACACCGCATGGCGCGCCTTCTTTACGTTCGGCGGACACGCCTCGGTGACATCGAGCCCGAGGGTGGCATCCACCGTGTCCCACAGGCCGAGATACGCCACCCCAATCCCGAGCTTGTCGAGCCAGGCCGCGAAATGTCGCGCGAGGAGCGCCCCGCGGGAAAAGCCGAACAGGAACACGGAGGTCGCCACGCCATCCGGCGGAAGCGATTTGTAGTTCGCCTCAAACCAACGCCGCGCGGAGCGGAAGATCCCATGCCATCCGACGCCGACGAAACGTCCGCCGACATACGAGCCGAAGTGCGTCCCCGGACCGGACTCAAGACGGAGCCGCTGCCGGTCATCCTCCGCGCAAAGGTCGCGCAGACGCGTCACGTTCGTGATGTGCCCCGCAACGCCCTGCCCGGTGCCCTCAAAGAAGAGACAGATATTCATGATCTCAAAAACGGCAAATCAAAAGCGACAAATTGACATTCGAAATGCGATGTCAAGTTCTTAATGGCCAATATGTTACCAAAATCCCTTCTGAAAAGCCACGGCAATAAACATTCAAGAAAAACACGCCCGTCCGGGAATGGACGGGCGCGTTGTGTTTGTTCTTTTGTCGCCTGGTTTACGGAGCGGGTATCAGGAATCTGCCCGTGGCAGCATCCCACCGGATCATCTTGGCCTCGACATAGCCGGCGAACTTGCCTGTCTTCGGCGGGAAGTACACGTAAACCAAGGCATCGAACGATCCGTCGGCTTTGATCTCGTACGGAACGAGCGTTGCCGATCCGGAAGCCTGATAGCCGAGGATCGTCCCCTTCACCGTGACGGTACCGCTGCTCGCAAACTTGAGAATAATCGATTTCGAGGAGGTTCCGTCAGGGAAGTACGTTAGCTCGGGCGCCTTCGCGAACGCCTTGGCGATCGTCTTCCACGGCTCGGCCTTCCATTTCGTCTGCGAGAGCATGGCGACGGGAATGTAACCGTCATCGGCCAGCGCGCCGGCTCCGACGACTTCGTCGGTTCCGCCGATCTTGCCGATCGTCTGGGGTTCGATGTAGAACCTCAGCTGGAGGGTGTCCGTGCCGACCTTGCCCGTAAGCAAAGCCTCGTACACCTCATTGCCCGGCGTCGCGTCGAACGCGCTGTAGCCGTCCGCCGCGAGCGTAAGGGTCTTGCCGTCCGCGAGGAACTTGCCGCTGATCTTGCCGGTGTTCGCCACCGTAAGCGTCACCTGGCCGTAGTCGCCGCCGCCGTCGAACGTGCCGACCGCCCACGGCCTCAACGCCGTCACGTACACGTCGAGCTGGTAGTTGGCCGTCACCTTGCCTGCCGTCGTAACCGTGATCTTCACGATCGACGGATCGTACTGGTCAACATAGCCCTTCTTGAGCTTCGACGCCGCCGTGGGCGTGCCGTAGATGGTGTTCGCCGGAACGATCACCGCCTTCGTCTTGGAATCGACCACGTCCTTCGCCGTGAACTTCAGGCCCGCCGGGAGACCCGACACCTTGATCGTCGCAAACGACCAGGTCTTCGCATCGATCGGCCACTCGACGTACACGCCCTGCTCGATGGTCTTCTGGTTCCAGACGGCGTTGGGATCCACGCCGATCTTGTTCTGGTCGAAGCTTGCGAAGCCGCCGACAATGGTGTCGAGATGCTTGCGGTCCTCAGACTCGTCGATGAACAAGCCCGTGAGCGTGGTATCGACGGCCGGCATCACGTACGAGTAGTTCGCCGCGCGGTCGACGAGGTCTCCCGTGCTGTTGTCGTACCAGCCGCTGAACACCTTGCCCTTGTCCGCCGTGGCCTTGAGCGACACCTTCTTGTTCGCCTCGTAGTTGCCCGCGCCCTTCACGTTGTCCTTGCCGGTCGCGCCGCTCTTGAGGAGCGTCAAGGTCCGGAGACGGTCCACGACGAACGTCGCCGTGGCCGTGTGCTTCACCGTAACCCCATTGTAAACGTCCTTCGTCGTCTTCGTGAAGTACACCGTGTAGTTGCCGGGCTTCGTCGGCGTGCCGTAGAACGAATACGCCGGCACCGTCACGAGCTTCGTCTTGTTGTCGACGATGTTCTTCTCGGTCCACTTCATACCGGTGGGCAGGCCCGTCACCTTGCAGCCTTCGGCGGCCGGGACGAGCGTGACAGGATCAAGCGGAACACCCGGAATGAACGGCCCATAGCTGTCTTCGACCGGAATCTCCTTGTCCTTGAAGTTCGGCACGGTCAACGTGAACGTGACGGACACGGCTTCCTTCGCACTCTTGCGGGAGGCGTTCGTCGCCGTGACGGTGACAGAGTACCTGCCGGGCTTCGTCGCCACGCCCGCGACCTTAAGCGTCTTCGCGTCGTACTTGAGGCCCGTCGGCAGACCCTTCACCGTGAGCTTCGGCTCGGAGTAGGACGTCGTTGCCGCGCCGAGGTCGATCTCGACCGCGCCGTCGTCGTCTGTCGTGACGTCGCCCTGGGCAATCGCAAGGTTTATGTAATCCTCATACTCCGAGACGAAGTCGGCCAGGAACGTCCTGTCCTCGCCCGTTACCAGGTAGGCGAACGAGAGCGCTCGGGAGACTCGCTCACCCGTCTTGCCGTCCCACCAGCCGGCAAACGCAAAACCCTTGTTCACCGTCGCCTTCAGCGTGTAGGACTTTCCGATCTCCGTCGTGCCGGAAGTAGTGAACTTTCCGCGCACAGGTCCCGTGGACCAATCCTTGTACCCAACGCTGATTATCGCGCGGTATGGGGCGCCAAAGAGACGCATCATGTATGAGTAGTCGCTGAAAGCGGAATACGGATACCATGTGGAACTTGTGGGAAGGAAAGTCTTTGGCACATACGCCGCGACAGTCGGCACGAGATCAAAAGCACCCGGCACCACCCGCGGCGGCTCCTTGCACTTGGAGAGGTCCATTACCTTCAGACTGGTGCAACCTTGGAACGCATTTTCTTCGATCATCGATATGCCCTTGCCGATCTGGATGATCGAGAGGTTTTCGCACCAAGCGAACGCATTGTGGGTTATGACGCCCACGCCGTCGGGAATGATGACGCTCGTCAATCCGGTGCATCCGTAGAATGCCCCATTACCGATCACCGCCACATTCTTGTTTGCGATCTTGGCGGGAATGATCAGCGCACCCTTGTAGTCTGCTGGTATGAGAGGTCTGCCGTTATTGGAGAGACCAACGGCCGTATTGCCGATGTAGTAGTACGACCACCGAATGCCGTTCACCAGAACAGTCATAGTTTCTTTTGTCTCACTCCAGGACGCATAGCATGTGCGGTCGCCTGTCATCTCGTCGGTCGGTTGCACCTCGAGGGTGAACTCCGAATCCCAGAACCAGCCCTTGAAACAGTTCCTGCCTTCTGGCCCTTCCGGAATCGGCAGGAAGCCGACCTGGTCGCCCGCGTCATATTCGAGCACCGTCTCGGAATACGTGCCGCCGTTGAGTTCAAGCGTCAGCTTGTACCTGTCGGACGAAACGACCTTCCACTGCGCGAAGATCTCGATGTCCGCCGTCGGGACGAAGGCCGCCGTCACCTCGACGCCGCCTTCCGCCTGCGTGAACCAGCCCTTGCATGTGCTGCCGGCCATGGTCGGGACCGGGAGCGTGCCCAGCGCCTCGCCATCCGTGACGGCGCGCGTCGCCGGCGACACAATGCCGCCGTTGGCGTTGAACGTCACCATCCACTTGGCGACGCCCGTGCCGGCGTCTTCCTTGATCTCGCCAATCTCGCTCACGTCGTAGCCGGAGTCTTCGAGCATCTTGCGTACTTCGTCCGCCTTGCCCTCCTCGACATGGACGGTCGTGACCGGCGCACCGTTAAAGGCGTCCGCGCCGATGCTCGTCACGGTCGAGGGAATCGTCACTTCGGCGAGACTCGTGTCGTTCATGAATGCGCCCGCGCCGATGCTCGTCACGCCGGAGGAAATCTCGACACTCGCCAAGTCGTAGCATCCGTAGAACGCATACTCGCCAATGGTGGTGAGCCCGGCAGGCAACTCGATTTCCGTCAGTCCGGTCTGGGCGAACGCCCAGTCGCCGATGTACGTGACGGTATCGGGTATCTTCACGCCCGTCATCTCGTCGCAGACGACGAACGCGCTATGCCCAATGCCCGTCACGGGCTTGCCGCCGAGCGTGTCGGGGATCGTCACGAATCCCGTCGGCTTGGGCGAGACGGCCTGCGGGGGATCGGGAACCCTGTAAAGCTCCACGCCGATGCCGTCGGTCGCCGGCCTGTAGTACCAGGTGAGCCCCGTATCGGTATCGGTCCAGCTGCCGCTTCCGGACGCGCTCGTGGTCCAGTGCGCGAAGATCTCCATGTCGGCCGTCGGGAAGAGCGGAGCCGTCACCGCGTCGCCGCCGTCCGGGAGCGTGAACCAGCCCTGGAACTCGTGCCCTTCCCAGAGATCCGGAGTCGGGAGCGAATCGACGGAGGCGCCTTCGTCAACCGTGACGGACGAGGGCGAGACGCTGCCGCCGTTCGCGTTGAATATCACCTCATAGGTGATCGGCGCGGCATCCGTGCGGATCGGGCGGTCGCACCACGTGCCGGCGGCGAGCTGCGCCTCCCAGCCGGTGTCCGGCACGATCGAAACGAGGTCGTCCGACGTGCCCGTGTAGATATTTGACGAAGCCGTCGGGCAGGAGCCAAGATACGTCACGGACTCGAGGGCGGTGCACCCGGCGAACGCATTGTCGGCGATGCTTGCCACGTTCTTGCCGACTGTCACGTTCTTGAGAGCGATGCAGTTGTAGAACACTTTCTCCCCGATGCTCGTCACGCTGTCGGGAATCGTCACGCTCTCAAGCGCCGACAAGTTGAAGAACATGAGATTGCCAATGGCGGTCAGGCCAGGCGGCAACGTCACGCTCTTAAGGAGAATGCAGCCCAGGAATGGAGCTCCGCCGATCGTCGTGACGCTGTCGGGGAACGAGATGCTCGTCAGCTTGCTACAGCCGTCGAAAGCCGAGGTATTGATGCCTTTCACCGGGTAGCCGTAGATCTCCGCAGGCACGACGACCGCCCCCGCCGTCTCCGTCGGGATCGCGGAATCGTAGCCGTTGCCGATGACCATTTGGCCGCCGTCACTCCTAAATGTCCAAGCGATGCCGGACGAATCCGTCCACGTGCCCGAGGTGACCCACTGCGCATGGAACGTCACGTCACCGGTGACGACGGTCTTGGGCGTGACTTCGTCGCCGCCCGTCGCCTCCGTGAACCAGCCGAGGAACAGCGCGAGGGACTTCGTCACCGCCGGAAGCTCGCCGACCTCGGCACCGGACTTGACCGACCGGGCCGCCGGCGCGGGCGCGCCGCCGTGCACGTCGAACGAAACCGTGTACTGGGGAATCGCCGTCCATTGCGCGTAGATCGTCGCGTCGCCGGTCACGAGCGTCGCCTCGGTGACCTGCTCGCCGCCCGTCGCCTCGGTGAACCAGCCCTTGAGCTGGTAGTCCGCCTTCGTCACCGCCGGGAGCGTGCCGAACGCATCGCCCACGATGAGCGTCGCGTCCGCCGGCGCGGGCGCACCGCCCTGTGCGTCAAACTTCACCGTACACGACACCGGCGGCAGTTCCTCGAACACGTGCGGCATGACACAGCGCCAGGCGTTTTCCCAAAGCGCGGTGATGCGCGCCGTATCGCCGTAAGCCACCTTGACGGTCACAACACCCGAGAATGTCGGATAGATGTAATCATTCCAGTCAAACGCATTGTCCCCAATCGTCTCGATGCTCTTGGGCAACGTCACGGAGTTCAGTGCCATGCAGTTGTAGAACATGGATTTGCCGACTGAAGTGATGCCCTCCCCGAACACCACCTCTTGGAGAGATGCGCAGTTGGAGAAGATGTAATCGCCCTGAACTGCGACTGTTCCCGGTAGGACTACGCGCGTCAAGCTGTTGCAGAGAGTAAACGCATTAGCCCCTATCGCCGTCACGCCTTCAGGAATGACGACGCTTGTGATGTCGGCGTACATGAAGACCTCGTCTGCAATCGCCGTCACGCCGTCGGGTATGACGACATCCTTGACGCCGTTCAGCTCAACGGCCGTCAGCACGCCGTCAACGATGGTGAACACGGCCGCCGAGGAGGTCCACTGCGCGTAGTACGTGGCGTCGCCGTGGATGACCGTCGAGGCGTAGATCTGCTCGCCGCCCGTCGGATTCGTGAACCAGCCCTTGAACGTGAAGCCGGTCTGCGACACCGTCGGGAGCGTGCCGACCGCGCTGCCGTCCTTGACCGACTTGGGCGACGGCGCGGGCGTGCCGCCCTGCGCATCGAACGTCACCGTGTACGTCGGCACCACGACTTCCGTCCACTGCGCGTAGTACGTGATGCTCGCCGCCACCGTCGTGGAGGCGGAGATCTGCGTGCCGCCGCTTGCGGACGTGAACCAGCCCTTGAACGTGTAGCCGGAGCGCGAGACGGCAGGGAGCGTGCCGACGGGATCGCCCGCCGAGACCATCACGCTCGCCGGCGCGGGCGAGCCGCCCTGCGCGTCGAACGTCACCGTGCAGACAGCCGCCCAGTGCGCGTACAGCGTCTGGTTCGCCGTGATCGCCACGATCGTGGCGGGCTTCACCTCGGTGCCGCCCGTCGCGGCCGTGAACCAGCCGAGGAACGTGTCCGCGCCGCGCGTCGCGGTGGGCATGGTTCCGTAGGCGCTGTCGTAGGTCACGGTCATGCTGGCCGCCGAGGCCGTGCCGCCCTGCGCGTCGAACGTCACCGTGTAGGTGTTCGGCGTCCAGTCGGCCCAGCAGTCCATGTCGGCGCTGACGACCGTGTCAGCATCGACCGGCGTGGACGCGCCCGTCTTCCAGCCCGCGAACGTGTAGCCCGTGCGTGTCGCCTCGGGGAGGGTTCCGATCTTGCTGCCATCCTTGACGGTCGTGGAGGGCGTGGCGCACGTGCCGCCGTTCGCGTTGAACGTGACGGTGTGCGTGGGAACCAGGACCTCCGTCCACTGCGCGTAGAGCGTGGTGTCGGCCGTGATCGCGACGGTCATGCCGGCCGTGATCTTCGTGCCGCCGGTCGTCGCCGTGAACCAGCCGTTGAACGAGTAGCCGCCGCGGTTCGCCGAGGGGATGGCTCCGTACGTGCTGTCATAGACGACCATCCACTCCGTCGGGGAGACGGTGCCACCGGTCGCGTCGAGCGTCAGCTTGTAGATCTTCGGCGTCCACTCCGCCCAGCAGGACATGTTTTCGTTCACGACGGTGGACGCGTCGACCGGCGTGGACGCGCCAGTCCTCCAGCCCGCAAAGTCGTAGCCCGTGCGGGTCGCCTCGGGGAGCGCCGCGCCGATCTGCTCGCCGGCGTCGACCGAGATGGACGCCGTGCCGCACGTGCCGCCCTTCGCGTCGAACATGACGGTGTACTTGGGCACCGCCGTCTCCGTCCACTGCGCGTGGTACGTGACGTCGGCCGTCACCTTCGTGGAGGCGGAGATCTTCGTGCCGCCGGTCGCCGCCGTGAACCAGCCGTCGAACGTGTAGCCCTCGCGCGACGTCGCAGGGAGCGTGCCGACCTCGGCGCCGTCCTCCACCTCGCGGGAAACCACTGCGGAGCCGCCGTGCGCGTCGAACGTCACCGTGCGGATGACGGCCGGCGGAATCTCCGTCCAGTGCGCGTACAGAACCGTGTCTTCGGTGATGTCCACCTCGGTATCGGCCTCGATCTTCGTGCCGCCGGTGGCGGCCGTGAACCAGCCGAGGAACGTGTAGCCCTCGCGGGTGGCCGACGGAAGCGGGCTGACCAC
>CACZCD010000140.1 GCA_902779565.1 uncultured bacterium | reverse complement strand
ACTCCGCGAATTCCGACGGGCGCAAACGGTTGTCGAACGCCGTGTTCCGGCGGTTCAGCGCTTCACTTGTGCGGACATTCTCCATAAACGGCGCAGATTATAGCATAAGAAGATGGAAAGGTGGAAAGGTGGAAAAGTGGAAAGGTGGGAAGGTGGGAAGGTGGAGACTACTTGGAGACCTTGAAGAACTGAGGCGCGAGCGGACGGATCAGCTCTTCGGAAACGACGAACGAATCCGTCGCCGCACCGAGCGCGCGCCAGGTGCCATCCGGCTGGAGCACGGAAAGCGTACCGCCGCGCCAGACCGGCGCAAATTTGAGAACGATATCCGCACGCGGCTCGCCGCAGAGATTCTCGGCCATCACTAAAAGCTCCCGTTCGTTCTTGGCGGCGACCAGCCACGTGGACGGCGTTTTCGGAGCGGTAACATCAATCGGCGCGTCGCCGGCCAAACGCGCAAAGAGGTTGTGCAGCATCTCCTGCTTGCGCGGCGAATAGATCGAGGCATGCGGCTTCGAGTCCAACGACCGGCTGATGACGGCCACGCGTCCGCCGGCGGCGTTCCGGAAGAAGATGGTCGCCGGCGCAACCGTCTGCCCCTCGAAGGCGACAAGATCCGACCAGATCTCGGCCCCCTTCGCGGGCTTGATCTTGGCCAGCACGCTCTTCTTCGGCGTCCATCCGATATACGGAAGCGACTTCATCTTGCGGTTGTAGAGCTTCTTTCCCCGCGCCGCGCAGCCGGCCGCCGGCCGTATCTCTTCATGCCTAAAATAGAGGGAATCGTTCCCCTCCACCGCCTCACAGCCCATGAGCGACGCAAATCCGCGCTTCGAAAGCAGCACCGCCGCCTCGGCATCGATCATCACACCGCCGGCCAGCAGACGCCGCACCTCGTCGTCGGAGAGCGCATTCGGCGTGTTGCCCACCAGCAGCGCCACGGACGCCCCTTCCTGCGTCGTCATCGGAAACCCCATCTTACCAAGGAAGTAGGCATGCGTCGGAAGCATGCCGCTGGCGGCACTCTTCGTCGTTTCGCGCACCATGTAAACCTCCGCCGGGGTATAGACCGCACGCACGCCGCACGGACGCATCGTCGCCCGCAGGTCGCGCACCGTCTCCAAGCGGCGGCGTTCGGCCATCAGCCGACGCGCATAGGCATCGTCCTCCATGGGATCGTCGAGATACTGCATGCAGTAGTAGTACGATCCCGACACGCCCGCCATGATCGCGCCGGCGAGTTCCGAGATCAGGTAAAGCGAGGAGTTGTAGAAGCGTGTGTGCGGACAGGGATCCGTCTCGTGGATCAGCTCGATGTCGGCGCCGAGATGTTGTGCGCTCCAGAAGGTGTGCGCCAGCACGACCGGCAGCGAACACGGCTCGTTCTCGTTGAAGTAGTTCGCGCCGAAGATGCGCACCATTGGACGCGTTTTCCCGGCAAACGCGCGGGCGACAGCCTCGGTGGAATCGCCGTCGATGTCCACAAAGCCCGACTGGCAGAGGCAGACGCGGATGGACGGATCGACGGTGTCGATCGCCTGCCGGATCGCCGCTGCAAGTCCGACCAGCGAATCGCGCGACAACTGGGCGAACTGACGGCGAAGCTCGGCGTTCTCCACAGATGGCTTGCGGAACATCCCCGCAATCTCCGCCGCCGTGTAGGGCTTGCCGACGCGCTTCGCGTATTCGGCGAGATGCAACGGGCAGAAGCACCCCTTCATGGCGTTCATCCCGCCGTGGTTGGAGAGGGTGTAGTCATCCTCGAAGAAGATCACGCTTGGATGGGCCCGGCGCGCGACGATCGCAACCTTCGCGGCGAAGTCCTCCACAAAGCGGCGATCCAGCGGACAGGTCGCATACGCCTCGTGGCCGTCGCAGTCCATCAAACGCTGGAACGGACGGTGCAGTCCCCCGCTGATCGTCGGGACGATCCACCAGCCGATCTCGACGTCGCGATCGGCGAACTGCCGCTTCGCCCACGCGATGGAATCGCCGAGGCGCTCCCAGTCCGCATTGTCCGTGCCGCAGTAGTACTGCTTGTTCCAAGGTCCGATCAGCACGAACTTGCGGAGCCCATACCGGTCGTGCATGTTGCGCAGCTCCTGAATCTGCGTCTCGGGCGGTTCCGAGGTCCAATCAACGGGCACGAGTACATTGAGCGGCTCACGGGCGAGAGCCGCTGAAAGCAGCATCGCCGCCGATACCATCCCAACTCTTTTCAATTCATCGCGTTTCATCATATCCTCCACTCATCCAAAGGTGAGGGCGCCGGGCACGGGCGGGTGGCCGGGACGCATCATCCACACGCCCGTCTCGTGGATACCCTTCACGAAATCGCCGAACGCGAGATGCCCCTTGCCGTTGACGATCTTGACCCGCGCGCCCATGAACTCAAAGGAGCCCTTCGCGATCGGCACGGAATTCTCGCCCTCCGCCGCGAGAACGAGCGGCGTCTCCGCCGTGGCGCTGGGCGGTATCGTCACGCGCACCTTCCAGAGATGCTCCGCGTGCGTACCCGGCACCGACCAAAAGAGGAGAGGAATCGTCTTGTTCTCAGGGCTTTTCATGCTTCACCCAATTCTCCCGCATCTGCTTCACGCTCCGTGAAAAGATCTGATCGACATTCGCTTCCGTGATGTCAAACATCTCCGAAACCTCGGCGCTCGAAAGGTGGAACCGCGTCTTGAGCAGAAGCACGTAGGCCTTGCGCGGATCGTCGTTCCAGAGATCCTTGAAGCACCGATGGGTCATGTCCCAGACTTCGTTCCGGATCACGCCGAGATCGTCGGTGGGGATGGCCATCGGCTCGCCGTGCTCGTTCTGCTCGGCCGTTCCCTCCAGCGAGAACTCGCCATGGGCGTTCGGGTTCGCACGCGTCACGTAGCCGCGCACGTACTGCCGCATCCAGCCCCAGAGGTTGCCGCCGTCGTTGCGGAAGAGATCGATCTTCCGGTTGCCGATCATGTCCTCATAGAGCATCCCCATGAGGTCGCCGTCCGTGATGCAGTACTTCCGGGCCAGCTCGGAGGAGCGGAGCGAATTCACCTCCGGGACGATGACATTCTCCCAGACGAGCTTCCAGCCGGCGTCGACACCGGCCTTCACGGCTTCATAGATCTCCGTCGCTGTCATTTCCATCACTGCGTATTGTACCACAAACAGACCGTTCAGAGCGTTGGACGCCAAACGAAAAACCAGTCCTTCGAAAGAAGCGACGTCACGGCGGAATCGCCCGGCTCGACGATCCGCCCGCCTCGTGGCACAATCACCTCCACGCCCGTCCAGATGAAGGCCTCGGCCGTCTCCTCGCTCGCCGGCAGCGAACCGCAGAAGATCACATCCCCTGGCATCAGATCGATCGAACGGCACTCCCGCACGCGGGGCGTCTCGTACTTCGTGCGCACCAAGCGTCCGCCAAACCAGCCGGGCACGCATCCCGCGGGCATCTCCCCGTTCGCCAACGCCGTACCGGCATCCTTCGGATCCGGCGGCTGCACATCCCGCCCAAACACGTCACGGTACACAGCCTTCACGAACGCCGTGCCGGTGACGCCGGACTTCTCGATCTTCTCGCGCCAGTCACCGCCAGCACGCAGACGGAGGATGTCCTCATACCGCAACGCCGGCCCCTGCACGCGGGTCGTCAGCACGTTCGACGGAATGCCGCCGACGTTTCCGCCCTTGGCGACAACCGTCTCGCCGCGCGCGGCCACCACGCGAACCGACATCCGGCACTTCACCGTTGCGCCGCCGGGCAGATCGACGGACCACCGCACTGTGTCGCCCTCTGCCGTACCACCCGCCGAGGCCGAAACAAATTCCGTACCGCTCGGCACCTTCTCCACCACCGGCACGTCCCGATAGTCGTTGGTGCTGCAGTTCTGGATCTCGATCTGATAGGAGAGAATGCCGCCCGTCGGCACCGAACCGTACCGTCCCGTCGAGACCGTGCGGTCGATGCGCAGCCCAGGACGGGCAAGACGCGCGGCGGCGGACGGCGTGACGGGATAGCGGTCGGCAGGAAGCAGGGTCGGACGGATCACGACATACCGGCGCATCCCTTCGAGACAGACGATGCTTGCGCGGGAGAAGAAGAAATCTTCGGCATCCTCCTTGAAGATGTTGCCGCCGATCTCAACCATGTCGCAGCCGGTCCCGTAGTTGAACTTGCGTCCCGTGGAGTGGATCACGTCGGCACGACCGTCGCCATCCACATCGCCCACATACAGCATCGCATGGCCCCACCGCTCCGGCGCGAACGCGACGATCTCGTCGCCGGGGCGCAGGATCCGGCGCAGCTCCTTGACGGCGGCCTCCCGCCTTTCCGGGTGCCGTTCGTTGTCCTGCCGGAACACCACGGCCTCCGGCACATTGGTCGCCACATAGGATGTGATGCACTTCGGCCAGTCGCCCTGATCCCAACCGATCGCCTGCCGGAAGACCTCCATCGCGAAGGATGTGCAGACGGTGTACACCGTACGATCCTTCGTGGCGGTCTCAGGCGGTTCGTTGCGGCACATCCGGAGCGCGGCCTCGTGCGAATGGTTGTTCTTGTCGAAGACCGTCATCGGACTGGAATCATACTGCATTACGGCGCCCTTGCGCCAGTACGCAAGGGCCGTCTCCACAATCGCCGCCTCGCGGCGCTGCTGCTCGGACGTGACCGGCTGGGCGTGGATCGACGCCACGGCGATCATGGACAGCAGCGCCGGCAAGATGCGACGATAGGCGGACATGACTACTCCCACTCGATCGTCGCCGGCGGCTTCGGGGTGATGTCCCACACCACGCGATTCACGCCCTTCACCTTCGTCGCAATCTTCTCGGCGACCTTCGTCACGAACTTGAACGGCAGCTCCACGATGCCGGCCTTCACGAACTGGGCGGTGGAGATCGCGCGGATGGCGATCACATAGCCGAACGTGCGCGCGCCGTTCTTCACGCCGACGGACTTGACGTTCGTCATGATGGCGAAGAACTGCTGCGCCTTCTTGTCGAGCTTCGCCTTGGCCATCTCGTCACGGAAGATGAAGTCCGCCTGGCGGAGGATGTCGAGCTTCTCCTTCGTGAGCTCGCCGAGACAGCGCACCGCGAGGCCCGGGCCCGGGAACGGCTGACGCTGCACCATGAACGCGGGGATGCCGAGCGCCTTGCCGACGGCGCGCACTTCATCCTTGTAGAGGTACTTGACCGGCTCGACAAGACCTTCGAAGCCGATGTCCTTCGGAAGTCCGCCCACGTTGTGGTGCGCCTTCACGGCCTTGTTGCCGCCCACGCCGGACTCGATGATGTCGGGATAGATCGTGCCTTGGCCGAGGAACTCGATGCGGCCGAGCTTCTTGGCCTCCTCCTCGAACACGCGGATGAACTCGCCGCCGATGCACTTGCGCTTCAGCTCCGGATCGGTGAGGCCCTTTGCCTTCTTCAGGAAGCGCGCCTCGGCGTCGATCTGGATGAGGTTGATGCCAAACTGTCCCTTGAAGACCTTCTTGACCTCCTTCGCCTCGTTGAGGCGCATGCAGCCGTGATCGACAAACACGCAGGTGAGGTTCTTGCCGATCGCCTTGTGCAGCAGCACGGCGCAGACGGATGAATCGACACCGCCCGACATCGCGAGCAGCACCTTCTTGTTGCCGACCTGTGCACGGATCGCCTCGATCTCGTTCTTGATGTACGCCTTGACGTTCAGCTTCTTGCCGACCTTCGCAAGACGTTCCTTCTCTGCCTGATTCATTCTGTCAATTCCTTTCGTGTTCGTTAAAGGCGGCTTACCCGCCGTTGCCCGTGTATTATACCACAAAGCGGCGGCGGATGCTTCCGCCGCCGCCGCGTAGGGGCCTAACGAGCATTCCGCTCGCAAAAGCCCGGCCTCGCACCGACCGTCAGAAAAGGTTGCGGCCGCAGCACTTCTTGTACTTCTTGCCGCTGCCGCACGGACAGGGATCGTTCCGCCCCACGCGCGGCGTGGCGGCGGGACGCGCCGGCGTGCCGGCCATGCCAGGCGGCGGCATCATCCCGCCGGACGGCGGCGCCGTACGCACCTGCTCGGGCTTCACGCCCATCAGCGTGGCGAACGCCTCCTTCGCGGAGACGGGACCCGACGGCTTGGCGCTCGGCTTCGGCGCGGAACGGGAGGACTCCTCGTTCGGCGTGTCGAACTGGTCCGCGTTCGTCTGCGCGGCGGCGAACATCCGGCGGACCGTGCGCGCCGTCGCGGCGCGGAACTCGCCCGTCACGACCTCCGTCTTGATCGCGTTCATCAGCTGCTCGAACATGTGGAACGCCTCGCGCTTGTATTCGACGAGCGGATCGCGCTGACCGTACGCGCGCAGATTCACGCTATGGCGGAGATCGTCCATCGCGCGCAGATAGTCCTGCCACTGGCGATCGATCGCATCGAGGAACACGCCGCGCTCCATGAACGGCAACACCTGCGGGTCCTCGACTGCGCACTTGGCCTCGTAGGCGTCCTCGATGCGCTTCATCACAAGCTCGCCCGCCTTCTCCGGCTGCCCCATGAGCGGCTTCAGCTCCTCATCGGTCACCGTCACGGGGAACGTGACGCCGAGCCAGTCGGAGAACGCGCCCAGATCGCCGTCCTTCGGATCGAAAAGGTACTTCTCGGCCTGCGTCATCACCAGATCGTTCATCACGTCGAGGATCGTATCATGGACCTTCGCCGGCTCGCCGCGCAGGATGGTGCCGCGCAGCTCATAGACGATCGAACGCTGCTTGTTCATCACGTCGTCGAATTCGAGCGTACGCTTGCGGATCGCGAAATGCTGCTGCTCCACGCGGCGCTGCGCGGTCTCCACGGATTTGTTCAGCCAGCGATGCTCCATCACCTCGCCTTCCTTGAGGCCGAGACGGAGCATGATGCCCGAAAGCTTCTGCGAACCGAAGAGACGCATCAGCTGGTCTTCGAGGGAGATGAAGAACTGCGAGGAGCCGGGGTCGCCCTGGCGCGAGCAGCGACCGCGCAGCTGACGGTCGATGCGGCGGGACTCATGACGCTCCGAACCGAGCACGTGCAGACCGCCCAGCTCGACGACGCCCGGCCCCAGCTTGATGTCGGTGCCGCGGCCCGCCATGTTCGTCGCGATCGTCACCGCCCCCTTCTGGCCGGCGAGCGAGACGATCTCGGCCTCGCGCGCATGGTTCTTCGCGTTCAGCACCTCGTGCGGGATGTGCGCGAGCTTGAGCATGCGCGACAGCACCTCCGAGGTGTCCACCGTCATCGTGCCGAGCAGGATCGGCTGCCCCTTCGCATGGCGCTCCGCGACGTCGGCGATGATCGCCTTGTACTTCTCGCGCTGCGTGCGGTAGATCTGGTCGTTGCCGTCGATGCGCTGCACCGGCTTGTTGGTGGGGATGGAGACGACGCCGAGCTTGTAGATGTCCTTGAATTCGCGCGCCTCCGTCTCGGCCGTGCCCGTCATGCCGGCGAGCTTCTTGTACAGACGGAAGTAGTTCTGGATCGTGATCGTGGCGAGCGTCTGGCTTTCCTTCTCGATCTCCACGCTCTCCTTCGCTTCGACGGCCTGATGGAGACCGTCCGACCAGCGGCGGCCCGGCAAAATGCGGCCCGTGAACTCGTCCACGATGTACACGTGGTTGTCCTGCACCACGTAATCCACATCCCGCTCGTACAGGCAGTACGCGCGCAGCAGCTGATCGACCACGTGCACGCGCTGCGACTTCTCCATGAAGTTCGCCTGTACGTCGCGTTTCTTCTCGATGCGGTCCTGCTCGGAAAGCGTCTTGTCGCCGTCGATCTCGCTCATGGCGCTGGCGAGATCGGGAATCACAAACATCTTCGGATCCTGCGGGTTCATCTTGTCGCAGCCGAGATCCGTCAGCGCCACCTCGCGCGTACGCTCGTCGATGGTGAAGTAGAGCTGCCCGCGGAGCGCGATGCCCTCCTCCTTGCGCATTTCGGAGAGCATCTGCATCTCCACGTCCTCGTGGAGCTTGCGGATGTTGGCGTCCTCGAACATGTGAAGCATCTGCTTGTGCTTCGGCATGGAGTGGTACACCTGGTAGATCTTGCGCTTGCACTCCTCCGTGTCGCCGTCGGCGAGCGCCTTCTTCGCCTGCGCGATGAGTTCGTTGCACTGCTGCGTCTGGACGCGCACGATGGATTCGACCAACGGCTTGAGCGCATTGTACTGGGCGCTCGTGGAGACGGTCGCGGGGCCGGAGATGATGAGCGGCGTGCGCGCCTCGTCGATGAGGATGGAGTCCACCTCGTCCACGATCGCGAAGTTGTGCCCGTTCTGCACCACCTGCTCCGGCTGCACGGCCATGCCGTTGTCGCGGAGATAGTCGAATCCGAACTCGGAGTTCGTGCCGTAGGTGATGTCGCAGTTGTACTGCTCGCGCCGCTCGGCGGATTCCATGGAGTTCTGGATGCAGCCCACGGTGAGGCCGAGGTACTTGTAGAGATGCCCCATCCACGACGCGTCGCGGCGCGCCAGGTAGTCGTTCACGGTGACGAGCTGCACGTTCTTTCCGGAGAGCGCGTTCAGGTAGAGCGGCAGCGTGGCGACGAGCGTCTTGCCTTCGCCTGTCTGCATCTCGGCGATCTTCCCCTGGTGCAGCACGATGCCGCCCACGAGCTGGCAGTCGAACGGGATCATGTCCCACGTGAGCGTATGTCCGCATACGTCCGCGGTGGTGCCCACGAGATGGCGGCACGCGTTCTTGACGAGCGCGAACGCCTCGGGCAGGATGTCGTCCAGCGACTCGCCGCCCGCAACGCGCTTCTTGAACTCCGCCGTCAGACGCGGGAAGTCCGCGTCGGTCAGGTTCTGTTCCTGATACTGCTTCTCAAGATGGTTGATCTGTGCGACGATCGGCTTGAGCTTCTTCAGTTCCCGGGCGTTCTTTGTGCTGAGAATCATCTTGATGATATTCATTTTCCGTTACCTTCCAGCATGTTCAAAAGTTCCGCGACAAGCATCCCGGCCTTCAGCAGGGATTCCTCGCTGATCTTGTCGATTGTGTCATAGACCGTGTGCCAGTAGTCGTTCCGCCCCGGCGCAGAGCCATAGTCGAAGTCGATGAGGTTCACCGCCGGGAACCCGGCGTCGAAGAACACCGCGAAATCGTCCTTCACCGTGTCGCGGCCGAG
>CACZCD010000139.1 GCA_902779565.1 uncultured bacterium | reverse complement strand
AATAGGCGAGGTTGGCATAAACGAAGGTACGATAATCGAACCGACCCGTTACCACATCCCCGGCGAGGGGTCTGTGACGGTGCCGAAGTCGTGGAAGACGGACCAGAAGGTGACGTGGAAGGCGGTCGCCGCGAAGGGGAGCGTGTTCGCGCACTGGGAGGGCGCGTTCGTGGATTCGCGCATGCTCTCCAAGAACGAGCGGCGCAATCCGTCGCTCGCGTTCGCGGTGCCGCCAGGATTCGACACGAACGGCATAAGGGCCGTGTTCCTTGCGGTGGACGACGACCGGCTGGGCAAGCTTGCGTTGAGCCAGCCGGGGCCGCTCGCGCCGAACGTGGAGGTCGCTGGACTCGAACTGCTCGATGATTCCGAATCGTACGTGACGGCGAGCGTGAGCGGATTGCCGACGGGCCTCAAGTTCGACGCGAAGACGCTCGCCATCACCGGCACGCCGACGAAGCCGGGCGTATACACGGTGAAGATCACCGCGAAGAACGCCTCCGGCTACCAGTGGGCGGAGAACGTGCAGCTGCGCGTCGCCGACAT
This sequence comes from uncultured bacterium, assembly GCA_902779565.1. Classification (GTDB taxonomy): domain Bacteria; phylum Verrucomicrobiota; class Kiritimatiellia; order RFP12; family UBA1067; genus UBA1731. Next base: position 8,688 of record CACZCD010000139.1, on the reverse strand, counting down.
TGAGGACGCCCGCATCGGCTTCGGCGGATTGCCGGCGGAAGGGGCCGTCGGTGTCGCGTATGCGGGGCAGATCGCCGCCGGCGAGTTCACGAAGCTTTCCGCGAACGGGTTGCCGTCCGGTCTCAAGTTCGATGCCAAGAGCGGCGCCGTGGCGGGTATCCCTACGAAAGGCGGATACTACACGGTGACGGTGACGGCGAATTACCCCGACAAGACGAAGGCGACGGCGACATGGCTCATGACGATCTCTCCCGTGGCGGCCGTGCCGGAGCCGAAGCGCACGGCGTACCATCCGCTGACCGTCCTTTCCACGAACACGGCCGCCGGCACGGCGACCGGCACGGGCGTCTATGCCGCGGGGAAGAAGGTTTCCATCTCCGCGAAGCCGACCAAGGGGTGGGTGTTCGCGGGCTGGTACCGCGACATGAAGCTGACGGAGCCGATGGTGTTCGCGTCCGCTGACGGACGCACTGCGTCGCAGAGCGTGGTCGTGCCGGAGGTGCGCTATCTCTTCGCGCGGTTTGCGACGGAGGCGGAGGATATCGAGAGCCTGAAGGTGGCGGTGGCGGATGCGGTGACCGGGGCGGACGGGACGTACTCGCTCGACCTTGGCGCGTGCGTGGAATCGCTGTCCCTGCCGAAGCTGGCCGTGACAGGGCTGCCGGCGGGACTCAAGTACGACGCGAAGACGCTGAAGGTCACCGGCAAGGCGACGAAGCCGGGCGTGTACGCGGTGACGGTCAAGGCCACGAACACGTCGGTGAAGAAGGCGACGGACGGGACGACGGCGACGTTCACGATCACGGTGCCGAACTTCGAGAGTGACAAGCTGCCGGGGCTTTTGTCCGCGACCGATGCCTACGGCGCGATCTATGCGGGTGTGGCGTTGGGTCCGGATCTCATCGACTGCACGCCCACGAATGGCTGGACGGTGAAGGTGGCGGGATTGCCGACGGGATTGAAATACGATGCGAAGACCGGCAAGATCGCCGGCGTCACCACGGCGAAGCCCGGCCCGTACACCGTGACGTTCACGGCGTCGAAGAAGGGCGAGGCGAACCAAGTCGCCACCATTACGCTCAATGTGGAGGCGCTGCCTGATTGGGCGGTGGGGACGTTCGAGGGGGCTGCATACCCCTCCGGCCTTGCGGCCACCTCCCCTGTCTCAGGGGAGGAGTCGCATGGCGTGGTGACGCTGACGGTTGACGCCAAGGGCAAGATCAGCGGGAAGATCCTCGAAGGCGGCCAGACGTGGACGCTGAGCGCGAGTGAGTTTAGCCGTGTAGAAGATGTAGAAGGGAGCGCCGTGTTCTACGCCACGGTCATCGGCAAGGCGGGGAAGGAGATCGTCACCAACGAAGTGACGGTGTTCGCCACTAAAGTGGAGTTGCCCGGCGGGTATGACCTGTGCGGAGTGGCCAACGGCCATTCTCTTCCCTCTTCCCTCTTCCCTCTTCCCTCTTCCCTCTCCTGGACGGCCTGCCAGAACCTGTGGAAACGGGCGGACACGAAGGCGGACATGCCGGTGATCAAGAAGGATATCAAGGTTGACCATTGGCTTGGCGAACAGGGCGATACGGACAACATGGTGACGCTTACCTTCAAGAAGGATGGCGTGGTGTCCTTCGCGGGCCTGGTTGGCGGCAACAAGGTCAGCGGCTCGTCGCAGCTGGTCGACGACGGCAAGGGATTGAAGGTGACGCTCTACGCGCCGCCGAAGTCGACCGCGAAGCCTCCGTTTGAAGGCTGGTGCGAAACACTCGCGGTCACGCTGATTATTGGCGATCAGGGCGTCGTCACGGATGTGGATGTGAAATAGCGGGGCACCGCCGTAGATTGTGGACGCAAGCGTCCACATCAGGACAGGCCCAGTTTGTGATTGGAGGATTTGAGATTGGTGGATTGTGTGATTCAATCCGCCAATCCGCCAATCTTTCTGGTGCTCGCAAGTGTGGTATAATATGCCGCCTATGGAAGATTCAGCCCTATCCAACGTACGCAACATCGGTATCGTGGCCCACATCGACGCGGGAAAGACCACGACGACCGAGCGCATCCTTTTCTACACGCAGAAGATCCACAAGCATGGCGACGTCCATGACGGGAACACCACCACCGACTTCATGGTGCAGGAGCGCGAGCGCGGCATCACGATCCAGTCCGCCGCCGTCTCCTGCGAATGGAAGGGACACGCGATCAACATCATCGATACGCCCGGACACGTCGATTTCACGATGGAGGTTGAGCGTTCGCTGCGCGTGCTGGACGGCGCGGTGTGCGTGTTCTGCGCGGTGGGGGGCGTGCAGCCGCAGTCGGAGACCGTGTGGCGTCAGGCCGACCGCTACGCCGTGCCGCGCGTCGCGTTCGTGAACAAGATGGACCGCATGGGCGCGAACTTCACCCGCGTGGTAGACGAGCTGCGCGAGAAGCTGAAGGCGAACGCCGTTCCCGTGGAGCTGCCGATCGGGAAGGAGGAGGGGTTCGTCGGCGTGGTCGACCTCTTGGAAATGAAGGGGATCGTCTATGACGAGAAGACGGACGGCAAGAACTTCACCGTCGGCGACATTCCGGCGGAGCTGAAGGACGACGCCGAGCTGGCGCGCGCCGAGCTTTGCGAGAAGGTGGCGGATCTCGACGAAGGCGTGATGGAGGCCTATCTCGAGAACGGCGATCTCACGGCCGAGGAATTGAAGGGGGCGCTTCGCCGTCTTGTGGTGGCGAACAAGATCGTGCCCGTGCTGTGCGGCACGTCGTTGCGCGACAAGGGCGTGCAGCCGCTTTTGGACGCCGTGGCGTGGTATCTGCCCAGCCCGAAGGACCGTCCGCCGGTGGTGGCGACGGACCTAAAGGGCGGCGAACCGGCCACTCGGCAGCAGAAGGATTCCGAGCTGCTGACCGCGCTCGTCTTCAAGATCGCGACGGATCCGTTCGTCGGGCGGCTGTTCTTCGTGCGCGTCTATGGCGGCGTGCTGAAGAAGGGCGCGAACGTGTTCAATCCGCGCACGCGGAAGCGCGAGCGCGTGATGAAGATCGTGCGTCTCTTCGCCGACGACCAGATCGAGGTGGACCAGCTTTCGGCGGGCGACATCGGTGCGCTCGTGGGACTCAAGGAGGCGACCACGGGCGACACGCTCTGCGCGGAGATGAAGCCCTGCCATCTGGAGCGCATCACCGCGCCGCAGCCGGTGATGTTCCTCGCCATCGAACCGAAGTCCGGTGCGGACAAGGACAAACTCGTGGATTCCATGAAGGCGTTGGCGGCGGAGGACCCCACCTGCCAGTTCCGCGAAGACGAGGAGACGGGGCAGACGATTCTGTCCGGCATGGGCGAGCTGCATCTCGAGATTCTGGTGGATCGCCTCAAACGCGAGTTCAAGGTGGCGGCGAACGTCGGCAAGCCCATGGTCTCCTATGCCGAGACGGTGCTTCAGCCGGCGACGAAGCCGTTCACGTTCGACCGCGAAATCGGCGGCAAGCGCCACGCGGTCACGCTCACCATCGAGGTGAAGCCGCTCGAACGCGGCGCCGGACGCAAGGTATCGCTCGCGCGCGACGTCAAGAACACGCTGCCGGATCCGCATTACGCCGAGACGCTGGAGCAGGGGCTTTTGGATGGCGTGATGACGGGCGTGCTGGCGCGCTACCCGATGACCGACCTTGAGGCGTCCGTCACCGGCATCGAGATCGTCGATCCCGAGGTTTCGGACGAGATCGCCTTGCGCGGCGCGGCGGTGATGGGCTTCCGCGAGGCGGCGTTGGCGGCATCGCCGGAGTTCCTGGAGCCGATCATGAAGTTGGAGATCACCACGCCGCCGGAATCCGTCGGCGAAGTTTTAGGTGATCTCAATATGCGGCGCGGCACCGTCCTGGACATGACGCAGCGCGACGACATGCAGGTCGTCCATGCGCGCGTGCCGATGGCGCAGATGTTCGGTTACGCGACGGCGATCCGCTCCCTCACGAAGGGACGCGCCTCCTACTCGATGGAGCCGAGCGATTTCGCGCTCGTCTCGAAGAGCGTGCATGACCACCTGATGTCGCTGTAGCCCGCCATGAGGTCTCCCGTGCCGAAGGCTGTTTCGATTGTCGTGGAAGGGCGGATGCCGCCCGGGTTGGGCCTGAACAAGGCCGAGGTGCGGGCGGCGGCGGCGTATTTCGCGGCGCGTTCGCGCGCGCGCATCGGCAATCCCGTGTGGCACGAGGTGGTGGTGCATCTCGTGGCGGATGCGGAATCGGACGCCGTCCATCGCGCGATCATGGGGATCGCCGGCGTGACGGACGTGGTGACGCAGGCGTACGACGCCATCCCGCCGGAAACGCCGGGACTTTACGGCGAGATCTTCGTGAACACCGATCAGGCGCGCCGCGCGGCACCGAAGCGCCGGGGATGGAGTGTCGCCAAAGAGCTGCTGCTTTACGTGGCGCATGGCATGGACCATCTTTCCGGTGCGGATGATCATGCCGAATGCGACTATCGCGCCATGCGGCGGCGGGAGTTGAGCTGGTTGAAAGTGGAAAAGTGGAAAAGTGGAAGAGGGGAAGAGGGGAAAGGTGGAAGAGTGGAAAAGTGGAAAGGTGGAAAAGTGGAAAGGTGGAAAAGTGGAAGAGGGGAAAGGTGGAAGAGTGGAAAGGTGGAAGAGGGGGAAGGTGGAAGAGGGGGAAGGTGCGATAAATGTTATTCATTGAGCGAAGTTACGGCCCTAAAATAACTCTCTGCGCCCTCTGCGTCTCTGCGTGAGATAAATTAACTACCAACTTACAGACATGATTGACTTTTCAAAGGAGTTGAACGCGGAGCAGTGCGCGGCGGCGACGGCCGGAGACGGCCCGTTGCTGGTGCTGGCGGCGGCCGGCACGGGCAAGACGCGCACGCTCGTCCATCGCGTGGCCTATCTCATCGAGCAGGGTGTGCCGGCCACGCGCATCCTGCTGCTCACGTTCACGAACCGCGCGGCCCGTGAGATGACCGAGCGCGCCGAGAAGCTGATCGGCGCGGACGTGGGCGGCATCTGGTCCGGCACGTTCCACTCCATCTGCGCGAAGTTCCTGCGGCGCTACGGCAGCTTCCTCGGCTACAAGCCCAGCTTTACGATCCTCGACGAGGACGACCAGAAGAAGCTGATGGGGCAGATCATCAAGGAGGTCGTCGGGAAGGGCGTGAAGGATTTTGTCAAGAAGGAGTTCATCCTCAAGCTCATTTCCGATGCCGCCAACCGCGAGAAGGACTTCAAGACCCTCGTTGAGGTGCAGCAGTCGAAAGTTGCATTGGACGTAGAGAAGGTGGTGAAGTGCGGCGAACTCTATGCGGCGCGCAAGAAGGAGCTGGGCGCGATGGACTTCGACGATCTTCTCGTGAACGGTCTGAAGCTGCTGCGTGACGTCGAAGGCGTGCGCAACGAGCTGCAGGAGCGCTTTCTGCATGTGCTGGTGGATGAGTATCAGGACACCAACTCCCTGCAGGCGCAGTTCACGGACATCCTCGCCGCGAAGCACCGCAACCTGATGGTTGTGGGTGACGACTTCCAGTGCATCTACACGTGGCGCGGCGCGCAGTTCGAGAACATCATGGAGTTCCCGAACCGTTGGGAGGGGTGCCGGATCCTGAAGCTGGAGCGCAACTACCGGTCGCTCGCGCCGATCCTCGATGTGGCGAACGTGGTGATGAAGGATGTGTCGCACCAGTTCGAGAAGACACTCCGCCCGTTCCGCACCGCGCAGGGTCTGGAGCCGCAGCTCTACCACATGTGGGACGGCCATGCCCAGGCGGAACTGATCCTGAAGCTCGTGGAGCATCTGCGCGGACAGGGATTCTGCTACAAGGACATCGCGATCCTCTACCGGTCGCATTTCACCTCGATCGACATCCAGCTGGCGCTCACGCGGGCGCGTCTGCCGTTCCGCATCACGAGCGGCGTGGGCGTGTTCGAGCAGCTCCATGTGAAGGACGTGCTGTCTTTCCTGCGACTCCTCTTCAATCCGCACGACGAGATGAGCTTCTTCCGTCTGGTGGGACTCCTCCCCGGCGTGGGCGAGGCCTCGCTTAGGCGCTACTGGGTGAAGCTTGGCCGCAGCTTCGATCCGGGCAACGGGATGGACCGCCTGTCGCTCGGAGACTTGCTTTCGCCCAAGGCGAAGGTCGGCTGGGAGGGGATGCAGAAGGCGTTCGCCGCCGCGCCCGACCATCTGGCGAAGGGCGACGACGGGAAGCCGATCGAGGATTTCGTGCATTACTTCTACGGCGACCATCTGCGTCGGCAGTTCGACGAGGAGGATGCGACGGGGCGGTTGGAGGATCTGGCCGAGCTGCAGTCGCAGGTGGCGTCCTTCCAGACGGGGCTGAAGGGCTTCCTGGAAGAGGTGGCCCTGATGACGAATCTCGATGCGCAGAACCGGGCGACGCTGCCGGCGGACCATCTGCAGCTCTCCACCATCCATCAGGCGAAGGGCATGGAGTGGCCGGTCGTGATCCTGCCGTGGCTTGTCGATACGATCTTCCCGTCGGCGCGGAGCGTGGAGGACGGCAATCTCGACGAGGAGCGGCGGCTCTTCTATGTGGCGGTCACGCGGGCGAAGGATCGGCTCTACCTGTGCGTGCCGCGCTCCAAGAAGACGGCGGACGGCGGGATGTTCCCGGTGGAGCCGTCGATGTTCGTGCGGGAGATCCCGCCGGAGCTTTACAACGAGCACGAGGTGAGGTCCGTGACGCCGGCCTACGAGCGCCCGAAACCCTACGGCGACCGCTGGGGCGGATGGGGCGGCGGCGGCTCGCGAAACCGTCCGGAAAGCGGCTGGCGCACCACTTGGAGACGATAATGCAGGGGGTTTGCCGGTGGCGGTTGCATTTTTTGGGCGGAAAGCGTAAAATACGCACCTTCAAAGGAGGATTGTACACATGAACAGAGCATTGACTGGCTTTTGCGTCTGCGCGACGGCGTTTGGCGCGGCATTCGTTTTGCCGGCGCAGGAAGAGAATGCGGGCGGCGAAGCCAAGACAGAGGAAGTGGTGGAGGGGCTCGACCCGGCCTTGGTGAAGGCGGCGGCCGCGAAGCCGGCGGCGAAGCATTTCCACGCGCTTGTGCGGCTTTCCCTCACTTCGGGCGAGGTGCTGGTCAAGTTCCCGCGCGAGAAGGAGTTCAAGCAGGCGGTGGAAGGGAAATTCTATCCGAATGGTTCTGCGTTCCGCACGGTTGGCGGGACGACGGAGTTCGAGTTCGGGAAGGATGCCGTCCTGAAAGTGACGGGCGACGCCGAGTTCAGCACCCGCGAGGACGATATCGCCGCTCCGTCGCGTGCGGTCATGCCGGTGCGCGGGTCGTTCACCGTATCGCTTCCCCGCACGCTCCCCACGGGACTCTTCTCCATGGCGTTCCCGAACTTCACCGCCAAGGATCTGGCGGGCGAAAGCCGTTATGAGCTGACGCCTTCCGGCGACGGCGACGAGGCGATCGTTCACGTGATCACCGGCATGCTTGCGCTTGAAGGTCCCCACTACAAGGTGGAGCGCATGAGTGCGGCAGACCGCATGCGCATCCGCACGACGGGCGATGCGCTCTTCACGTCGCTGCGGGGCGAGGCCGGCGACTACAAGGTGTCGCTGGACCAGGGCTGCACGACCTACAAGGATCCGATCACCGGCGAGGTCAAGAAGCAGGACCGCCGGCTCGACTTCAGTCTCACGCCGCAGTGCGCGATCAAGATCTTCCGCAAGCGGGCGCAGGTGGGCGGACGCATGGCGGTCTCCGTCATGACGTTCGATCCGGCGGGCGAGATGCGTAACCGCTTCACGTTCGCGGAGGGGACGGCGAGCGTCAACTTCGGCGAAGAGGTGGTTCGCATCCAGGATATCTCCTTCAAGACGGACAAGAAGGCGGAGGGCAAGAAGCCTGCCGAAGGCGAAAAGCCCGCAGAAGGGGAATCGGCGGGCGAGTCCGGGAGCGGTGAGTCCTCCTCCAGCGAATCCGGCTCCGGCGAATCCTCCTCCTCCTCTTCCGGCGGCGAATCGGGCGGCGAGTCGTCCTCCAATTCCAACGGGTTTGGCGACAACATCTGACTAGCTGCCAACTACCAACTATCAACTATCAACTATCAAGGAAAAACATCGTGGTTATCCATCAGTTCAACCGTATCATCCGCAATAAATGGATTTGGGGCGTGTTCGCCATTGCGATTTCGGCGTTCTTCGCTTTTGACTTTCTCCTCACCGGTGGCGATTCCGGCGAGCGCCGCTCTTCTGCCGGCGAGCTGAACGGCAAGGAGGTGTCCGAATCCCGCTTCCGCCCGTTTGCGGAGGATGCCCGTGGTTTTGGCCGCAACCGCAACACGACGCTTTCCAACGCCGAAGTGAACCGTATCGCGTGGGAGAATCTCGCCGCCAGCCAGGTCGCGCAGGCTCTCGGCGCCGACACGCTGATCTACCTCACCGACGTCGACGGGTTCTACCGCAACGTCGACGACCCGGACAGCCTCATCGCCGGCATGACCAAGGAGGAGGCCCACGAGCTGCTCTTCAGCGGGACGCTCTCCTCGGGCATGATTCCCAAGATCCGCTCGATCGTCGAGGCCCTTGACGCAGGCGTGCAGGACGTGCGCATCCTCAACGGCACCTTCCCTCACTCGCTGCTGCTCGAGATCTTCACCGATGCAGGCATCGGCACCATGTTCACCCAGGGAGAGGAGTCATTGCCATGA
>CACZCD010000138.1:13880-15260 GCA_902779565.1 uncultured bacterium | reverse complement strand
AGCGGGCCGTCACGGACATTCGACCCCGTCTTCTACCACCGCGCGCAGGCGTGGAGGGCGTGGAGCCTTGGCGCGAAGGGGTCCTTCTTCTGGGCGCTCGGATGCGGCGGCGGGATCGGCGACAGCTGGCGTCCGTTCGACCAGCCGGGAACGGAGTATTCGCCTTTCTTCGTTTCGCCGGACGACGCGATGGCGGCGAAGCAGAGCGAGGCGGTGAAGGAGGGCGCGGAGGACTACGAATACCTCGCCCTGCTCGCGGAGAAGGCCTCGAAGCTGAAGAAGGCGGGGAAAGACGTCTCGGCGATTGAGCGTCTCCTCGCCGAAGCGCCGGAGCGCGTGCTGGGCGATGCCGCCTTCACCGTGTCGCACGGACGCAAGGGGAACGACCCGCGCTACGACTGGGACTTCCCGAATCCGCGCGGCAACGCCGACAAGGTCCGCCTCGAGATTCTCGACGCGCTCGAACGCTAACCACCTCGCTTCAATCCTGTCAGTTACATCCCCGCCGCGCTGGCGGGGATGTTCTGTTGTTGCTCAAAAGTTACAGGAAATGGCGGCGGATGGTGCGGCTGCCGTATCCGGAATTATGATATAATACTGACTAATGCGCGAGCAAAGGTTTTGAGTGGGCTCGCCGCTGGGAAAAGGATAAAGCGAAAATGAAGAACAAAATATTGGTCTCGGTTTCGGTGGTGAGTCTTCTCGCCGCCATTGGAAGTGCAACGGCGCTCGGCTGGATGTACCGCAAGGTACGGGCGTTCGAGAAGGCGAACAACGTCTCGATAGTGACGCCAGCGCCTGAGCCGAAGCGGCTGCCGAAAGCGGCCGCGAGTTTCGAGAACGGCAAGGTGTACGGAACCGACGTCGGCGACTTGGCGTACGTAGTCAAGGATGGCGACGATGTCATTTCGATCGCGATCCAGTTCAACGTATCGCCTTCTGCGATCCTGAATATCAATGAACTCAAGGCCACCGATCCGATCAAGCCGGGTGACATCCTCAAGTTGCCGGAGAATGCGAAGGTTGACGATTCGCATCTTGCGGTCGGTATGGTGAGGATGAAGGATGATGCCACCAATGGCGTGACGGTCGCAAAGGCGGAGGCTCTCCACGAGGACGGCACTAACACAACCGTCATGCATCAGATGAAGGTGCTGGGGGTCGAGTATGATGACGACATGAAGTTGGACATCGCGCTCTCGGAACGGCCTGACATGGAGGTGGTGCGGCACTACGTGAAGGTGTCGCCGATGCACGAGGGGGTGCCTGGCTTCAGGTACAGGGCTCGACATGAGAAGCGCGACGGCAAGTGGGACTTCTATCCGCACCTGATCGTGACGGGCGACTTCGCGCTCCGTTCCAAGGTGGTCCTTACGGTCA
>CACZCD010000138.1:0-13831 GCA_902779565.1 uncultured bacterium | reverse complement strand
CGCTCTACGGCAAGGGCGCCAATCCCGAGGCCGAAGGTTCGCTCACCGAGGACTACACCTACGAGTTCACGCGCAAGGATCTTGACCCGTATGTGAAGTTCGCCGCCAACGGCCGCTATCTGCCGCCGGCGGGGAGCCGCGCGATAGGCGTGGAGGCGGTGAACATCACGAACGTCTATGCGGAGCTGCGGCGTGTGGAGCCGCGCAACGTGGTGCAGATGCTCGCGCGCGAGGAGGATGTCTATTCCAAGTACAGCAACTACGATTGGGTGACGGATGCGAAAGGTGCGGACAAGGAGGATACCGGCGAGCTGGCGGGCGACGTGGAGACGTTCACGCTGCCGTGTCTCGGGAAACCGAACGAGAAGCGCGTGGTTCCGTTCCGTCTCGCGCTCAAGGACGGCAAGTCGCAGAACGGCATCTATCTTGCGACGATCCGGATGAAGGATTACGCGCGGCGTGACAGGGTGTCGTGGTGGGATGACGACAAAAAGAACGCGATCCGAAACCCGAACATCTACCGCGTGGTGTGCGTGAGCGATCTGGGGTTAAGCGTGCGCGAGAGCGGTTCGGACGAGCTGGGTGTGTGGGTGACGTCGCTCACCACGGGCCGCCCGGTCGCTGGCGCGAAGATCGAAATCTATTCGACCGCCAACATCAAGATCAAGGAAGGCGTTGCGGACGCTCACGGCTGGTGCGTTCCGAAGCGGATCGACAAGGGCAAGCCCTTTGCGGTGGTGGCGATCGCGCCGGACGGCGGCGACATGTCGTTCATGGCGGTACGAAGCTCGATGACGATCGACGAGACGTATCCGGCCGGCGCGCGTGACGAGTATCTCAAGAAGGGCGAATGCTCCGCGTTCGTCTGGACGGAGCGCGGCATCTACCGTCACGACGAGAAGATCTTTCTGCATGCGTTCCTGCGCGACGGGGAGCTGAAGGCGCCGAAACCGTTTCCCGTGGAGGTCGTGCTCCGGAATCCGAATGACGATCCGTACGCGGTCAAGACGTTCATGCCGGATGCGAACGGGACGTTCTCCTGCGATTCGTTCACCGTGCCGGCGGATCAGCCGAGCGGCGTCTGGAACCTTCAGGTGCGCACGCCCGGCAAGAAGGGGAAGATGCTGGCGACGCGCGAGGTGAAGATCGAGGAGTTCGCGCCGCCGCAGATCCGCGTGAAGGTGAACGTGGAGAAGAACCAGGATCTCAAGAACTTCGCGTTTGGCGTTTCGGCCGAGCATCTCTTCGGCGGCCCCGCGCGGTCGCTGCCGTGCGAAGGCGCGGTGGTGTTTGAGGATGCCCCGTTCGCGCCGGAGAAGTGGAAGGGCTACCGGTTCGGCAACGAAGACCGCGGCTTGAAGCCGAGCTTCCGCGAGCTTGGCCGGCAGTCCCTCGGCGAGGACGGGAAGGTGCAGTTTGCCGCGCCGCTCTGGGCGGACTCCGGTCTCCCGAAGGCGGCGGTGCGCGTGACGGCGCAGGGCGTGGTGTTCGAGGATGGCGGCCGTCCGGCGACGGCGCGCGGGAGCGACGTGTGCCACTACTATCCGTACTACATCGGCTCCACGCTGCCGGGCTGGGTGAAGAAGCCGAAGAGCGGTCCGCTCAAGTTGCCGGTCGCGTGCGTGCTGCCGGACGGAAGCCGCCTGGCCGAAGCCAAGACGCTTGTCGTGAAGGTGGAGAGCATCGAGAGCGTGTACACCTACAAGAAGAACGAGGACGGCTGGAGCAGCTGGGACTGCACGCGCATCCGTACCGACGCGCTGGACGCGATGAAGTTCGTGACGGCGGCGGACCGGGACGCGGAGCTTGCGCTCCCGCTCACGAAGTGCGGCGACTACGCGCTCACGATCACCGATCCCGAGACGCGCGCCTCCTACGGGCATACGTTCTACCTGAGCGACTGGGGCGACGATGTGGTGCGCGCGCCGCTCAGCAATCCCACCGAGGTGACGGTGCAGCCCGACAAGAAGTTCTACCGCGTGGGCGATACGCCGCGTCTGATGGTGAAGTCGCCGTTCGCGGGTGCGGCGCTCCTCTCCGTCCTGCGCGACGGGATGGTCTATACCGAGGTGTTGGATCTCACGAACGCCACGAGCGAGGTGGCGCTCCGTCCGGTCGAGCGGAGTTGGATGCCGAGCGTGGACGTCACGATCTCCGTGGTGCAGAGCGTGGAGGCGAACGCGAATCATCTGGCCGTGCGCGCGCATGGGCAGACCGTCGTCTGCGTACGCCCGGAGGAGCATGAGATCCCCGTGAAGCTTGACGCGAAGGTCGCGGTGGGCGAGACCGGCGGATCCGTGGTGACGGTGGATGTGGACGCCTGCTGGAACGCGGCCACGGGCACGGTCGCCGTGGTGACCATGGTGGACGAGGGCATCAACCTGCTGACGGCGGAGGAGACGCCTGACCCTGTGGGAAGTCTCGCCTTCCCGCGCACGGCCGAACACCCGCTCTACGATATCTACGGGAAGATCCTGCCGGTAATCGGCGACGAGCTGCGCCGGAGCGGCGTGAAGACGGGTGGCGGGTTCGGCGCGGAGATGCTGGGGCGCGTCAGCCCCGTCCCCACGCGCCGGTTCAAGCCGCTCGCGCTCTGGAAGAACGAGATTCCGCTCGTCGGCGGCAAGGCACGCACCGAGATCCGCCTGCCGGAGTTCGTGGGCGAGGTGCGCGTCACGGCGGTGGCGTATTCGTCCTGCGCAATCGGCGCAGCGTCGATCCAGCGCAAGGTCACGCCGAAGCTCGTGATGCAGCCGGATGCCCCGCGCTTCGTCGCGCCGGGCGACACGTTCGAACTGACGCTCCCGCTCTTCAACCGGAGCGGGGCGAAGGGGGAGATCCGGTGGCGCTTGGCGGCGTCCGGTTCCGTGGAGCTGACGGGTGCGGCGGACGGCGTGGTGACGCTGGAGAACGACGGCAGCACGGTCGTCTCGGTGAAGGCGAAGGCGACGGCGAATCCGGGGCAGGGCGTCGTGTCGTTCACGACGGAGGGCTTCGGCGAGAAGCACGCCAACACGATCGAAATCCCGGTGCGTCCGGCCGTCGCTTGGCGCGAACGCGTCGAGATGGTGCGTCTCGATCCGGGCGCGAAGCATACGTTCACCGTGGAAGGCGCGCTCGCGAAGCAGATGCTGACGGTCTCCGGTTCCCGACTGGGCGAACTGACGGCGGCGCTCGAATGGCTGGCGGCCTATCCGCACGGCTGTCTGGAGCAGACCACCTCGCGCATCTTCCCGCTCGTGACGGCGGGCGGTCTCCTGAACACCGTCGGCTCCAAGGCTGCGGCGAATCGGGCCGCGTATGTGGCGGCGGGTGTGAAGCGCGTGGAGTCGATGGTGCGCGCAAACGATTTCGTCATGTGGCCGGACTGTTCCTACGCGCCGTGGGACCGGGAGGTTTCGCTCTACGCCGCGCACTTCCTCGTGGAGGCGGAACGGGCGGGGCAGAAGCTGAACCCGACGGCGAAAGCGCAGGTGATGAAGTTCCTCAGCAAGTGGGCGCTCTCCACGAACGACACCGTCTCCGCCTACGCCTGCCACACGCTGGCGCTTGCGGGCCGGCCGGAGAAGGACCGCATGCTCAAGCTCTATGACGGGCGCGCGAAGCTCTCGTTCCTCGACCGTGCGCGCCTGGCGCGTGCGTTCGTCGCGATTCGTGATGCCGCACGCGCGGAGGCGCTGCTCGCGAACGCGCCGTCGCCGCAGTCGGTCAAGGAGGCGGCGTTCCTCATGCTGGCGATGCTTGACCTCAAGCCGGATGATCCGCGGATCCCGCCGCTTCTCGTCTATCTGGAGAAGAAGCGCGATCCGGCGAAGTTCAGCTGGGGTACGACCGAGTCGAACGCGCATGCGCTGCTGGCGATCGGTGAATACTACCGCCACCATCCGGTGAAGACGGGCGTGCCGAAGGTGGCGGTGCGGCCCGCGAAGGGCGCGGAGATCACACTGGGCGAACGCGAGACGGCGAAGTTCGATTGCGTCTCCGTCACGGTGGAGAACCATGGCGAGGCGACGGCCTTCATTTCGTGGAACGGGCTGGACCTGCCGCCGGCCGAGGCGGTGAAGGACGAATCGAACGAGATCTTCATCTCGCGGAAGTTCTTCACGGCGCGGGGCGAACCGGCGAGCCTGAACGATCTCGTGTGCGGCGAGATGCTGGTGGTGGAGCTGACGGTGACGTCGGCGGTCACGCGCGTCCTCTCCGATCTCGTGGTGGAGGATCTCTTCGCGGGGGCGTTCGAGCCGGTGCACAGCGAGCTGGATCCGTCCGTGTGGGGTAAGCGTGGCGGAAGCGATGCGTGGGTGATGCGCAAGGATGCGCGTGACGACCGGATGCTCGTCTTCTCGAAGAAGTTCACGCTGGAGCAGGGGAAGGCCGTCCAGTTCCGCTATCCGGTCCGCGTGGTGTCGGCGGGCGACTTCGTCCTGCCGGGACCTGCGGTCGAGGCCATGTACCAGCCGACGCTGCGTTCGCACCGCGCGGCAGAACGCCTTACGGCGCATCACTGAGCCGCATGCGCGGCTCCGTGACGCGATGAATCCGTCTGGTCTATCCGTGGTCATTTCGATTACGACAGTTGATAAAGGAAGGTGTAACACGATGGACAATAGAAGAGAGTTCCTCAAAGGCACGGCTTGGATGGGCGTTGCCGCAATGGCAGCGGGCTGTTCAAGCAATCCGCTGAAGCTGTTTGGGACGTCCGGTGCGCCGATGCAGGGCTTTGCGCTTAAGCCCATGCGCGAGGTGCGCGTGGCGTGCGTTGGTGTTGGCGCTCGCGGTGCGGGCGCCGTCCATCGTATCGCGATGATTCCCGGCACGCGGGTTGTGGCGATAGCCGATCTTTTCCAGAACCGAATCGACGCACAGTTGAAGTGGCTTGCGAAGAACGGGAAGCCCGCGCCGCGCAAGACTTTTGCCGGGCCTGACGGCTACAAGCGTATCTGCGAGATGGATGATGTGGATGTTGTGTACAACGTGACGCCCTGGTACATGCATGCGCCGATCGCCTCGTGCGCGATGGAGCATGGGAAGGTGGCGCTGAACGAAGTGCCGGGTTGCCTGACGATTGACGAGTGCTGGGAGCTGGTCGAAACGAGCGAACGCACGAAGATACCCTGCATGATGCTCGAGAACTGCTGCTACGGCGAATATGAGATGGCCATGTTCAACATGGTCAAGCAGGGCGTGTTCGGCGAAATCGTCCATGGCGAGGCCGGCTACATCCACGACCAGCGCAGCCTGCAGTACAATAGCCGCTACCATACGATGGACGGCCATCCTGACGCTTCGGTGGCGGGACGGCCCGGCTGGACTCTCGACATCTATTCGAAGCATTCCGGCAACTGGTACCCGACGCACGGCCTTGGCCCTGTCGCAAAGTACATGGACATCAACCATGGCGACAACTTTGACTTCCTCGTATCGCTCGACTCCAAGCAGGCCAACTACCATCATTATGGGCGTGAGCTCTTCACGGACTGGCGCAAGGATTTCAAGGTCAAGATGGGCGACATGAACCTTTCGCTCATCAAGACGAAGCTGGGCCGTTCGATTCTGCTGGAGCATGATGTGGCGTCGCCGCGTCCCTATTCCCGGCTCAATCTCATATCCGGCACGCGGGGCATGGCGATGAGCTATCCCAACTTCAAGGTCGCTTTGGAGGAGAAGACCGGCGACGGACGGACGCATTCGTACATGACGCCTGAGGCGACAGAGGCGGTTCGCCAAAAGTACCGCCATCCGTTCTGGAAGGTGGCCGGCAAGATCGCCAAGAAGGTGGGTGGACACGGCGGCATGGACTTCATCATGGATCTGCGGTGGAGCTACTGCCTCCAGAACGGGCTCCCGCTCGATACGGATGTGTACGATCTCGCGGCCTGGAGCGCGATGGTGGAACTCACCGAGCGTTCCGTCGAGTCCGGGTCGCGTCCGGTTGAATGCCCCGACTTCACCCGTGGTGCCTGGCGCACGGCCAAACCGTTTGCGGTGGAAACGATTGAGCTCTCGAAACTCCCCGGAGATTTCACCGGCGTCAAGCAGGACGAGCAGGCCGTCAAGAACGCGAAGCAGGAAGGCTTGTCTTGAACAGGGAGCGCAAGCCCCCACTTTGTGATATAATTCGGCACCTGTTTCAAAGGAGAAGAGAATGGAAATCATTGCAACAGAGAAGGCGCCGGCGGCGCTCGGTCCCTACAGTCAGGCCATCCGCGCGAACGGCATGATCTACTGCTCGGGTCAGATCCCGATCAACCCGGCCACGGGCGCGATCGAGGCGCAGACGATCGAGGAGCAGACCACCCAGGCGATCACGAACCTGAAGAACGTGCTCGAGAAAGCGGGTTCCTCGCTCGCCAAGGTCGTGAAGACCACGGTGTTCATCAAGAACATGAACGACTTCGCGGCGCTCAATAAGGTTTACGCGGAGCTGTTCGGCGACACGAAGCCCGCGCGCAGCTGCGTGGAGGTGGCGCGTCTGCCGAAGGATGTGCTGGTTGAGATTGAGTGCATCGCTGAAGCGTGAGTTTAGTGGATAGTGGTTAGTGGCTAGTGGTTAGTGATTAGTTGTTGGTGAGGGATAGGGAATTGAATAGCCGAAGAGCCGCTGCGTTCGCGGTCGCGCGCTGGATTGCGACCCACGGACACCTGAACGAGATGTTGCCGGAAGGCCCCGACCGGGCGTTCGTGCAGGATCTCGCCTACACCACGGTGCGGCGCTTCCGTGCCTTGCGTTCCGTGTTGGGGCATCTCGTTCCGAGGTGGCCGAAGGGCGAGATGGAGGCGTTGCTTCTTGTGGGGGCGGCGCAGATTCTCTACATGCCGGACGTGCCGGACTTCGCGGCCGTGAACGAAACCGTCGCCGCCGCGAAGGGATGTCCGAACAAGAGCATCGCCAAGGTCGTGAACGGCGTGCTGCGGAACCTGATCCGCCGCCGCGAGGAATTTGAGGATTACCTGAAGTCGGCCCCGCTTGCGGAGCGTGAGAGTTTTCCGAACGGTCTTGTCCGTCGTTGGATCGCGCGCTACGGCGAGGCGGATGCCGAGCGGCTGTGCCGCTGGCACAACGAGCCGGCCGAGACGTGGCTCGCGTACCGTCCGGGCGCGGCGGAGCCGTTCGTGCGGCTGGCGCGCGGACGGAAGGTCTCCGAGATTGAGGGCTATGCGGAAGGTGCGTTCATCGTGCAGGATCCCGCCACGGCGGGGGCTGTGACGCTTTTGGACGTGCAGCCGGGCCAGAAGGTTCTGGATTTCTGTGCGGCACCGGGCGGCAAAACGGTCCAGATCGCTTGGCGGTTGGGCGAGGGGCGGCTGGTTGCGCAGGAGGTCAATCCTGTCCGCCGTCAGCGGTTAGAGGCGAACCTGAAGCGGTTGGGTCTGAACGGAGTGGAGACGGTCGCCGCCGTCAAGGACGAAGAACAGTTTGACCGCGTGTTGGCGGATGTGCCGTGCAGCAACACCGGCGTGTTACGGCGGCGTCCCGATGCGCGGTGGCGCTGGACGCCGGAGCATGTGGCGGAGCTTGTGAAGCTGCAGGCGGAGATCCTTGCCCGTGCGGCGGCGGCTGTCGCACCGGGAGGTCTGCTGGTGTATTCCACCTGCTCGAACGAGCCGGAGGAGAACGAGGAGCAGATCGCGGCGTTCCTCGCAGCCCATCCCGAGTTCAAGGAGGTCGGACGGAAGGAGTCCGTGCCGTTCGCATCGGGACATGACGGTGCGTTTGCGTGTGCGCTCAAGAAAGGTTGAAAAGTTGAAGGGTTGAAAAGTGGAAAGGTGGATTCCTTGCTATTTTCCGAGTGGAATCTCAACTCCAGGACATCTCTCTGCGTACTCTGTGTCTCTGCGTGAGATAAACTGGCTACCAACTACCAACAATCAACTTATAGGCAGGTGAACGGAACGATTCCATACAGTCCGGGACGGGCGGCGCGTTTCTACGTACCGCTTCTGTTGCAGGCGTTCTCCCAGTCGCTCACCTATCCGCTGGTCGGGTCGATCACGAGCCATGGACCGGACGGCGTCGATGCGCTGACGGCGTTTTCGCTGGGGCAGGTCATCCAGTTCATGATTGGCGCGATCGGCGGCGGACTGATCATGACGGGCATGGTGTACGCGCGGACGCGCGAAGGGCTCGCCTCATTCCGCCGCCTTAACACCCTGATGATGGTCGTGCTGCTCGCGGCGCAGGCGCTCGTGTGCCTTCATCCCATCGATACGTACATCTTCGGGCATCTGCTGAATCTCTCGCCGCATCTGGCGGAGATCGCGCGGCGCACGACGTTCTTTGGCATTCTCATGCAGGCTGGCTTCTTCCTGCGCAACGTGCCGCTCGTGCTGCTGTTCAACGCCTACGCCAGCTTTGAGGCCAACCTGGCGACGGCGGCCCGCATTGCGCTCACCTTCGGCTTCGCGTTGGTGTTCCCGCATCTCGGATGGGTCGGGCCGGACTGGGGACTCTTCGCGCTCACGGTGCCCGTGCTGCTGGAATGGCTCATGTCCGAAGCGTTCGCCGTCAAGTATGAACGGCGGTTGGAGCACGGTGTCGCGGCGGACGTGATGACGCAGTTCAAGTTCACGATGCCGCTCTCCGTGGGATCGTGTCTGCTGTCTGTGTCGCCGTTCATGACGGCGGCGTTCGTGGGGCGCACGGCGGACGCCACGGATATGCTGGCGATCCACTATGTGACGCTCGGCATCGCCAACCCCGTTTCGTTTGCCGCCCTACGCATGCAGGCGGTCGCCATCCAGTTCCCGCCGGAATGGAAGGGCGACCGGCGTCTGCTCCGGTTCGCTGTCGTCGCCGGACTTCTTCTCGGCGTCATTCCGTTGGCGTTCGCAACGCCACTTTTGGGGAACTGGTATTACGGGGGCTGCCAGAGCATCCCGCCGCGCATTCTGGGCACGACGCGTCTCGTGAGTTTCATCTACACGTTCATCTGCGTGATCCACGCCGTGCGGGGACGCGTGGAAGGTCTAGCCGCGCTTCAGAAGCGTCCGGGCGCGGTCATGGCAGGTCAGATCGGCTATTTTGTGATGCTGGTACTTACGCTGGCCGTGACGCTGCCGTTAGGTCTGCCGGGCTGGGCTATGGCGGTGACGGCCATCTATCTGGCGCCCATCGCCGCCACGGCCGCCACCTACGCAAGTCTTTACGTGCTCAAACGGCGTTCGCGCGACTGAGACTTATGGTATAATTCAAGGCTGAAGCGGTTTCAGGCCTTTGTGGGCTGCCGCCGCCGACACAACGAAAGGAATATCGACGCATGAAGAAACTGATGACAAGGCGCAGGTCATCATCTCGAAGAACCGCAACGGCGACCTTGGGGATGTCAATATGAGGTTCATCAGCCAGTGGACGAAGTTCATGGACATGCCGGAGGCGGCGCGCCGCGAAAAGATGACGGATGAAGCCTGGCGCAAGGAGCTGAAGACAAAGACCGGCTATGTGCCCGCGAAGGTGAAGTTCGCCTGGACGGGCGGCGAGGAAGGTGCGAAGTATCGAATCGAGATCCGCCGCCTTCCGGACGGCAAGGTGTTCTATTCCGGCAAGACGCGCCAGACGGAGATTGAACTCGACAACTTCGAGATCGCCCGCACCTACGAATGGTCGGTGAAGGTCGGCAAGACGGAAAAGGCCGTGAAGGGCACGTTCCGCACAGAGGACCGCGCGCCCCGCTTCGTGCGGCTTGAAGGCATACCGAACATGCGCGATCTCGGCGGTCGCGTGGGGCTCGGCGGCAAGCGCGTGAAGCAAGGCATGATCTACCGTTCGGCCGGGCTCAACAACAACGCCAATAAGTATTACAAGCCGGACGAGATACTGAAGCTCCACAAGGAGGGGAAGCTGCTTGAGTCCGTGCCGGAGCAGTCGCGCGAAGCGGCGGCGAAGGTCAAGAAGTACCTTGACGAGGGGAAGAAGGAAAAGGCCGACCTCACCCACCTCGTGAAGAAATGGTGCCCCGGCGCCGACCGTCTCAACGACAAGACGCGCGCGTTCGCCAAGCAGCAGTTCGGCATCAAGACGGATCTCGATCTCCGCACCGACCGCGAGTGCTACGGCATGACCGGTTCGCCGCTCGGTCCGGACGTGAAATGGGCGCACATTCCTTCCTCCGGCTACGGTGCGATGCATAGCGACGGCGGAAAGAAGCCGTTCACGCAGTGCTTCAAGCTCTTCCTCGACGAAGCGAACTACCCCATCGACTTCCACTGCATCGCGGGCGCGGATCGTACCGGGTCCCTCGCCTACATCCTGAATGGGCTTCTGGGCGTGAGCGACGCCGAGCTTCTGCTCGACTGGGAGATCACGGCGTTCAACAACCCCAACCCCCGTTTCGCGCACAAGGACCGCTACGATCATCTCGTCGCGGGCTTCCAGAAGCTGCCCGGCGCGACGACCGCCGAGAAGGTGGCCAACTACGTGAAGTCCGTGGGCTTCACCGACGCCGACATCGAGAAGTTCCGCGCGATCATGCTGGAGAAGTGAAGGGGGCTGTCTTGCGGGAGCACGAAAGTCTGCCGATCACGAAGATGTATGGTATAATATCGCGCCAAGATGAAGGTGAGCTGTTCGGGCACGGCCCGGCGGCGCTGAAATTTCTCTAACCAACCAACAAAAGGAAAGAAAGAAGATGAAAGTAGTCAAGGATAAGGGTGTCGAAGGAAAGGTCATCGTCTGCACGGGCGCGGCGGGTGTGCTGTGCTCCAGCATGACCGAGGACCTCCTGAAGCATGGCGCGAAGGTCGCGGTGCTCGATCTCCGCAAGGACGTCGCCGACAAGTTCGTCGCCTCGCTGGCGAAGAAGGGCCTGAAGCAGTGCATCGCCGTGGAGGCGAACGTTCTCGACAAGGCGTCGCTCGAGGCGGCGTGCAAGATTGTCCTCAAGAAGTGGAAGCGCATCGACGTGCTGATCAACGGCGCGGGCGGCAACCATCCGAAGGGCACCACGCCGGCGGAGCAGATGACGAAGGGCACGAAGCTCGAGGATACGTTCTTTGGTCTTACGCCGGAGGGCTTCGAGTTCGTGAACAAGCTCAACCTCATCGGCACGATCCTGCCCTGCCAGGTGTTCTGCAAGGAGATGCTGAAGAAGGGCGGCGCGGTGCTGAACTTCTGCTCGATGGCCGCCTACCAGCCGCTCACCAAGGTCGCGGCCTATGGCGCGGCGAAGGCCGGCATCATGAACTTCACGCGCTTCCTCGCCACGCACCTCGCGCCGATGGGCATCCGCGTGAACGCGCTCGCGCCGGGCTTCTTCATCACGAACCAGAACCGCTTCCTCATGCTCGAGAAGGACGGCAAGACGCTCACCGCGCGCGGCAACAAGGTGATCGCCAAGACGCCGATGCGCAAGTTCGGCCAGCCGAGCGACCTGCACGGCGCGGCGCGCTTCCTCCTCTCGGACGAGGCGTCGTTCATCACCGGCGTCACGCTTCCGGTCGATGGCGGATTCGTGTGCTACTCCGGCGTCTGATCGCGGGTGGCAAAAAGAAAGGCCGCGCCGAAGCGCGGCCCTTCCGGTGTGCGGACGCGCCTGTCGCGTCCGCATTTCTTTTTTAGGCGTCCGCGAGGGCGGCGAGGGCCTTGGCGTTGTCGCTGAACTTGAACACCAGCACGGCCTTCTCGCCCTGACCGAGCGCATAGGCGTAGGAGTATTCGATATCCACGCCCACGCGGTCGAACTTCTCCATCAGCTCGGCCATGCCGCCGGGACGGTCCGGCACCGTGACCATCACCACGTCCGTCTCGCGCACGGCGTAGCCGGCCTTCGTCAGCACTTCGACGCCCTTGACGTGGTCGTCCACGATCATCCGTACGATGCCGAACTCCGCCGCCTCGGCGAGCGAAAGCGTGGCGATGTTGATCCCCGCCTGCGCCAGCGCACGGCAGCTGCCGGCGAGCTGGCCCGGCTTGTTTTCGAGAAAGATGCTGATCTGTTTGACTGTCATAGGAGTTTCCAGTTTAGAGTTTCCAGTTTCCAGTTTAGAGTTTGGAGTTTAGAGTTTGGAGTTTAGAGTTTAGAGTTTCCAGTTTAGAGTTTAGAGTTTAGAGTTTCCAGTTTAGAGTTTTCACTAACGACTAACCACTAACGACTAACCACTAACGACTAACCACTAACCACTAACGACTAACCACTAACCACTAATCACTAACCACTAACGACTAACGACTAACCACTATTTCTTGCGGTTGTCGATCACGCGCTTGATCTTGCCCTCGCTGCGCGGCAGGGTGCCGGGACCCACGAGGATGATCTTCGGCGTGAGGCCGATGATGGACTTCACGGCTTCGAGGACGCGCTTGCGCAGCGTTTCCATCGCGCCGATGTTGTCCGTGAACGCCTCGGTTGACACTTCCACCTTGATCTCGAAGAGGTCGAGCGTATCGGTGGAGGAGAGGACGATCTGGTAGTGCGGAGCGACTTCCGGTACGCGCAGGAGACCGGCCTCGATCTGGCCCGGGAACACGTTCACGCCGTGGATGATGAGCATGTCGTCCGAACGGGCGGAGATGCGGTCCATCACGCGCATCGTGCGTCCGCACGGACACTTCTCGGTGTGGAGGCGCGTGAGGTCGCGCGTGCGGTAGCGGATCATCGGCGTGCCGCAACGTGAGATGGTGGTGAAGACGAGCTCGCCCGTCTCGCCGTCAGGCAGGGGCTCGAGCGTGTCGGGGTCGATGATCTCCGGATAGAAGTGGTCTTCCCAGATGTGGAGTCCGGTGCGGTACTGGCAGGCGCCCGCGACGCCGGGGCCGGCGATCTCGGTGAGGCCGTAGATGTCGTGGGCGGTGATACCGGTTTCGCGCTCGATGGTCTCGCGCATCTCGTCCGTCCAGGGCTCGGCGCCGAAGATGCCGTGGCGGAGCTTCGTGTCGCGGCGGAAGTCCACGCCCTGCTTCTTCGCCTCGTCCATGATGCGGAGGAAGTAGGAGGGTGTCGCGGCAATGGCGGTGACGCCAAGATCGCGCATGAGCATGATCTGACGTTCGGTGTTGCCGCCGGAGATGGGAAGCACGGCGCAGCCCATGCCCTCGCCGCCGTAGTGGAGACCAAGCCCGCCCGTGAAGAGTCCGTAGCCGTAGGCCACCTGGATCACGTCGCCGGCGCGGATGCCGTACATGGCGAGGCAGCGCATCGCGCCGTTCTGCCACACGGCGACGTCAGCCATCGTGTTGGGGATGCAGATGGGCTTGCCGGTGGTGCCGCTCGAGCAGTGGAAACGCACGATCTCATCCATGGGTGCGCCGCGAAGCCCCATTGGATACTCGTCGCGCAGATCCGTCTTCTTTGAGAACGGCAGGAGCTTGATGTCGGCGAGCGTCTTGATGTGCTCAGGCTTCACGCCGCGTTCCTCGCAGCGCTTGCGGAAGAGCGGCACGCGCTCGTAGGCGTATTTGACGGTCCATTGGAGACGGTGGAGCTGAAGCGCACGGAGCGGTTCAACGGGCATGTAGTCCATCGCCGAGACGGGATGCGTCGGCGAATTGACGTCATGCGGCAGATCCGGATAGATCATTTTGCAATCCTTTTAAGGTTTCAGAATGCCGCATATTATACCATATTCTCACATTACCCATTTTACATGCGCTATGCTCCCGCGCATACTCTCTCCACCAGCAGAATCAATCCATCCGCGGCAGGACACGCAGAGCCGGGAGCGGAGGCGGCGTGCCTGTTTGAAGGGACGCCCGGCATGAGCCACGCCAAACGGTGCGCTGATAGGGGCGTGGCGAATAAAGGGAGTCAACCATAATCTTTGATTATTTTTCTCGCGGCGGCCCAACCTAATACCGGCGGGCTCCTTTTGAAGGCCCGCCGGCCGGTTGGGCACCCCG
>CACZCD010000137.1 GCA_902779565.1 uncultured bacterium | reverse complement strand
ATTTCAGCCTGAGCAAAGAAAAGAACGAAGAACCGATCACGGAAGAACTGCCCGGTTGGGTCAAGAAGGCCCCGGAGCTTTTGCCCGTATGGGACTGGTGGGTGAAAGAGGGAAGGTCCACCGTGACGATCCTGCTGGTTGCCGCCGTCTGCGTGGCGGGCTGGTACGCCTTCAAGAACTGGAAGGCCAGCCGCGTGGCGGCCGCGAACAATGCGCTTGTGAACGCCTTCACCACGGATGAGCTGGAAGAGGCCGTGGCAAAGTTCGGCGGCTCCGCTACGGGGCCGGCGCTCAAGCTCCGTCTGGCGAAGAGCTATCTCGACAACGAACGCTGGGAGGAGGCGGAGAGCACCTATTCCGACTACCTCAAGGCGGCCGCGAAGGATGACGCGTTCGCTTCGCTGGCGATGCTCGGCCGTGCCTACGCGCTCGAGGGTGCGGGTAAGTTTGAAGAGGCGGGCAAGGAGTTTGAGCTTCTGGCGGCCGATACGAACCTCCCGGTCTCTGCGACGGCGGAGTTGGGCGTGGCGCGCTGCATGGCGCTCAAGGGTGACAAGGAAGGGGCCTTGAAGAAGCTGGAGGGCCTGGACAATCCGCGTGCCAAGAATCTCGCCGAGACGATCAAGCGCTACGATCCGAACCGCAAGGCGGTTTCGCTCTTCGATGCCGCCAACGCGGCGGCCACCAAGATTGAGGCGGAGAAGCAGGCGGTGAAGCCGGCGGCGGCAAAGCCCGTTGAGGTGAAACCCGCGGTGGCCAAACCCGCCGAAGCGAAGCCCGTTGAGGCGAAGCCCGCGGTGGCCAAGCCGGCGGAAGCGAAGCCAGCTGCCGCGAAGCCGGAACCGGCGAAGGGAAAGTAAGGCAGTCGAGAGTTGGAGGGTAGGATCATGGCGGATGAGAACGAACAGGGGCAGGCGGTAGATCTGAGCGCACTCGGATCGTTCGATTTTGCGCCTTCGTGGACGACGGGCGATAAGATCATCGCCAAGTCCGGACGAGGCGGATTTCGTGACGACGAGGCATCGCGCGCCTCCCGTGACGAAGGCGGGCGCCGCCGTTTCGACGGGGCGAAGGGCGACCGTCCGTTCCGCCGCGATGACCGCCCCAAGAAGCCCTTCGACCGCGAAGACCGCGAGGGCAATCCCTTCCGCCGCGACCGCGACGGGCAGTCGCGCAAGCCGTTCAACCGCGAGGGGCGGGGGGATGACCGCCGGGGTGGCGCGCGGCGCGAGTTCATCAAGCCACTTGATGCGGAGGTGCGCGTGCTGCCGGCGCAGAAGGAGCTGGGCGGCATCATCCGCAAGATCCAGACGGGATTCGCCGCCTATCCGCTCAAGCAGATCGCCTGGTTCTTCCTGGACCATCCCGAGGCCTGCCACGTGAAGGTGACGCCGAAGGATCCCGAGATGCGCTTCTTTGTGTGCAAGGCGTGCGGCCATTCCTGCTTCACCAACGAGGCGCTGGAGGCGCACATCCTCTCCGCGCACCTGGGCGACTACTACGTAGCCGAAGAGACGGAGGTCGAATCGCCCTCCGGCCAGTTCGGATGCGTGGTGAAATGCGGCATCACGGGCGAGTTCATCGGACCGCCGAACCTTCATGGCTACAATGCGGCGGTGCGTGAGATGGCGCAGAAGCTCGGCATGGACGAAAACGCCTACCGGGCCCGTCTCGTGACGGTGCGCGATCAGGAATCGATCGAGGCGTGGCGTCAGGGCGCCACGAAGAAGACGCTTTACCGTCTCAAGGCCGCCGTGGCGAATGCGGCGAAGGCCGCGGACGCCGCTGCCGGTGAACCGCCGGCCGAGGGCGAACAGGCCGCCGAACCGGCACCCGCGCCCGCGTTCGAGCGCGATCAGGCTGAGGCGGCGTTCCGCCGCGACATCATGCCGCAGCTCAAGAGCCAGTCGAAGAGCTCCGACATGCAGCTTGACCAGGCGCTCAAGAGCACGGATCTGCCGTACCTCTTCGCCGTGCGCGATGCCATCGCGCGCGAGCGGCGCTTCCCGGCTTCGCTGTTCTTTGCGTTGCGCGGCGCGTTCCACCACCGCAAGCTCTCGTTCTTCCGGGCGAACGAACCGCGCGGACAGGAATTCGTGTGTGCCGCCAAACCGACGCCCCTCGATACGGAGCATGCCATCCCGGAGCTTGTGGCCGTGGTGAAGTATGTGGAGGAGCATCCGCTCTGCTCCGTTGGCGAACTGCCGCCGGAGATGAAGGGACATCTGGGCTGGCTTGTTGAGAAGGGACATATCGTCCAGTATTTCAACGGACTTCTGGCGTTGCCGGAGGATCATCCCCGTTTCCGCAATCCGTCATCGAAGAAAGGCGGAGCGGAACAGGCACCGCAGGCGTCCGCGCCGACAGAGCCGGTGGCACCTGCGGAACCTGCGGAACCCGTTGCAGAAGCCGCGCCTGCAGAGCCGGTGGCAGAGGTTGCCGCCACAGAGACTGCACCCGCGGAGCCGGTGGCGGCTGAAGCGCCGGCCCAAGAACCGGCACCGACGGAGCCCGTGGCGGAAGAAGCACCGGCTGCAGAGGTCAATGTTGTAGAAGAAGTCAAGAAGGAAGAGATTTCGAATGAAGCTGCCGATCAGTTGGCTGAATGAGTATGTACAGGTTGACGACCTGAAGCCCGAGGAGCTCGCCGAGCGTCTGACGCGGGCCGGTCTGCAGGTGGAGGGTATTGAAACCTCCGGCCCGAAACCGCTTTGCGACGAGATCGTGGTGGGCGAGGTGTTGACCTGCGAGCCGCACCCGAACTCTGACCACATGCACATTGCGCAGGTGACGGACGGCAAGGAGACCGTGCAGGTTGTGTGCGGCGCGCCGAACTGTCGCGCGGGTCTCAAGACGGCGTTCGCGAAGATCGGCGCGTTCATTCCGGAGGGCGAGTTCAAGATCAAGAAGGGGAAACTGCGCGGCGTAGAGTCGTTCGGCATGCTCTGCTCCTCGAAGGAGCTGGCGCTTCCGGGCGGCACGCATGAAGGCATCATGGAGCTGCCGGCGGAAACGCCGGTCGGCGCGTTCCTGCGCGACGTGCTACCGGGCGAAAAGCCAGAGACGGTGTTTGACATCGAGGTTACCTGGAATCGTCCGGACGCGCTCTCCATCGTAGGGTTGGCGCGGGAATACGCCGCCGTCCTCGGTCGTCCGCTCAAGATGCCGGCGGTGGACTTCACCGAATCGGAGACGGATGTCAAGGACGAAGTGTCCGTCGAGGTCGAGGATTTCGAGAAGTGCCCCCGCTACACGGCACGCGTGATCACGTCCGTCAAGGACGGCCCGTCGCCGGCGTTCATGGCGAAGCGTCTTGAGGCCTGCGGCGTGCGTTCGCTCGGGCTTCTCGTGGATGTCACGAACTATGTGATGCTGGAGCTGGGGCAGCCGCTCCACGCGTTTGACTACACCAAGCTGGCGGGACGCAAGATCGTGGTGCGCGCGGCGCGCGCGGGCGAGACGATGAAGACGCTTGACGGGCAGGAGCGCAAGCTGGACGAGAAGATGCTCCTCATCTGCGACGCGGAGAAGCCCTCGGCCGTCGCGGGCGTGATGGGCGGCGAGGATTCCGAAATCGCGCCGGGCACGACGCAGGTTCTGATCGAATCGGCGCTCTTCGATCCCTTCACCACCAAGTATTCCTCCTCGAAGCTGGAGCTTGCGACGGAGGCGAGCTACCGCTACATCCGCGGCGTGGACAAGGATCTCGCCGATCTCGCCAGCCGCCGTGCCGTTCATCTGTTGCAGAAGTACGGCGGCGCGGTGGTCGCAAAGGGCGTTGTGGACGCCGACGGCCGCAAGACCTTTGCGGATCAGGGCGTGACGGGCGGCTTTGCCTTCAACGCGCCGATCACGCTGGTGTTCGCGCGGGCGCGCCGCCTGATCGGCATCGATATCCCGGACGACCGCATGGTGCAGATCCTTGAATCGTTGGGGCTCAAGAAAATCGCCGCCGCCGAAGGAAGCGCCACGTTCGCGATTCCGAGCTGGCGGTGGGACCTCACGCTCGAAGCGGATCTCGTTGAAGAGGTCGCGCGTCTCTACGGTCTCGACAACATTCCCGATACGATGCCGTCCGCACCGTCCGTCTCGCCGCTCGACGACGCACCGTTCCGCGCGCAGGAGAAGCTGCGCGGCTATCTGATGGGGCTTGGCTTCTCGGAAGCCATGCACTACTCGTTCCTTTCGGCGGGTGAGCTGGCGCCGTTCGGCGAGAACCCGACGCGTCTTCCGCTGCCGGACCCCGTGAGCGCCGAGTACGGCGTGCTGCGCGATTCCCTCATGCCGCAGCTCTACCAGAGCTTGGGCCGCAATGCCGCCCATCGTCTGGAGGAAGGCAAGCTCTTCGAAATCGGCCGCGTGTTCGGCCAGAAGGACGGCGAGCCCTTCGAGACGGCGAAGCTGGCCATGGGCTTCTTTGGTCCGGTCGGCCGCGACGCCCTCGCGCGCGTGAAGCCGGTCTCTGTGGAAGAGGCGTTGCTGTGGATGAAGGGCGCCGTGGAGCGCGTGGTGAAGCTCGTGAAGGTTGGCAAGACGGAATTCCGCCGCACGGAGCATCCTGCGTTTGCGGTGGCACTGGAGATCGTGGTCAACGGACGCCCGGCGGGCGTGCTCGGCGTGGTCTCCGACAAGCTCCGCCATCCGTTCCGCCTCACCACGCAGCTGGCGCTCGCCGAGATGGACCTGAAAGTCCTCCTCAAGCGTGTGGACGCCATCGGCAAGGTCACGGCCGTACCGCAGTTCCCGCCCGTGACGCGCGACATTGCGTTCGTCGCGAATGCGGACGTGACGCACGAGGCGATCGTCCAGTCGATCCGCAAGGCGGCTCCGAAAGAACTGAAGGACATCCGGCTCTTTGACATTTTCACGTCCAAGGAACTGGGGAAGGGACGCGCGAGCCGCGCCTACTCCCTCACGTTCCGTGCGGACGACCGTACGCTCACCGACGACGAGGTGAATGCCGCCTTCGGGCGCATCGTGGAGGCGCTCAAGTCCTCGTTGGCGGTGGAGGTGCGGGAAGGTTGATCTTTGGACATCGTGGGCTCTGTTTTGCACGCGGACTTGGCGGGTAATTTCTCCGACCTTCGTTTTTGTGAGGATAGCCTGAATGCGGCGAGCTTTGGCGAACCGACTAAGGTCTCCACTTGGACTTGAGGTCCAGGGGATCCTGCGCTACGGCAAAATGGGGCTTTTTATTGTCCAGGGCTTGAGAGGATGCTGGATATCATGACAGATCGAATGCAAACGTGGTTTCTGCTCGCGATCGGCGGGTTGGGCGGTCTGCTCTACGGGATCGACTTCGGTGTGATCGCCGTCTCGATGCCGTACATCAAGGCGCTGAAAATCTACACGGATGCTGAGGTGAGCTGGATCGTCGGCGCGGTCATGTTCGGTGGCATCCTCGCCTCGGCGACGGCGGGCGTATTGTGCGACCGGCTGGGGCGCAAGGCGATGATTGCGGCGGCGGCCGCGCTGTTCCTCGTGGCGATACCGATCGTCTGCTTCTCCGGCACCTCGCTGGCGGTGATGCTGACGGGGCGTGTGCTGCAGGGCATGAGCGCGGGCTACATGGCGGTGGTCATGCCGATGTATCTGGCGGAATGTCTGCCGGCGGATTTGCGCGGACGCGGCACGGGCATCTTCCAGCTTTTCCTCGGCATCGGGCTTGTGACGGC
The DNA here is from genome assembly GCA_902779565.1 of uncultured bacterium. GTDB lineage: Bacteria > Verrucomicrobiota > Kiritimatiellia > RFP12 > UBA1067 > UBA1731. Next base: position 3,660 of record CACZCD010000137.1, on the reverse strand, counting down.
GGCGGCCGTCGGCATCCTGATCGCGGCGATCTACGGCGCGGCGGACGCCTCCGCCGAGACGGTGCCGGATGCCGCGAAGTCTCTCGCGTGGCGCGTCAACTTCTGGTGGACGATGCTGCCGGTGGCGGTGCTGTTCGTCGGCTCGCTGTTTCTCAAGGAATCGCCCGTGTGGCAGGCGATGCGCGCGGAAGCGAACGTGGCGGCCGCGACGAACGAGACGGTCGGGGAGCAGCCTCCGCTTCTCTCCCGCCGCTATGTAATTCCGTTTGTGCTCGCGGTGCTGGTGCTGACGTTCAACAAGACGATTGGCATGAGCTCAATCGTCGCGTACGCGGTCTCGCTCTTCCAGAAGGCGGGGCTTTCCGGCGCGCTAGCGAACGTCGGCGACCTTTCGCTCAAAGGCACCAACCTCGTCGTAACGCTTCTGGCGGTCGCGCTAGTGGACCGGAAAGGGCGTACATGGCTCCTCAAGGTCGGCACGGCGGGCATGACGGTGGGACTGTTCCTGATCGGCGTGCTCTTTCTGGCGATCGAGCAGGGTTGGATGGCCGCCTCGCCGGTTTCGGGTTTCGTCACGCTGGCGGCGTTCCTGCTGATGCAGATGTTCTATTCGCTCGGCCCCGGCATCTGCGTATGGTTGGTCCTTTCGGAGCTGATGCCCGCGCGCATCCGGGCGAACGGCATGGCGATTGCGCTCTTCGCGAACCAGTTTGTGGCGTGGGGACTGGCCTCGTCCTTCTTCCCGATGGTGAACGCCTGGGGCTACGGCCCCGTTTTCTTCGGCTTCGCCGTCTCCGGCATCCTCTACTTCCTCACGGTGCTGTTCATCCCGGAGACGAAAGGGATGCCCCTTGAGAAGATCGAGCATCTGTTCGACCGCAAGGGCTGACGGCTGATTCTTACGTAAACATCCCCATTGATCATTTGACACTGCACTTCCGGAAATGCCAAGTATAGGCGGAGGATCTATGGACAAAACCCGAAGAGAGTTCATGAAGGGGGCCGCAGCGATTGCGACGGCAATGCCGGTTGCACAGCTTGCTGGAGCGGCCTTTCGCCCGAATCTTGTGGTCGGGGTGCTCAGCGACATCCACATTGAAGGCGCGGAACCGTCTGCAAAGACCGCTGCGTTCGAGCGCGCGCTCTCCTATTTCCGGGACGCCAAAGTCGACGCGGTTGTGATGGCGGGGGATCTCGCCGATTATGGTCTTGTCCCTGAACTTGAGAGCGTGGCGCGTTCCTGGTACCGGATATTTCCCGACGACCGGCTGCCAGACGGTAGTCGCGTAGAGAAGATATTCGTCTATGGCGACCATGACCTCAATTGCTGGCGGGTAAAATCCGTCTATTATGGCGGCAGATGGACCGGAGAGGAGCGCAAGCGCAAATGGGAGGCGTCGATCGCCCGCGATCCGGCCTGCGCATGGCGGAAATGCTTCCGCGAAGATTTCAAACCCTTCTTCAAGAAGACCGTCAAGGGCTATGACTTCCTTTGCGCGCATTGGGTTGCCGGGGAGGACCGGGCGCCGAGCGACATACCTGGCGCCGACGGGTTCATTCTGTCCGAGGCGCCGAAATGCGACGCCGCCAAGCCGTTCTTCTACATTCAGCACCGCCACCCAAGGGGGACGTGTTTCGCCCCGTGGGTCAGCTCCGACGGCGGGAAGGTGACGCCGGCGCTCGCCAGGTTCCCCAATGCCGTCGCGCTGACGGGCCATGCGCATGAACCGCTCTCCGACGAAAGAAACGTGTGGCAGGATTCGTTCACGTCGATCGGGACTGCCACTCTCGACTACGCCGGCGGACGGAACTGGTGCGAGAACTGCGCACCTTTCGTGGCGGGTACGTCACGCCTCGCCCCGATGCCAACAATGAATCTTTCCCTGTGCACCCAAGGCATGGTCATGCGCGTCTATCCGGACAGGATCGATCTTGAACGCCGCGACTTCCAGTGGGGTGAGACCATGGGTCCCGACTGGTCCATACCATGGCCGCCATCGCGGGGAAAGCCCTTCGCGCCTGAGACGAACGCTTCACGCTTTGGCGCGCCGGAGTTTGGCGTCGGGGCTCGGGCGACGTTTGCGGAAGCGGAGGGCAAAACCGTCTCAGGGGAGCCGATGAAAAGGGTCATCGTATCATTCCCCCCTGCGAACGCCGCCGCCACGCGGGTTTACCACTACGAAGCCGTCGCAACGCTTGTCGAGGAAGACTTTACGCGCCCGGTTTCATCCAAGATCGTGCTCGCGCCAGATCACCATCTGCCGCCATCACGGGCAAACGTGCCGGGAGAGGCACACTTCGCCTTCGCGGAATTGCCGTATCAAGGTCACGTGAGATTCGACATCACCCCCGTTTCCTGTTTCGGGAAGAAAGGTCGGACGATCTCCACGGCAGAGTTTTGGGAGGGGAGATCGAGGGGTGGCGTATAGCGCACGGAGGGTGTTCGATGGCCGAAACGCCGAAGAAAATCAATGTTGGCTTGAACCTTCTGAGGATTGTCCTCACGTTTGGCTTCGTCCTTGATCATTTCTGGATAAGGGACAGTCCCGGCATTTTGACAGGGATTGAAAGAGCCGTCTGGCATATGCGTACGCTTGCCGTGCCCGCCTTCATGACAATGACGTTCTTCTTCACGGCCGACCATTTTCGCGCAGGAGACGCCTCGTGGCTCAAGAAGCGTTTCGTGCGCCTGTACGAGCCCTTCATTTTCTGGGCTTTGGCCTACTGGGTTCTGCGCATGGGCGTGTCGGTCTTCAATCCGGAATACGCGACGAGTTTTCATGATCTCGCTTGGCAGCTCGTTCTTGGTTCGAGCCGCACGCTTACGATGCAGTTTTGGTTCCATGCCGATCTGATCATTCTCACGGCGGCGTTCTTTCTGGCGTTTCGTGTGGTGCGCATCGCAAAAGCGAACCTGTACCTCGCCTTGGGCGCGATAGCGGTCGGGTTCACGGTCCAATATACGCCGCTGAACGCAATGATGTTTTCCGGCATGGGCTTTGAAACGAAGTACCCCCTCGGAAGGGTTTTTGCCATGCTCCCGTACGCGGGCGCAGGGTTTCTCATGGCGGCGGCGAAAAGACGGATTGATGCCTTGTCCGCTGGCGAGAAGGTCGTATCGGCCCTGTTCGGACTGTGGCTTGCGTGGTTCGTCATATACTGGAACGTTTGCCCCAACCCCCATGAAGTGGTGGGGTACGAAGGTCTCGGCATGAATCTGATTGCCTGGGGCGTGATGGCGGCGTTCTACCATATTCCATTCCACAGGCTGCCGGCGGCGTTCGAAAAGGCTGTGCTTGCCGTCTCGCGGTACGCCATGGGGGTGTACTGCGTCCATTTGGCGCTTGGATGGCTTTTCTATGACTATGTCCTGCGTCTTCCGAAAATTGAAACGTCCTACGGAGAGATGCGCGCGTTCTCCTTTGCCGCATGTCTTGCCGTCTGGGCGCTGTCATACGCATTCTGCGCACTTTTCGCCCGCATCCCTCTTGGGATATGCAGGAGGGTGGTGGAATGAAGTTCAATCATCCAAAGGAATCGATACGGGGAATCTACGGGGAATCTACGGGGACAGACCCCGCGAAACCCTTGTAAAATAACCCTTGCGCGATTCGGCGGGATATGGGATAATACGCTCGTTTCTTGGAATTGATCCCGTCT
>CACZCD010000136.1 GCA_902779565.1 uncultured bacterium | reverse complement strand
CCCTCGGAAATATTCGATGGAATTGACACTGCGGCACGTCGTAGTTGGTCACAGAGAGCGAATCGTTCATCTGCGGGAAAAGATCGTATCAATTCATAGATCTTTTCGCACAATGACATGGACATTTTCCAAACTTCAAGTTCTCTGTAGTCATTAACCATTTCGCTTTCCTTTCTTGAATTGATGGATACAAGCCGTCACCATTCCGAAGTAATCCAGCTCTTGTCCAGACTTCAACACAATGTCAGAGTACTTCGGATTTGCCGCTACCAATCTAATCTCCCCGCTGTTCCCCATTCCCCGTTCCCCATTCCCCGTTCCCCGTTCCCCATTCCCCAAGCGCAGCGTCTTCACAGTGAAGTCGCCGTCCACGCTGGCTATGATCACGTCACCATCGGCGGGGCGGAGGGATCGATCCACGACGAGCAGATCACCGTCGCGGATACCCGCGCCGACCATCGAGTCGCCCTCGACGCGCACGAAGTACGTGGCGGCCGGACGCCTCACTAGCAGCTCGTTCAGGTCGAGCGGCGGCTCCAGATATTGTTCGGCTGGCGACGGAAAGCCCGCAACGACCGAACCGGACACTTTAGCCCTTTCCGCCATCCTCAGTCCTCCTCCAGCCATGCATCGTTTTTGCCTTCACCTGTTCCATAAAAGATCCTTTTTGCCGTCAATTATACCATACTCAATCCGCCGCCGGACTTCGCCCAAAGATTTTCAAACTGCAACTCATGTGCCATGACGTGCGTTCATGTGTGCGTGGTGTCTGTCAGCCTACTCATCCATTACACGTGTGGGGCTTTCGCTTGCGTCCGTAATGTGATATAATTTACGGCTCTTATGGAGAAATTGGATTCAGCGATGCAGAAGGCGGCGGTTCTCACCGAGGCGCTGCCCTACATACAGGACTTCTGCGGCTCGACGGTGCTCGTCAAGGTGGGCGGGAGCGTGATGGAGAGCGAGGCGAACCTCAATTCGCTGCTCGCGGACATTGCGTTCATGGATGCCGTCGGGATGAAGGTGGTGCTGGTGCATGGCGGCGGGAAGGCCATTTCCAAGGCGCTGACGGAATCGGGAATCGCGCCGAAGTTCGTGGGCGGGCTGCGCGTGACGGACGGGCCGTCGATGGAAATCGTCCGGCGCACGCTCAACAACGTGGTGAACGCGGATCTCGTGAAACGGCTCCAGCAGCTGAAGGCGAACGCGCGGCCGGTGCACGGCAACTGGATGTTCACCGCCGAGAAGATCACTTCGCCCGACAGGGGTTTCGTGGGCGAGCCGGTCGCCGCCGACCTGCGGATCGTGAGCGAGATGATGGATGCCGGCATCCTGCCGGTCGTCACGCCGTTGGGGACGGGCGTGGACGGACAGCTCTACAACGTCAACGCCGACAGCGCCGCCGCGTTCCTCGCGAAGGAGCTGAAGGTGCGCAAGTTCGCCGTGGTGTCGGATGTGCCGGGGCTGCTGCGGGATCCGTCGGACCCCACCACGCTCATGTCCACGTTGCGGCTCTCGGATGTCGCCACGCTGAAGGCGGACGGAACCATTTCGGGGGGGATGCTCCCCAAAATCGAAGGGTGCGAACGTGCGATTGAAGCCGGGGTGCGGAAAGTGCATCTCGTCGATGGGCGCATGCCGCATTCGCTTTTGTTGGAAATATTCACGCGTGAAGGCGTGGGAACGGAGATCACGGAATGAACACGGAAGAAGTCAAGAAGCTCTACGAACAGTATCTGATGCCGACGTACAAGGCCTCGGTCGTCATTGAGAAGGCGAAGGGGTCGCGCGTGTACGACGCGACCGGCAAGCAGTACTACGACATGACGAGCGGTATCGGCGTGCACAACGTGGGCCACTGCACGGAAGGCGTGGTCGCGGCGGTGCAGGATCAGATCGCGAAGCTCGGCCATTGCTCGAACCTCTTCATCAACGAGCCGCAGGCGCTCCTGGCGCAGAAGCTCGTGGAGATCTCGGATCTCGGCGGCAAGGTGTTCTTCTGCAACTCGGGCGCGGAGGCGAACGAGGCGGCGATCAAGCTCGCGCGCAAGTGGGGCGCCGCGAACGGCGGTCGCTACGAGGTGATCACGATGCGCAACTCCTTCCACGGCCGCACGCTCGCGACCGTCACGGCGACGGGTCAGGCGTGGTGCCAGGAGGGGTATGAGCCGCTGCCGGTGGGCTTCAACTATGCGGACTTCAACGACATCGACTCCGTGAAGGCGGCTGTCTCGGAGAAGACCGTGGCCATCATGCTCGAGGCGGTGCAGGGCGAGGGTGGCGTGAATCCGGCCACCGAGGAGTTCATGGCGGGCGTGCGCGCGCTCTGCGACGAGAAGAACCTGATCATGATCTGCGACGAGGTGCAGTGCGGCATGGGCCGCACCGGCAAGTGGTGGGGCTGGCAGAACTACAGCGTGAAGCCGGACCTCTTCACGGTGGCGAAGTCCCTCGCCGACGGCGTGCCGATGGGCGCGCTCGTCTCGAACGCGAAGTTCGCGGACGTGTTCACGCCCGGCGCCCACGCCTCCACCTTCGGCGGCAATCCGCTGGCGGCGGCGGCGGCGCTCGCCGTGATCAAGATCATCGAGGACGAGAACCTGCTTGAGGCGGCCCAGAAGAAGGGCGAACTGCTGCGCGAAGGGCTGAAGTGCTTCGCGGAGAAGTACGAGAAGATCCTCGACGTGCGCGGCCTCGGCTGCATGATCGGTATGGTGGTAGATGGCGATCCGAAGGAGATCGTGGATGCGTTCCGCGACATGGGCATCCTTGCGTTGACGGCCCACGGCAACGTGGTGCGCTTCCTCCCGACGCTATCGATGAGCGAGAAGCACCTTGAAGAGGCGGTCGAGATGATGGGCGACGCCCTCGACGGTCTCTACGGCGAAGAAGAGTAGAATGATGGCCAGACCGATCATAGACGAAGATTGCTGCAAAGGGTGCGGCCGCTGCGTGGCGGCCTGCGCGAAGAAATGTCTGGAGCTTTCGCCCGACCATCTCAACGCCGCCGGACTCAAGCCCGTGCGCTACAAGGGCGAGGGCTGCGTGGGCTGTGGCTTATGCTTCTACAACTGCCCTGAACCATATGCGATAAAAGTTGATAGAGGGTAGTTGATAGTTGGTAGTTGGTGGTTTTTGGAAAGTTGAAGAAGATGACGAAGTTTGTGAAAGGGAATGAGGCCGTTGTGATGGGCGCCCTGTACGCGGGGTGCGAGCTCTACTTCGGCTATCCGATCACGCCGGCGAGCGAGATTGCGCACGGGGCGGCGAAATGGTTCCCGATGCTGGGGCGCACGTTCGTGCAGGCGGAGTGCGAAACGGCCAGCGTGAACATGATGTTCGGCGCGGCGGCGGCGGGCAAGCTCTGCATGACGGCGACCTCGGGCCCCGGCTTCTCGCTGATGCAGGAGGGGCTTTCCTACCTGGCGGGCGCGGAGCTGCCGGCGGTGGTCGTGGACGTGAACCGCGCCGGTCCCGGCCTCGGCAACGTCTATCCCGAGCAGAGCGACTACACGCCGGCGGTGAAGGGCGGCGGACACGGAAACTACCGGACGTTCACCGTAGCGCCGGCGAGCGCGCAGGAGATGTGCGACCTCACGGTGCTGGCCTTCCGCATGGCGGCGAAGTGGCGTACGCCCGCTGTGGTGTTTGCGGATGGACTTCAGGGGCAGATGATGGAGAGCGTGAAGCTGCCCGAAAGCGAAGATCCCCGGCCCGACTTCTCGGACTGGGCGGCCCAAGGCGAACCCCGGACGCGCGCGAACCTCGTGAAGTCCATCTTCCTCGATGCCGCCCAGCAGGAGGAGTTCAACAACCATCTTCAGGAAAAGTACGCCCGCATGGAGGCGGATGCGTTGGCGGAGACGTACCTGGCGGACGATGCCGAGGTGCTTCTGGCCGCCTATGGCATCTCATCGCGCATTGCCCGGACGGTCGCCGAGACGCTTCGCGCCGAGGGAATCAAGGCGGGTTGCTTCCGTCCGATTACGCTGAGCCCGTTCCCGCGCGCGGCGCTGGCCGCCGCCGCGAAGGGGCGCAAGGTGTTTGCGTTGGCGTTGGATGCCGGGCAGTTCGCCGATGACGTGCGGCTGAACCTGGCCAAGGCGGGACTCGGGACCGAGGCCGCCGGGCTGTCGTTCATCCACCGCATGGGTGGACAGGTCGTTGCCGTGGATGATGCCGTAGAGACCATCCGGAAGGCGGTGTGACGACGTGCGCCGCATCGTCTTTGCGTTGACGGCGAGTGTGTTGCTCTCGGGATGCCTTCTGCTTCCGGCGGCGACGGGTGATGGATTCCGCTGGCGCGTGGAACCGGCGGGGGAGCTTAGCCGTCCGGACGAACCCGGTTCGCTGTCCATGGGCGGTATCGCGTGGATCTCCAATGATGTCTATTGGGCGGTGACGGACTGGCATCCGGTTGTATGGGAGCTTGAGCTGCCCGTCGATCCGGCGAGCGGGAAACCGCAGGCGTGCCGCCTGCGGAGGAAGTTCAGCCCGGAGGGCGCGGTTGATGTGGAGGGTCTTGTCCGCGATCCGCTGGATGGATCGATTTGGCTGGCCGATGAACGTGCGGGGCGGATCCGGCGGTACGATTCCGTGACGGGGCGCGGGGCGGAGGTCATCAATCTTCCGCCGCCGATGCAGAATTTTTACAAGGACTCCGGGTTCGAGTCGCTGACGATCAGTTCGGATGGCCTGACCCTTTGGACGTGCATGGAGGAGGCCTTGGTGCCCGACGGCCCGCGCGCGACGCGCACGCAGGGAACGGACGTTCGGCTTGTGCGTTTTGTGCGCAAATCCGTGAAGGATGCCTGGACCGTTTCGGGGCAGTGGGTGTATTATACGGATACGATTGCGGGCGGTCCCTGGTTCAATCGCAAGAAGGAGGATCTCTCTCGCAGCGGCATCGCGGAGCTGTGCCTTCTGGAGGACGGTACGCTTCTGGTGCTGGAGCGTGAGTTCAGCAAGGTCCTCATTCCGCGGTTGCGCTGCCGCCTCTACGAGACGGATTTTTCGTCGGCGACGGACGTGCAGGGGCTTGCGTCCATCTCGAACGCGCCTTCGCTGAAGAAGGTCGAGAAGCGGCTGCTGTATGAGACGACGGGGCTTTCGATGTATGAAGGTCTTTGTCTGGGGCCGAAACTCTCCGACGGCGCGCGTCTTCTGGTGCTGGTTTCCGATGGCGACAAGAAGACGTTCCGCTCGGTGATGACCCTCCGTCTCTATCCGCTTGCGCGATAAAGATCGATATGTTATATTACATTCATTCGTTTTGTTCAGGAGGATGGTTATGTACATGAAAAGGATGTCGTTCGTGCTGTCGCTTTGCGCCTTGCCTGTTTTTGCGGGTACGTATGTGCTTGATTCTGCGTTGTCGGGGCGGGATGACATCGACTGGACGGTGGCTTCGTCATATTCCGGCACGTATTCGCGCGATCCGGCGGCGGGCGATACGGTTGAGATTCCCGCCAACATGACGGCCAAGGTGACGGCGGGAAGCGCGAGCTGGACATTGATCAACACACTCAACCGTATTGTACCCAAAGGTCAGGCTGTTTTCGAAGTCAACGTGCCCGGTACGTACGAAGGCAGGGCCATCCTGTCGGTTCCGGTCACGGAATATCTCATCTCAGGCGCCCAAAACACCGGTACGCTCCGTAAGACTGGCGGCGGTGCGCTGGAGCTGGCGAGCTACGGCAAGGTGAAGGATGGCACGATCTTGTGCGATTATTGTCTGGACCTCGACGTGGTCGAAGGCGTGCTCCATCTCTATCAGGGCGGCACATCTGCGACCGAAGTGTTCAAGCATGGCGTGGCTTTTGTGGAAGAAGGTGCTACGCTGGACACCTGCAAGACTGGGTATACGTATCTTTCCGGACTGAACGGGAAGGGATTCGTTACGCTCGACAATGAAACCCAGCAACGCATATTCCTTTACGGATCGGATTACAGTTCGTACAGCGGCTGGATGACCGGCAAAATCCGCATCGACATCACCGCCGGCCGTCACGACATCACATGCCCTACGAATGTCATTGACACGATCTGCCTGAGTGGTGCCGGTGTGTGCGGATTTACGCGTTTGGGTGCGAACAGCTCGGTCCCGTCTTCATTGGGCACCGGTAATTTCAACTTCAGCAGTTCGTCAGGGGTCATCTACCTCGGTACGGAAGAAGAAACCAGCGGCAAAACGTTTTGGCTCGGGTCCGCGACATTTCTCGATGCCGGCGCATACGGCGGATTGACGCTTACCGGCAAGATGGATAGTTCGGGAGGCGATGACACGCACGGGCAGCTTCGCGAATTGACCCTCCGCGGTTCGAATACGGCCCATGCCTGCGTGTTGTCCGTCACGTTTCCGCCGAAAAACAACGGGAAGAACGTGTTCTACGTCATCAAGAAGGGAACGGGCGTGTGGCGGTTCGCCGACCAGACCTCGCGCGGTTCGCTGGGTGTGATCGATGTCGAGGACGGGACGATCCAGTACGATTCGATCGCGGAGAAGGGCGTCGCCAGTTCGCTGGGCTACTCGACCAACCTGTTCCAGCGTGCCCATGCTGTCACGTACGATAACGGCACGCCGGTGGATTATGCGTTCGTGCTGGGAGGGGACGGAACGGAAGGGACGATGGAATACACAGGTGCTTCCGAGGCCCGTTGTTCCACGCGCCCGATGGCCATTCGCTCGAAAGGCCGGTTCATCTCGGATTCTGCACGCTACACCCTTGAAAACGTCTATGCGCTGGGGGAAGGGCGCAAGACGCTTACGCTGGCCGGCTCGTCAGACCACGGCAATACGGCCATGGATATCCGGGACGGCGAGGGCACGCTCGATGTCGTAAAGGATGGCAGCGGCACATGGACGTTGCGCGGAACGAACACGTTCACCGGCTCGCTTACGGCGCAGGACGGACATCTGGCGGTTTGGAATCCGGAAAAGCGCTACACCTGGTTCCGCCTGACCGTCAAGGAAAACGGCTATGGATGCCCTACCTACGATACAACCTATTCCGTCGGCACCAACGCCGATGGTACGGCTAAGGCCATTTCAGCCAATCAGAAGGGATATCTGCAGGTTACCGAGGTCGCCGTTTACGATGCCGCCGGCAACAACCTTGCCCGCGGCATCGTTCAGGACGACGACCATGTCACGTTTGACGAATCGACCGGTTATGCCGGTTTGCAGCCAGGCTATGCCGGAATCGGGCGGACCGATACGACAGTCTCTTTCAACGGAACGCGTGCCGCCGGCAACATGCAGGCGCTTGAGCGACTGTTTGACGGTGCCGCCCAGGTCTTGGCCGGGACGTTTGGATGTGCCTACACGACTGGCATGACGCTTAATAACGAATCGACGTGGGTGCCGATCGTCTTTCGTCTTCCGGCATCGGTCACGGGTACTGCTGTGGCCATGGATATCGCCTCGGGCCGTAACCGTTCAGGGATTGGCAGCTACAACGGGCGAAACCTGAAATCCTTCCGCTTCGAGGGCAGTACGGACGGCATCCACTGGGATCGTCTTTTCGACGACAAGGATGACCTTGAGATTCCCGAGTTCCAGCCAAAATGGTTTTCCGATCCAACCGCTTCCATGAGCTACGGCGTGCGTCAGGGGAAGGGATACGCCTTCGATGCTGATACGGGGTTGAACGTGGATCACCATCAGTATGCCTTCTCGGCGATTGGTGCCTCAGGAAATGGCGTGCTGGAAGTGATCGGTGCGCCTTACGCAGTATCGGGCCTCGTCGTTAATGCGGCGGCCGCGGCGGGCAGAATATCCAACGTCGTTTTTGCCGCAAAAGGGACGATTGATGTCCGAAATGCCAATCTGTCTTCGGGCGTGTCGATCGATCTGCCGGGCGACTATTCGCATCTGGCGGGCGTGGCCAATCTTGCGCAGTGGGATCTGACGTTGGACGGCGAAGCGTGCCGCACGAAGGTCATTGGCCTAAAGGACGGGAAGCTGAGCATTTATCCTCGTGGCCTGCGCATCATCTTTAGATGAAGCTTGTGAGAGTGAGGTTGAAATGATAGGAAGAAGGGGATTTCTTGGGACGACGGGCGCGTTTGCGGCGGTCGTGGGGCGGCCGTCCCGTCAAGGTGCGGGGACAGCGCCGGACATCGGCGAAGAACAATTGCGGTTCGGTGCTCTTTCCGATATCCATATCACCGATCGGAAGCAGCAGCCCTACTTTGAGAAGGCGCTTCGGCAGTTGGACGCCTGGAAGGTGGATGCTGTACTTGCCTGTGGCGACTTGGCCGACTATGGTCTGAAGCAGCAGCTTGAGCTTCTCGCGGAGACGTGGTTCAAGGTGTTCCCCGGCGGCAAGGGGAGTGACGGGCGCACCGTCGTGAACCTCATGCACTATGGCGACCACGATATGTCCGTCTCCTATATCGACCGCGACGATGCCAAGGCGCTCGTCCCCGATGACGCGCTTCGCCACGCTTCCACGATATTCAAAGGCGACCGAAAGGCCATCTGGGAAGACTGCTTCAAGGAACCTTGGCATCCAATCGAAGTGAAGACGGTGAAGGGCTTCCCGTTTGTTCTGTACCATTTCTCGCGCGGCACGCCGGACAACCCCTCGGGCCAGAATGTGCCGGGCTTGAAGGAGGTTCTTGAGAAGCTGAAATACGATCCGCGGAAGCCGCTGTTCTTCTCTCAGCATCGGGTGCCGAAGTGTACGGCTGGAGGACCCTACCTGTATGGACAGGACGGCGGTGACACCACGCAGCTCTTTGCCAAGTATCCGAATCTTGTCGCATTCTGTGGGCATGCCCATCTTTGCGCTTCGACGGAAATGTCCATCTGGCAGGGTGCATTCACCTGCATTCAAGTGCCGTCGCTCCGCTACTGCTGTACGCTTGGCGGACGCGAGAATGCCTACTGCATATCAGACCGTCCGCCGATTCCGCCGTACCAGATGATGCCGCAGCACAAGGAGAGCGGACGCACGCATCAGGGAATGCTGTGCACGGTTGGCACGAAGGGGCTGTTGATCCGGAGATGGGATTTTGAGGAGGGGAAAATGCTCGGTCCGGACTGGATGGTTCCCTTCTCGTCTTTTTCGCAGAAGCCGGAGGAACGCCCGTACAGTTTCGGGAATCGGGCGAAAATGTTGCGGCCGGTGGAGTTCGCCGCCGGTGCGGAGAAGAAGTTCAAGATTGCGTTTACCGACGGTAAGGACAGGGGCGGCAACAGACATGATTTCTTCACGGTCTCGTTCCCGCCGGCGGTGAATGGGCTTGAACGTGCAAACGACTACGAGGTCTCCGTTGAACTCCAGAAGGGCGATGTGGAACGCTGCCTCGTGTCGAAGCGGGTGTATTCGCCAAGGTATCTGTAC
>CACZCD010000135.1 GCA_902779565.1 uncultured bacterium | reverse complement strand
CGCCACAACGAGATCCGGCGTGGCCGCATGAAACGACAGTTCCCCACGCGCCGCGAGGAACCCCGCCGGAATCATCACAATCTCGCTCGGGAACGGGATGAAGGAACTCTCCACCGTCATGAACAGGAAGATGAACGCATACCCCCACACAGGGGCAAGGGCGGCAATCTGATCGAGATGGGAGGCGAGCGCGTCAAGCATGAGGCATCAATCTCCGTGATGGCAGGCGAAACGCACCTCGCCACACCATTTGGTGGGCGGCGCTTCGCGCGAGCAGACGTCCGTCGCGAACGGGCAGCGGGGATGGAAGGCGCAGCCGCTCGGCCAGGCGTCGGGCGGCGGCACCGTGCCGGGGATGTCCGCGAGCGGCGCATCCATCGGGGCATCGAGCGCCGGAACGGCCTTCAGCAGTCCCTGCGTGTACGGATGGCGCGGATGCGCCAGAACCTCCTGAACCGGACCAGACTCCACGATCTCGCCCGCATACATCACGTTCACGAAATCCATGCGTCCGGCGACAAGCCCCAGATTGTGCGTGATGAGCAGCACCGCCATGCCCGTCTCGGCGGCGAGCGAATCGATGAGTTCGAGCACCTCCCGCTGCGTCGTCACATCCAACGCCGTGGTCGGCTCGTCCGCCACCAGAAGCTCCGGCTTCGCCGCCAATGCCATCGCGATCATCGCCCGCTGGCACTGACCGCCGGAAAGACGGCAGGGATAGGATCCATACACCCGTTCCGGATCCTCAAGCCCCGTCCGACGCAGCAGATCCACAATCTCCTCGCGCGAAAGTCCCTTCCGCGTCTCGTGGATCTGCGCACCGATCTTCATCACCGGGTTGAGCGACTCCATCGGATTCTGAAAGATGTAGGCGATGCGCACCTCCGGATGGTCCTTGAAGAGGGAAAGCGCCGTGAGCGACTTGCCGCACCCCGACTCCCCCACGATCGCCACGCGTCCATGCGGCGGCACGGAGAAGCTGATGTTGCGCACCGGGACGGCATCGCCAAAAGCGATGCGCAGACCCTTCACTTCGATGAGCGGCTTCCCCTCTTCCACCTTTTCACTCTTCATCTCTTCCACCTTTTCACTTTTCCACTTGCTTCTTCGGCACGAGGATGATGCCGCGTTTGGAGAAATGGACCCAATCGTTCGTCCAGGAAGGATCCGCGAACGGCTTTTCGAAAAGCGCCGGATCCGGCATCACGTCATCCGCCGTACCGCGAACACCGTCCGCCCCCAGCGACAGCACCACAGGAGGACCATTGGTCTGCGGCTCGTAGATGTAGGGACGCTTCCATGGATCCGGAATGATCGTCCCCCAGGAGCCGGCGTAGGGACCCAGCCAGCCGGGATAGCGCGAGGTCTTGGCCGCGAGCGCGTCGAGTCCACCGTCCTCGGCGGTTGGATAGCAGCCGCAGTGGAAGCGGTAGCGCCCCAACGCCTCGGCCAAGGCATCGACGCTGCGTTGGGCGAAGAGCTGCTTCGTGTTCACGGATTTGCGCTTTTCGACCATGCCGGCCTGCTTGAAGACGAGCGAAGCGATCAGGGCCATTCCGACCATCAGGATCAGATAGAACCCAAGGCCACGCTTCACGGTGGGGGCGTTGAGTCCCAGCTCGCGCCGCTTCCGCTCAAATTCGCGCGCGATGGCCTTCTTCTTCAGCGCCCGCTTCGCGGCCGGCATCGGCGAAATCTTTTTCTTTCCCGTTTCCATAAACGATCAACGACCAACGATTAACTTCTTCATCGCCGCCGCATCCGCCTTGCCGAGCAGTCCCGTCTCGATGTGGTACCGCACCGTCTTGCCCGTCTTCAGCATCCGCTGCTGATGATGCGCCCGGCAGTAGAGGCGTCCCTTGTGCTCCGCCGTCGCGGGCAGACACATGCCGAGGGCATCCTCGTCCACCGTCCGCGCGATCCAGCGCGTACCGAACGGCAGCTGCTTCGGATTATGCTTCACATAGACGGCCGTGCCGTCCGGCGCGAGCTGCATCGTGTAGGCCCAGCCATCCTTTGCGGCGTGGTGCATGAAACAGTTGACGATCTCTGGGCGGTAGCTCTCGCCCTTCGCGCCGATCCGGTCGCCGCAGGCCGGGTTGCGTTCCATCGCGTCCAACCAGGCGTTCGTGGCATCCGCCCAGTCCTTGCGGTAGCCCTCCGGCACCTCGCGGTTGATGATCGCCTTGGCGGGATCGGCCGTGTACAGGAGCCGCGCGCCATCCACGGGCCGGTGGTTCACGTGGCAAAGGTAGTAGTATTCGAGCGGCAGGTCCTTCAGGTTCGTGAACGACACATCGATCTCCAAAGACGTCGCGCCGGCGCGCAGCTTCAGTGTGGGCGAGAACGTATAGTTCGCCTCGAAGCAGCGGCGGTGCGCATAGACGCCGCCGACTGCGATCCACGCCCCTTTGGCGTCGGCGCCGCATTCCACCCAGGCCTTCTCATAGTGCGCCAGCGGCAGCTCGCCGTGTCCGGGATGCGTATCCTCGGCGGTGGGGTTGCCCATCGCGGTCAAGCCACAGTGCATCACGAAGAAGCCGTAAGTCTCTCCGTAGAGGGAGCAACGCTGCGGTTCGTCGTAGATCGACTTCATCGTCAGCTCGCGACCGAGGAAGTCGCACCGCCACACCGCCTGTCCGTCGAACGGCAGCACCGTCGCGGAGCCCTTGGCGTTGGAGATCCGAACGGCCTTCACGCCGGTCGAGTAGGTGAAGAGCGTTGCCTTGAGCTCGCCCGCCTCGACAAGCGTCGTCTCCTTGTCAGTGAAGAATCCCTCACGCAGAAATGTTTTCACGGTCTTTCTCCTTGTCACGTTGTTGATGGCAGAGGATTATACCACAAAACGGCGCGAACTGAGGCGTCCCCGTCCGCAAAGGAGAAGTCGAGCGCCTTCCCGATGAAAGTTGTCTCTGTCAATTCTTTACGGCAGACAAGGCTGCTTCCCCACCTTCACCGGCGGTTCGATGCCGCGAAGCTTCACCCACCGCGAGGTAATCTTGAGAAGCGCCGCCGGAACCGGTGCGGAGAGATCCGGCGTTTGCCATACGCCATGCCATTCGCCGCCGATCTTCGTGAGGGCGATGTCGGCCGGGACGTCAAGCTCAAGCTTGAACCCTGGCGCGGCGATGCGAACCACCTCGCCGCCGGCAATCCCCGTGATCGTGCCCTTCTCCACGCGCGCGGCGAACATTCCACGTGCCGCGTACTCCACGTTCGCTCCGCCGACGGATAGCGTGCCGGCAATTGCGTCGCCGGCGAGGTCTGGCGATGCGCCTTTCACACGCACCACAGTGCCATCCGTGAGGATCATCGTGCCGTCTGAAGCCGGTAGCCTGTTCGCGCGCCGACCGCCAAGGCCCGTCTCCATAAGCGGAGTCTGGCGGACAGCCTTTCGGGAGACAAGGTAGTCGGCCACCGCCTCCACCGCTGGATCGGTGAACACGCGCGTGGCAAGCTTGCGCCCGTCCACGACCTTGCACCACGCGGCGCGCTCGGCGTCGGAGAGATGGTGCAGCACGCACGCCTCGTAGCGGTGCCCACCCACGCAGATGCGACCTTCGCCATCCACCGATATCGTTCCCAGCGCAATCTCGCTCGCGGGGAAAGCGTCCACGTAGTAGCCAAGCCCGCCAAGACCGTGGGCAATGTGCTCGCCCCAGTCGCGGTACGCAGGGTCAAGCCAGTTCACGAGGCGCTCGTGGCCGAAGACGTACGCCACCGGGCAGTCTATCTGCGCGCGCGTCATCAGCGGCAGCAGGCGCGATATCTCCTCGGCACGCACCCCCTCCACCGTGAGAATGTCCGCCTGACCGTGGTACTTGCGCTCGCTCGGCGTATCGTACCGGGCCAGGTAGTTGCCGCCGTAGATGCCGTGATAGACCATCCTGCCGCCACACAGCATGTACTGCCAGAGTGACTTCGCATAATGCGCGGGGTTCGGCCCGTAGCCCTCGTTCATCCAGAGCGGCGTGCCGAACTTCCGCATCATACCGGTATCGACCGGCACCGCACAGCTCTCGTCGCTCTGCGCCCAATCGCGCTTCGCCACCCACCAGTCGATGCCGTTGTGCATGTATTCGTTCACCAGACCCAGCGAGGTGTACCAGGTCGCATGCTTCGCCACATACACATCTGGTCCGAAATACTCCTTGTCTGCCGCATAGAAGTCCTCCTCGGTGATCTTGCACCCTTCGTAGATCGTGCGCATGTAGGCGCTTACCGCATCGTACATCTCCGGACCTTCCACGCCAAGCGCGAGCGCCATGATGTCCTTCCCGTAGTCGCGCCCGCCGGAGATCCGCGCGTACGCCTCCGCGAACGGCTTGGAATACCAAAAAGCCCGATGCTCCTGTACCGTCTTGCGCGGTCCCATGAAGCCCCATTCGTCGCGCATCGCGCCCTGCACGCCAAGTTTCCTGTAGCGAAGCATCATCTCGCGCGTGAACGGCACCAGATTCGGGGAATACGGATCAGGACCGTAGAGCGGGAACTCCACCTCCGCGAGGAGCGTCTCGCCGGACGCAAGCCCGCGGACGATGCCGCTCACGGAATTCGAAGTGCATACCAACCCCTCTGCGGCGAGAGCCCTCAACGTGGAGAGGTCCTTGCCCTTCACGGCCGAGACCGCGACGAGCCGCCCTTCCCGCCAACCGCTGTACGGGCAGTTTGCGCCCCAACACATGTGGTCCTGCATGAAGTCCTCCACCGCCCTGAAGCGCGCCGTGCCGTCCGCATCCGGCTTGACGATCTCAAACTGGCGCAGTCGCAGGCAGTCCTCCGGCCAACGCGCGAAGAACTCGTTGCGCATGATACGCGGGTCGATATCCATCAGCAGTTCAATGCCCATCTCCTTCGCGCGCGTCGCCGCCACCGCCACTCGACGCTGCACCTCCGGACTGCTGAGATCGGGCACACAGCGCAGCGTGTAGGTGATCACGTTCCAGTCGCTCCTGTCGCGATACGCATCGAAAATTCGCTTCTGCGTGGCGCCGGACTCATCCTCAAAGTCAGAGTTGGAAAGGCCTACGAACGCGTTCTCCGGCACAACCCAGCTCGGAATGCGACGGAGAGCCTTGCCGACGTTTTCGCCATAGAATCTGGCGAGAACATCACCTTCACCGGCTATCGCCGAAAACACGGCAGCGAGCGCGACGGCTGCAGCCAACAGAGGTTTCTTGCTTTTCATAGACCCTCTATCCTTATCGGTCATTATCATGGAGCGGCGGTCTGAGTCACTTTTCGGACTTTGTGAAAAGGGAGCAGGCGATCAGGATGCCCGCCGCAACGGTGATGCACGAGTCGGCCACATTGAAGCAGGGGAAGTGGTGCACGCCCCAATGGAAATCGAACATGTCCACCACAAAACGGTAGTAGAGACGGTCGATCAGGTTGCCGAGGATCCCCGCATAGAGAAGATGCTCGGCGACAAGCCCCCAGATGCCGCGCGGAAATACGCTCTTCCGTTTCCACACGAGCAGGGCGAACGCCACGGCCGCAAACGCCGCGAGCGGCCAAACCTGCCCCTGGAACAATCCCCAGGCGCACCCACGGTTCTCCACATACGCCAGATTGAAAAACGGCAGCACCTCAACGGGTGGCTGCCCCTTGAGCTTCTGGATCGCCGCCGCCTTGACCACCTGATCCAGCAGGAGCAGGTTGATGACGACAGTGAAGGAGAAGACGAACCGGCGCATGGATCAGCCCTGCACCACGGCGTCCGGATTGGACTCCATCGCGCTCTGGCACTCCATGCACGTGTGCGCGAACGGCAGATGCCGCAGACGCGGCTTGCGGATCAGCTGGCCGCAGACCTCGCAGATGCCGTAGGTGCCATCCTCGATGCGGTGAAGCGCCTCGTCGATCTTCTGGAGGGTCTTGTTCTGCTCGCCCACCTGACCAAGATTCTGAAGCCGCATGAAGCTGTCGCTGCCGTCCTCATCCTCACCAGCACGGTCGATCGTCTGCTCAAGCGCGTTCGTCTTGAGCGTGGCCGTCTTGCCGACGATGGATTCGCGAAGCGCAATCAGCGACTTGCGGAACTGCGCAAGGTCGGCATTGGAGAACTTCAGCGTCGCCGAACCCTTCTCGCGCGACGTCGGGCGCTTCGGGAGCTTCACGGCGCTCGCCGCAATCGCCTGCGACTTCTTGGCCTCTGCCGCCTTCTGCTCCTGCATCATCGATTGGGCGAAAGCAAAAGCGAAATCCTTGGATTCATTCTCGTAAAGCTCTTCCTGGACAGGGATCGGGACGGGCTTCACCACCATCTTCTTCATCTTCGGCGGCGCCTTGCGCTCCTTCTTCACCGGCTCCTCAACCGGCTTCTTTGCGGCGGGCTTCGCTGCCACCTTCTTCGCCGGCGTTTTCTTCGCGGCCGGCTTCGCCGCGGGCTTCTTGACCGGGGCTTTCTTTGCAGGTGCCTTCTTTGCGGGCGCTTTCTTCTTCGTTGCCATAATTCAAATCCTCCTTTTCGCTATCCTTTGATCCACGCCTTCAGTTCGTCCGAAAGCGGCATCACACGCACCACCGTCGCCGCGACGGCGTTCCCGTCCGCATCCGCGAGTTCAACGGCATCTCCGGGCTTGCGGCCCAACAGGTTGGCGGCCAGTTTCGTGCCGGAAGAGATGATGCCGAGCGAAGGCTCGTTGTCCCATTCGCCAAGCACGACGAACGTCTTCTCCTCACCGTTCACCGAGACGACCGCCGCCGTTCCGCGGCGCACCTCGTCGGCGACCACGCCCTCGAACAGCGTGGGCTTCACCTCGTCGAGATCCTTCTGCATGAGCGATTGCTTCTGCAGCAGCGCGCGCTGCTCATCCTTGGCGTACTGATACTCGGCGTTTTCGCTGAGATCGCCGTAGCCGCGCGCGAACTCGATGCGTTTCGTGTTCTCCGGCATCTCCACGTTGACGAGATGGTCGTAGGCGGCTTTCTTCTCGTTGTAGCTGCGCTGCGACGTGACGCGCGCCTCCACCTTCTTCTCGACCTTCCGCACCACGTGCGAAGCGAGGTTCGGGTCGAGTTTCGTCATGCGGATCGTGATGGTGCGGTGCGTGGCGGGATCCCACGCCGGCGAGGCCTGGAAGCGCTCGAAGATCTGCACCTTCTCGTCGGCGGAGAGCTGACCGAAGATGCTCTCGAGCCATGCCTTGTCGGCGAAAAGACGGCGGATCACGTTCTGCATCTTGAGCGTCTCGCCCGTCTGCCGCCCTTCGCCCAACGCAATGGCGTGCTGCAGGATCGCCACGAGTCCCGGCAGCTTGGTCCAGTGCTTGTAGCTGTCGTAGCGGCCCAGAATGCAGGTGACGAGCGTCGCCGGCGGATGGGGCGTCTTGAGCAGCGCCGCCACGGCCTCCTCGCAGTCCGCGTCATTCGAGAAGAACGTCAGCGTCTCGGAGAGGAACGCAAAGCACATCTCGGCAAGGGCGGCGAAGAGCTTGTGCTTCGTCTCCTCGCGGTTCTCGGCGGTGAGGAACGCCACCAGCGTCCCGGTGTCGCGGGCCGGCAGGCTGCGCGCGGCGGCGAGATAGCGGTTGTACTCCCAGAGATAGCTGCGGCACTTCGCCACGGGCGGCGTCTCCAGCTTCAGGCCATCCACACAGAACGCCAGCCGCGCATAGAGCGCATCGTCCACGCCGCGCGCACCCTTGAGCGCGAAGGCGAGGCGGTCGGAGATCTTCGCCCGCGAGGCCTCGTCGAGCGCCTTCAGGCGTCCCGTGCCCTCCAGCTCCTTGACCGAGGAGAGGATGGACTTCGGATCGGTCATCTGCGAAAACGCCGTGAACCAGCTGTCGCCGTAGGTCTCCGCCGACGCCTTGAGGTGCAGCGGCTCCGCGCGGCGCGTGGGGATCTCGACGAGCTTCTCCTTCTTGAGATCGGTGCGCGCCCGCTCCCAGAATGCCTTCCAGTTGGCGCTCTTCACAAAGCCCTGCTTGGCGCACTCCTCCTCCAGACGCGTGATCGGCATGTCGCCGAAGCTCTTGAGCATCGCCTTAACGAACTCGCCGGGCTGATCGCGGAGCATCGTCGCCACGCGGTCCGGATCCGCCGCCGCCGTCACGAGGATGTGATCCTCCGGCGCAAGAACGAGCGTTTCGCACGCCGCATCGAACGTCAGCTGATGTCCTTTGCGCATCTTGAAATCAACCGTGATCTTGCGGTAGAAATAGTCCAAGCGCTTGATCTCGCCCAGACCCCAGGTGGTGTTCAGCACGCGCGTGCCGGGCGTGTAGGACATCAACCGCTCCAGACGCGCCAGCGACTCCGGCAGCGGACGCACCCCAAAACCGACCGACTCGACAAAAGAAAGAAGAAGGCGGTCCTTTGTCGCCTTCTTCAAGATCTCCCGCACGCCGGCGGACTGGAGGTTTGTGGTCAGAATGTCCTTGTTTTCCGTGATAATCTTCAATGCACCCGCAAAGTCCTGCGTCTCTGTCATCAGCTGGAGCTCTGCCGCCAGATCTTCCATCTTCCTGTCTGCCATGGAACCTCGTTCCTCCTCCTCATGTGGTGAAAAAAACGGGACGTAGTATATCATTTCCGGCGCGCCATTGCAAGCAGGCGCCAGGTGTTGCGGCGGATGTCCGGCGGCGAATCAAGATGATAGCGGAGGAAAAGCCCCAGAAAGCGGACGGAGGCGGCGACATCTTCGGGCGATAGGATCTCGGAAGCCCCCACCCGCTCCGCCAGCAACCGTGCCGCCGAGGACGGCAGCTGGACGGTCTTGCCCCCCGTCCCGGCATGGCCGAGATCAATCGAGAACGGCACGGTCGCCGCCGCAAAGTCGGCGCCGGCGAAGTCCGGGGACAGACCCGCCAAGGAAAGGAACCCCAACTCAAGCTGCACCAGCAGGCGTTCGGAGGGAGGCGTTCCGTCGCGGCAGACGTCCAGCATGCGCTCAAGGAAATCATACCATGCGGCAGCCTCGCCGTTGTGCGGACAATGCTCTTTCACGAGATAGGCGGCGTAGGAGGCGAACGCCGTCGCGCGGAAATCGCCGCGCAGATGTTCGCGTAGGTCAAGGGGCGAGACCTCACGGATGGCGTGAAGTTCGCTCTTGGCGCGCGCGTAGTACACCAGCTCACAGGTGTAGAAGAGGTCGTACTGGCCGAGAAAGCTGCTTTTCGGACGCACCGCACCTTTGACGAGCGTCGTGACGGGACCATGATCAGGCGTGAGCCATGTGGTCACATGGCTGGTTCGCGACCAAGGATGGATGTCAAGGACAATCCCTTTCGTCTTTATCGTCTCACCCGCCATTTAGCCGGTAGTTTTCAGTTTAGAGTTTAGAGTTTCCAGTTTAGAGTTGATACTAAGAATTAACTCTAAACACTAAACTCTAAACTCGCAACTCTTAACTCTCAA
>CACZCD010000134.1 GCA_902779565.1 uncultured bacterium | reverse complement strand
GGCCGACGGCCAGGAGCCGCCGGACGAGGACGACTGGACGCACTTGCTCGATGATGCCACTCCGGGCACGAAGTTCTCGATTCCCGTGTTCGGGCTCAAGCAGGACATGCCCTACAACTTCCGCATCCGCGCAGTCAACGAGGTGGCCGGCGAGCGGCGTCAGACGCACGAACATTCGGGGGCGTTCCGTACAAACGGCAACGTCAACGAATCGGCCGCGGACGGAGAGCTGATGCGCCTGGACAACAGGTTCGTCCACATGTACCGCCGCGGAGAATACACGTTCACGACGCCGGACTACGTGACGAACATCGAGATCATCGTCGTTGGCGGCGGCGGCGCGGGCGGCTACAAGATCGGCGGCGGCGGCGGCGGCGGCGGCGTCTATTACAGCAAGTCGTACGGCGTAACGACGAACACGACATACTTCATCACAGTCGGCGGCGGCGGCATTGCCCCGTCCAACACCACGACCTTGAGTTCGAAGGGGGCCGGCGAATACTCAACCTTCTCGCTCGACAGCGACCGCGGGCATCCTCTTATTGAAGTTCCCGGCGGTGGCGGCGGCGGCAGCTGCAGCACGACTGCGGACATAGTCCATGGTGGCGACGGCGCTTCCGGCGGTGGCGCGGGGGGGCGCGGAGACGGCGCTACAACGGGCGCGTCCGGTGGCTCGGCCTTGTCGGCGGCGGGCATTGTCTACGGCCACGACGGCGGCAACGGCAACCACAAGCAGAACAACGGCGCCAAGGGCGCGTATGCGGCCGGCGGCGGCGGCGGCGGCCAGCGCGAGGGACTGACCGCAAGCTCCGACAGCTGGTACGGCGGCGGCGCCGGCGGTTCTGGCGTCGTCTGCGACATGCTCGGCGAAACGCTTTGGTTCGGCGCTGGCGGCGGCGGCGGATACGCCTACACTTTTGACGAGGCCGGCAATTACTCCAAGCCAGGCGCCGGCGGCTCCGGCATCGGCGGCAACGCGGCGGATGTTCCGAACAAGACTCCCGCGACGTCCGGCGTCGCCAACACCGGCGCAGGCGGCGGCGGCGGTTCCATGACTAAGGATGACAACGACGATTCAACGTACTGGCAGGGCGGCAACGGCGGCGACGGCGTCGTGATCATCTCCTACGAGGTGCACGGCCGCGACCCCGTCGCCGAAGAGCCTCGCATCTCGATGACGAGCTGCAACTACGTGGAGGCGGTAAACGAGGAAGAGGGGAACGATGTGGCGGGTATCGCCAAGATCGACTACCGCCTGTACTGGGCAGGCGTACAGAACGACGTTGCCGACATTCTCGTCCACTACAGCACCGTCGGACCGGAGGAGCTCGACAGCACCGAGGGCGGCAGTTGGGTCAAGGTCGCGGAATCAGCCGTTGGCGTCGGCAGCGCCATATTCATACCGCCGGAAGTCGGCTATACATATTGGGTGCGCCTTGTCGCGCGCAAGGGCGCGAACTCGTACGCGTTTTCGGACGAAATCGCCTCGTTCACCGTGCCCGCGATCACATTAACCGCCGCTCGCTGGACCGAGTCGAAGATCGCACTTTCCAACGATTACGCAACCGTCACCTACAAGCTCCACGACACGAATGAAGTGACGCACCTCTACTGCTATTGGAGCGAAGACAGGGCGAATCTTGAAGGCGCTGAACCGCCGTCTGGCGAAGGCGTGTTCCTCCTCGACCTTGGGCCGAACACCGGAGCCAACCTCTCCGCGAAGACAACCTTTAACCTGCCCGCGTCCGAGGGACTTGAACGCAACAGGACATACTACATCCGTCTTGCGTCCGGCGACGGCCAGGGCATCAAGCTCTTCCCCTCGGCCGAGATTGTGGAGCTCGACACGAAAGAGACGCCGAGCACCGTCCTCAACAGCGCATCGTGGGCGGACAGCAACGTGGCCACGGTCAACTTCACGGCGACCGTTGGCAAGCTCGACCCGACGGAAATACAGCTAGTCGCTCTGTACTCACGCGTGGAAAGCGACGTGAAGGGCGAGAATCCGGAGAGCAAAGAGTCGGTGAAGGTCGTCAGCCTTGGATTCTGCGCCGATCTCGGCTTGGACGTACCTTCACCGTCAGTGACCTTTCCGCTTTGGTCAGAGACGGCGACCAACTACTATGTACGCCTTGCACTGGCGACGAACGTGATCGTCGAGACGGAGGGCGTCGTCGCCACGAACCTCGTCGTCATCGACGGCTCGTATTCGCAGGCGACAAAGACGATCAACGTGTTTCACGCTGTCGAGGCGAACACGCTCCTCTACATCGTGACGGCCAATCCGAAGATTGCGTGCTATGGTGATCCTGTCCAGACGATCGACTACACCGGGCCAGAGTTCGCGGGACAGACCGAAGGTTGGGGATTCGAGAACAAATACGGACTGACAGGCGAGATGGCATGCGAGGTGACGGCGGTCTCGCCTTCGGGAAACTATCCAATAACCCAGGGCTCGCTGATGCTCGAAAATGGTGGCGCGCAGAAGCAGAACACGGTGGAGGGCGTGGAGTACCTCTATCAGTACAAGCTGGCCTTCTCTGGCGCGACGTATATGATCACCAATGCCGTGTTTACGGCAGCCATCGCGGACGTCGTCACAAACTACACGGGCGAGGCCTTCGATGCGAGTGGGCTTGAGAAGACGCTCTCCGGCATCCGCAACGAACAGCCGGTCACGTATCTCTATCGTGCAGACGGTGCGGGCGACTGGGGTGAAATGCCCGCATTCACGAACGAGGGGAGCCATCTTGTGCAGTTTGTGGCGTCGGCCCCGAACCACGATGACGTGCGCAGTTCGTTCAAGGTGACGGTGACGCCGGCGCCGCTGACGGCGACAATCGAGGGTGTGACGGTGAACTATACGGGATCCGCCATCACGCCGGCCGTCGTCACAAACGTGACAGGGCTTGTGCGGGGCGACCTCAACCCGCTTACGTGCGAGTTCCGCGACGAGGCAGGTGAATGGCAGCACGAGGTGCCGTCGTTCACGCTGCCGGGCACGTACAAGATCTACTTCCGCGCATCTGCGCCGAACCATGCGACATTCGTTACGAACTGCACCGTCGTGATCAATGGCTGGGACTTCAAGGTCAACATGGATGGCGCGACCGGGTACGAGACGCCGATTACCATTGGCAGGCCGGAATGGCTCATCAACAACAACCTGTCCAAGATGACGGGCGAGCAGCTTGCGGTCGGCCTTGCCCGCTACGGTGCGCTCGATGCGATATGCCCCAACGGGCTTCGCCTGTGGCAGAACTACGTTCTCGAACGCAAGGACTTCAGCAAGAAGGTCGTCGCAACGATCATGCAGCAGGGAAGCACCGTGACCCCGAACTCGTTCGTTGTCCATTTCCCGAATATCGAACCTCTTGCGGAGACGATAACCGGTCTGAAAGTGCAGTATCGCCTTGACAAGAAGCTCAAAGGCGACCGGACAAAGGCTGAATTCGACGCGGCGGATTTCGAAATAGGCGAGTTGAACGGCAAGTACGAACTGAACATCCCGCTTGGCCCAGACGATCCTACCGGGCTTTACCTGTTCAATCTGGTCCTTTCTCCCACGAATACCGCACTTTACTCTGGCCAGTCGGTTATCCCGTCCGTCACCACCATCGGCGTGCTGCGTGTGTCGTGTGCGCTTACGAACACCGTGACTGTCGCGCCGTGGCTCTCGATGGCTGTTGACAACACGAATGAAATCGAAGTCGCTGTCGCAGACGTTGTCAATCCAAACGGCATCGGGAATGGAGACGCAATCCTCGCCTATGACACGGCACACAAGGAGTTCCACACATGGGAACGCGAGACGGAGAACTCTTGGAATACGCCGGTAACCGTCACCACAAGCGGCGTTTCCGTTGTCGTGGCGGAGGCGGCGAAGCTTGCCCCCGGCAAGGCGTTCTGGCTTATCCGCAACGCGCCGGGGCCCTACATCTATCTAGTCGGTCGCTACACGGGGGAGGATTACGTGATAGGCTTGGCGGGTGGATCCGCCGGGACCCCTGGCCATACCCTTGTCGCGAATCCGACGTTCAATGACGTTGACTTGAACGATCTTAAGTTTGTTGATGGCGAAGGCAATACGACGACGCCGGCAAACAGCGACCGAATCATCGTGCAGGGCGTATCGGGACTTCAGACGGAGTACTTCCGCAATTCGGGGATGTGGGGATGCAACGTCATCACGAACATGAGAGGCCGGATAAGACAGGTCTGGACGCCGGGCGGAAAGATTCCGGCGGGTACCGGCTTCTGGTACAAGCGTACGAGCGACGATGCGCTCAACATCAAGTTTGAGGCGGTTGAATAAAAGATATGATGAAAAGATCATCCAGAATGGTGGCTTTGGTTGCAGTAATCCTCACGGCGGGCGTTTCGTTCGCCGAGGATCAGGTGCTGTATTGGATGGTGGATGAATCCGCGATGATTGATGTGGATGGCACGAGTGTCGCCATTAAAGACTACTTGGATCCCTCCATGCCCAATTCCAGTTCCCCCTACATCGCGGAGCCTGCGACCTACTACGCGGCGCGTATCCGCGTGACGGGTGGCGGCGGGGAAGATGCCTTCCTGCCACTGTATTCTCCGGGGGGCACGATTGATGGATCAGTCGGGGTAGAGCTTTGGGACTCCCCGTCTGGCTGGGGTGCGGGCATCCCCACCGGCAACCAGTCGCCGGTGAATGGCTATTCTACCGGAACGCCCGAATACTCCTTTATCGTGGAGATCGGAAACGTTTCTTGGGACGAAAGTTCGGGCGTCGCTTCGTGGGTTGAAACGGTTGCGGAAAGCGCCCCCGCCTCGTATTCTTCGCTTTATGAAGCCAATTACATTGCTCGCAATTTTGATGTGAATCCGCCGATCACGGAGATCTGGACGCAAACCTCTTTCACGGCCGTGCCTGAGCCATCGAGTGGGCTTCTGCTGCTGGTCGGCGGCGGATTGCTGCTGTTGCGCCGTCGGAGGGCTGGTGTGACCTGATGGCAGAGCCCGGCGAGCTTACGTGGCGGGATCATGCCGTAGCCTATGCGTTGGGCGCATTCATAGCCGCGCTAGCATGGTTTACCGGCAACAGCGCGGAAGTGCCGCCGGATCTCTGGGAAGAAATCGCCGTGGCGATGGGGTTGCGGCCACCGGCAACGGTTTTCCCTGGACTTTGGCGAAGCTTGGCGGCGTTGCTGTTTGGTTGGATGGGGCCGGAACGCGGTCTCTTCGTGCTGCGGATGCTCGGGCCCGTCTCGTTGGGACTTGCCGCCGCGCTCGTTTTCCGGATGTTTGATGAGATTCTGCCCGAGACGTTGCGTTACCGGATGCGGCGGAAGGGTTGGAGCCGGCGGATCGTGAGGTTTGTGCTCATGCAGGGCGCGGTGTTCTTTGTGTGTTCGGATCCCGTCTGGCGGGCGGGGCAGGTACTTTCGCCCACGATGCTGCTCTTGCTGTTCACGCTGGTGGCGCTCCGTCTTTTCTTCCGCGCGATCCGCACCTCGAACCGGCGGCATGCGATCATCATGTCGGCCGTTCTGGGGCTTCTGGCCGCCGAGACGCCGCTCGCCCTTCTACCGATGGCCGTGTTCCCGCTGGTCATAATCCTCCGCATGAGTTCCGCCACGCCGGATGTCGTCCTGATGGCCAATCCGCTCGTGCGGCTCATCACGTTCCGGCGGATGTCGCTGGCGTTCATCGGCGGGTGGCTGATCCTGATGGTCTCCAACACCTTCTTCTTCCGCTGGCATGGCGGACTTGAGGCGCAGGGCTGGAACGCCTTCACCTACTACATCCACTATCTCTACCGCTATGTGCAGCTGATTCAGGGCGCGGCGACGCCTGTGGGCTGGGTGTTTATCTTCGGCGTGGTCGTGTTTCCGGTCGTCATGTCCGCGGTGCTGCTCCGTCAGGCCACGGATGACGACAGGTTCCTCGTCTATCTCCACGGGCTTTACTTTATCTTCTTCGGGCTGCTCGCCGTTCTTCAGTCCGTCGGATGGAAGCCGTTCTGGTTCTGGACGTGGACGGGGGTTGCAACGACGGTGACCTCCCACTATCTGCTCTGTCTCTGCCTGCTCGTCACCTCTCTCACGGCGATGATGTCGCTTTGCGTGATCGGGGTGGAGATCTACTTCCGCAACTACCGGCGCATCGCGAGGATCCGCTTCCAGGATGCGGTGGAGGATGAACCCGTCGCCGAGCGCATGGTGAAGAACTTCCGTATGGTGGATCGTGTGCTGCGCGTCGTCCTCCTCTTCGAACCGGTCGTGGCGGCCGCACTCGTGTTCCCGTTCAAGTTCTCGCAGACGGAGCACCAGATGGCGTCGGTCGTCAACGCGTACGCGCGCCAGACGGCGGCCGAGTGCGGCAACGCACAGGTGCTGTTTACCGATGGTGCCGTTGACGCGGCGGTGGAGGTCGCGGCGACCTTGCAGGGGAAACCGCTCAAGGCGCTTTCGATGATGTCGGGGTCCTCGCCCTACGAGATCGCGCTGCGCACGCGCGGCGAGGCGGACGAGGAGAACCGCGGGATGCTGGCGATCGGCGCGTCGGACGCGCTGCGCACCTGGGTGCGTGCCAAGCCGGAGTGCGCCACGAACATCGCGTTGCAGCTGGGGTTCGAGCTTTGGCGGCACGACAAGCTGCCGATGCCGGCCTGCGGCGGGTTTGTTGCGCGGACGGCCGGTTTCGCGCCCGGCGAGGCGGCGCGGGGACGGGACGAGGCATTAGCGTTGGCGGACCGGATCCTGTCGCTCTATGCGAACGGCGATCCGATGGGTGTCGCAAATCATGCCCTCAAGTCGATGTTCACGTTCGTCCAGTGGCGAATTGCCCGGATGTGCCGGATGCGGGCCGATGCCGCCGACAAGTCCGGCGATACGGCGTTGGCCTTGCAGGAGAGCAAACAGGCCGACGATCTTGACGACAAGAACGAGGCCTATTCCCGCATCCGGCGGCAGATGGACTGGATCGGGCAGCAGAAGGGAATGCGCCTGACGCCGCGCGAGGGGCTGCGGATCGGGTTGGGCCGCGCCGACTTCCGTCTGGCGAAAACCTTCGCGCAGCAGGTGCTGGTCTCGGATCCTGAGAATGTGAGTGCAAACTTCGCCATGGGCATGAGCTATTTCATCGATGAGCAGTACGGACGGGCGGAGGTCTATCTGAAGCGGTGCCTCGCGCGCAACCCCAACGAGCCGGCGGTGCTGAACAATCTCGCCATCGTGCAGATGCGGATGGGGAAGCTGGCCGAGGCCGAGACGAACGCGACGAAGGCGCTGGAGATCTATCCGAAGTCGTCGGAGATCAAAAAAACCTTTGAGCACATCCGGCAAAAAAGCGGCAAGCTGTGATATAATCCGCTCCATCTTTTGAGAAGAATTGGTACTGACGAAAAGTTGGAGACGAATCGGTAATGTCGAAAAGTTGGAGACGATATTACGGGAATATAGGCTCCCCCTCTAAGATAGAGGGGGAGGCCGTAGGCCGGGGGAGTATGAAGTTTTTTTGTTTTTTGTCATTCGCGGTGATTGCGGTCGTCTCGCTGGGGGCCGTGGATCTCTCGAAGGACGGCGTTTCGATCACGGTGGAGCCGAACCCCGCGCGTGTGGACGTCGCGCGCGATTTCGAGGTTACGGTCACGGCGGTCGCGCCCGTCGGGACGACGCTCGCGATGCCGGATCTCCGGGATCGGTTCGGCGGCTTTTCGGTTGCCGAGGATTTCGCGGAGGAGCCGCTGGCGGGGGCTGACGGCAGCACCACTTACGTGTCGCGCTGGCGGCTCGTTCCAAAACCTTGCGAGAAGGTCTATCGTCTGGCGCCGTTCGTGGTCACCATCCTGCGGAACGGAACTCTGTCCGGATCGTTTTATACGGCACCTGTCTACTTCGAGGGCCCGGCGGCCCGCGAAGCGGTGACGGGCGGCATCGAGGTTGATCCGAAGAAGGATCTGCCGCCGCTCTCCTGGCGGCTGGTGCGCATGCTTGCGTGCATCCTGTTCGCGGTGGCCGCGATCGTCGCCGCCGTGTGGTGGACGGTACGGAAGATTCTCCAGAAGATCCGGGAGCATCGGATGAGTCCGATCGAGCGGGCGATGTTGGAGCTGGACCGTTTGCTGAAGAAGGGGCTTCCGGGGCGTGGACGCTACAAGGACTTCTATGTGGAGCTGACGATGGTGGTGCGCCGCTACATCCAGCGCCGCCATGCCGTGCGTGCGCCGAATCTCACGACGGACGAGTTCCTGCGGGCGGCGGCGGAGAATCCGGCGTTCTCGCGCGAGGCGCTTGCCGAGCTGAAGCACTTCCTCGAATCCGCCGATATGGTGAAGTTCGCGGGCGTGGAGGCCACGCCGGAAATGGCCGACGAGGCGACGGACAAGGCGAAGGACTATCTGACGACCGACAGCCGCAAGTCCAGTCCTGCGGCCTAGCATAGCCGGTCGCTGCGCGGTTGCCTGTTTTTGGGATCCCACCCTTCATTCGCCACGCCCTTGTCAGCGCACCGTTTGGCGTGGCTCATTCGCGCCCCCTTGCGGGCACTTCGCTTCGCTCGTGCGCTCGATTGCTCCGCAATCTGCGCGGGTTCCCTCCGAAACGCTACGCGTTTCTGCGGCGCATTTGGCGTCCCATAAAACAGGCAAGCCGCCTCCGCTCCCGGCTCTACTTGTCCTGCTGCGGGCGGAGGGACGGATACGCTTTCGGGGATCCCTCCCTTCAAGGCGGCATGGCATTCGGTGCGCATGAGCCGCCACGGACGCGGCGGCAGCCGCGCCCGTGCCGAGCGAATCCCCACTGTGGAGGCGCACCGACGAATGCCGCCTTGAAGGGAGGGATCCCCGAAAGCGTATCCTCCCGAAGCACCGCAGATCGGGCATTCGGTTTTTGAGTTTTAAGTGGCTAATTTTGATTGCGTAAAACCATTGAAAACATTGGTTATTTCGCGTATCAAAAAAACTTAAAAAATCTTCTTCTCCCCCCCTTGCGCGCGAAGGGCCGTTTTGATATATTACTCACCCGTTGCGCCCCAAAGGGGTCTTCCCTGAAAAGCGTGACATCGATCTTTGAAAACCGAATGCTGGAAGTTAAAGAGAATTGCAACGTAACGAGATAGCGAGATTTCTTGCTAAGCGTATACGGGCGTACGACGGATGCCTTGGCATCATGAGGCGATGAAGGACGCATAAGGCTGCGATAAGCTCCGGGGAGCCGCCAAAGGGCTTTGATCCGGAGATTTCCGAATGGGGAAACCCGGCGTTGGAGCGACACTCAGGGAAGTGAAACATCTCAGTACCTGAAGGAGAAGAAAGCAAACGCGATTGCGCAAGTAGTGGCGAGCGAACGCGCAACAGCCCAAACCGCGGTGCTTGCACCGCGGGGTTGCGGGACCGAGCCGTGGCACGGGCGTGGATAGCCGAACCCTCTGGAAAGAGGGGCCAGAGCGGGTGAAAGCCCCTTAGGCGAAATCCATTGTCCGGCCTATCGGTATCCCAAGTAGGACGGGACACGTGAAACCCCGTCCGAATCCGGGGAGACCACTCTCCAAGGCTAAATACTCCATGATGACCGATAGTGAACCAGTACCGTGAGGGAAAGGCGAAAAGAACCGCTGCTAGCGGAGTGAAACAGACCTGAAATCGTACGTCCACAAGCTATGGGAGCGTCATTCTGTGACGCGACCGTTTGCCTTTTGCATAATGAGTCCGCGAGTCAACGCAGGCGGCGAGCATAACCGAAGGAAGGGGATGCGAAGCGAAAGCGAGTCCGAACAGGGCGCTTGAGTCGTTTGCGTTGGACCCGAAGCCCATGCGAGCTATCCTTGGACAGGGTGAAGCCTCCGTAACAGGGGGTGGAGGTCCGAACGAGTGACCGTTGAAAAGGTCTTCGATGAGCTGAGGATGGGAGCGAAAGACTTAACAAGCTGGGTAATAGCTGGTTCTCTCCGAAATGCCTTTAGGGGCAGCGTCGGGCAATACTTCACGCGGGTGTAGAGCACTGATCGATCTAGGGCCCCTACCGGGGTACCGAAGTCCGTCAAACTCCGAAGACCGCGTGATTGCATACCCGGCAGTGAGACAGTGGGGGCTAAGCTTCATTGTCGAAAGGGAAACAGCCCAAGACCGCCGAATAAGGTCCCAAAGCGACGTTCAGTCACTAAGGCCGTGGAGTCTCTCAGACAGGTAGGATGTTGGCTTAGAGGCAGCCATCATTTGAACAGTGCGTAACAGCTGACTACTCGAGAGACCCTGCGCCGAAAATGATCGGGAGTAAACGTCGCACCGAATTCGCGGGCCCCGTCTCAGGACGGGACGGTAGGAGAGCGTGGCATGACGGGCTGAAGCGGTGCGCGGAAGCGGCCGTGGACTTCATGCCAGTGATTATGCGGACATGAGTAACGAAAAACCGGATGGAAATTCCGGTCGCCGGAATCCCAAGGCTTCCCGGGGCAGGTTCGTCCGCCCGGGGTCAGTCGGCACCTAAGGAGAGGCCGAAAGGCGTATCCGATGGAAAGCAGGCGAACATTCCTGCACCTGCATGTAGGGTTCAAGCGTGATGTCGGAGAAGGGCAGTGGCTGGGGTTAATGGTTATCCCCTGCACGGACGGGAACGTCCGGGCCGAGACGCCGGTTCGCCGGAGCCAAGGCCATGTGCCCATGCTTCCCAGAAAAGCGTCACGATACCGAAGAGCAGGCCGTACCAAAACCGACACAGGTGGGAGGGTACAAACATACCAAGGCGCGCGGGAGAAACCTCGTTAAGGAACTCGGCAACATAGCCCCGTAACTTCGGGAGAAGGGGTCCTTCAGGGTAATGCCTGGAGGCGCAGTAAATGGGCCCATGCGACTGTTTAACAAAAACATAGCACTCTGCAAACACGTGAAGTGGACGTATAGAGTGTGACACGTGACCAATGCGGAAAGGTCAAGGCGAGGGGTCCTAAGGTAGCGAAATTCCTTGTCGGGCAAGTTCCGACCTGCACGAATCGTGTAACGCTGTGGGCGCTGTCTCAACGAGGATCTCGGTGAAGTTGTAATGCCGGTGAAAATGCCGGATACCCGCAGAAGGACGGAAAGACCCCATGAACCTTTACTGTAGTCTGGTACTGGATTCTGGTCGATTGTATGTAGAATAGCCGGGAGGCTTCGAAGCGGACGCGTCAGCGCCCGTGGAGCCGCAACGTGAAATACCGGTTTCAGTCGGGCGGAATTCTAACCTTGGGCCGTGACCCGGCCAGGGGACAATGCCAGAGGGTCAGTTTGACTGGGGCGGTTTCCTCCCAAACGGTAACGGAGGAGTTCGAAGGTCAGCTCAGCACGGTCGGCAACCGTGCGTCGAGCGCAAGGGTAGAAGCTGGCCTAACTGCGAGACGGACACGTCGAGCAGACGCGAAAGCGGGACCTAGTGATCCGGCGGTCGCTTGTGGAAGCGCCGTCGCTCAACGGATAAAAGGTACTCTGGGGATAACAGGCTGATCGCGGCCGAGAGTTCACATCGACGCCGCGGTTTGGCACCTC
>CACZCD010000133.1 GCA_902779565.1 uncultured bacterium | reverse complement strand
CGCCGCGCGGAAGCGCCCGCGCGCCCGTGCCAACCGCGCGGCCCACCGCCCCCGCAGCGGAACGCAGCGACGCGAAATGCGCCGGACCGGGAAGCGACCACACCCGAACGCAATCTAACGATTGCGGAGCGGTGCGGGCGCAATGCGGGACGGCACATTTCGCGCGCGAGTACCGTTGGGGCGGTGGACCGCGCACGCTGACTGGCACCGCACACACGGCACCCCACACACGCACGGCACACAGATGACACCACACGCACGCGAGAGCTCACTCTTCATGCTACGCATGCGCAATTCACTAATCCATTTCCAGCAAGGGCTTGCAAGGGCATCAGTAGAACACGCGCCAGAGGAAAAGCCCACGGCCCGTCGCGGTGGGGACGCGCGCCGTGCGCGGAACGTGTCCCTCCAAAAGCTCCGTGACGGCGGCAGGCCGCTCCTCGCCCAACCCCACGCGGATCAGGAAGCCGACCATGCTCCGCACCTGCTTGTAGAGGAACCCATCGCCGCGCACGATGAACGTGATGCGCGGCCCCGCCTTCTTCACGCAGAACGAGAAGATCGTGCGCACCGTCGTCTCAAGCGTGCGGTGCGGATTCGCGGCGAACGGCGAGAAGTCGTGCGTCCCCTCGAAGCGGCGCGCCGCCGCCTGCATCGCCGCCAGATCGAGCGGCTTGTGCATGAACGCCCAGTACGGCGCCAGACACGGCGGCAGGATGTCGGCGTTGTACAGGAAGTAGCGGTACTCCTTACCCTTCGCATCCTTGCGGGCGTCGAAATCCGGCTTCGCGTAGGCGGCCCTCAACACGCGGATGTCCTCCGGCAGACGCGAATTCATTGCGCGCGGGAGGTTCTTCGGCGGGATGGGCTTCGTGAGGTCGAAGTGCGCCACAAACCCCTTCGCATGGACGCCCGCGTCCGTGCGCGAGGAGCCGAACACGCGCACCGGCGCGCGGTTCAGATATTCCAGCACCTCCTCCAGCCGCTGCTGCACGGCGATGCCGTTCGACTGCAGCTGATAGCCGGAATAGTGCGTACCGTCATACGCCAAGGTTATCCTGTACCGTCTCTTCACAACGGCGCGTAATTATACCACAACGCGACCACCCGGATGTCAGCGCAGGATGAGGACCATGGCGCGCGGAACCACCTCCGCCCAGATCTCGGTGTAGTCACCATTCGTGACGCGCGAGAGGGAGACCGTCGCTTTCGTCCAGCCCGGGTTGCGGAAGCGTATCGCCGGGAAGCCAACGCCAGACGGCACCTTCGCTATCAGCACGCGCGTGCCGTGCGGCGGCGGCGCGTCGGCGGCGAATCCGAGATCAAGCCACAACGTCCCCTGCCCCGAGACGCTGCCTGCCGCGAGACAGGGCGCACTCCAGCTCCCGCTTGCGTCAGAAGCCGGGCAGCGCAGCGTCGCGCCGTTCGCCAGCACGAGGCTTTCCACGGCGAGGGACGTGCCCGTCGGCTCCACGGCGTCCGTCACCGTCACCGTGCCGTTCGTGTAGAGGCCGTCGCCGCCGAGCTTGCCGAACGTGAGCGCAAGCCCGTTCGCGTCGAACACGCCCGCGCCGTTCACCACCACGCCGGTCGCACAGTTCACCGCCTCCGGCACCGTCGGCACCACCTTGCCGCCGTTCACGACGATCGGCCCGTTGAACGCGTTGGAGACGCTGAGCGTAAGCACCGCATCGCCCGTGGCGTCAAGCGTGATGCCGCCGTCATGCTCCACCCCTTCCGCCGTGACGAGCGGCTGCGTGGCGAGCGTGAGGAGGTTGTTCTCGATCAGGTCGAACTTCGCGCCGCCCTCGCCCACGGTGAACGACGTCATCTCCTTCTCGGGGAACGTGCTTTCCGCCGCGTTCGGGCGGTACGTGCCGCCGTTGAAGAGGAAGTCGATCGTGGAGATGCTTGTGCCCAATGTCTTTGTCGACGTGATCTTGTTCACATCGATCACGCCGCCCGCGAGGTTCACGTGCACGTTCGCGTCAACGGTCGCCTTGCCGCCGTTGGCGTACAGAAGGTCGAGGTTGTTCGCGGGCGACTCCAATCTGCCTCCCGTCATGTTCAAAAAGATCTGGTGGCTGTACTGGCGGTTCGCGCCGTACACGCCGAACTTCATGGAGCCGCTGCTCACCTTGCGCAGGATGCCGTCGCCGGAGATGTTGATCGTGGAGGAAAGCTCAGCCGCGTCAACCGCGTTCGAGCTGTCGTGGTAGCCGATGCCGAATCCAGCCACTCCGGTGCCGCCATTCACCTCCAAAAGGCCGCCGGAGACGTTCAATTCGCTGATGAGGCTCGTGGTGTACCGCGGATAGCCCATGATGAAGCAGCCGCCGTCCACGATTCGCAGAACGCCGCCCTTCACGTTCACGATGGACTTCTGGCTGCGCGTGAGGCCGATATCGGTGGCGCTGCCGGCCATGCTCGCGTCCTTCGAATGGATGCCGATCACGAGCCCGTCAAGCGTAAGCTCGCCGCCGCGCACCTCAAGGCACGCATCGTACGCGCCGCCTGTGCCGTCGGGGATCGGATACTGCCCGATCCACGTCTCGTTGGTCAAGACGGAGTACCGCGTTTTCGTATCGCCGTCGAACGCGACCGTGCCCGCGTAGATGCCGAGCGCCGCGCCGTTCGGCACCGCGCCGTTCAGCCCGTTGCTGTACGGATACGTCGTCGCGTTCTTCGCCGAGTGCCCCACGACGTTCGTGACGCTCGCCTTCTGGCCCGTCCGGCAGAAGACGACCGTGCCCGGGCCGGTCTTCTGCAGCGCGCTATGGTTGTTGAGCGCGCCGGTCGCATAGGCGACTTTGTCCCCAAGCACCTCCACGCCCACGCCGTTCTTGTTCGTGGCGGTGTGGAGGATCTGCCCCGCGAACGTGCCGTTCTCGGTGAAGCGCACCGTCGAGTTGTTCAGCAGCAGCTTCGCCGTGCCGAGGCTCTCGGGCGGACCCTCAATGCGCCCGACGACGGTGATATTAGGCGAGGTCGTGATCTTCCCCGTCACGCGCAGCGTACCTTGCCCCTTCGCATCGCACGGCGAGCCGATGCTGGCCGTGCCCGCAAGCTCCAGCACGCCGTTCGTCTTCGCGATGTTATACGTGCAATAGGTCGGCAGGACGACCGGCGCGTCTATCTTCACGCACTTCTCCGAATCCTGCACGAAGCGCCGCATCCTCACCGTCGAGCCAGCGGAGACCGTGATGTCCTCGGCGAGCGACGCCGGGAACGCGATCGTGTTGCCGTATGCGAGCGGCGCATAGTCCCAGTTCTCGGCAACCGACCACTGTCCCGACGTCCCCGCGATCCACCGGCGGCGGTTGGGGTCCTGGGCCGCCGTCACGGTCACCCGCAAGTTGTCGTAGCCGCTGGATGTGACGATGGAGAGCGTGGCGTTGCAGCCGTGCGCCACGAGATCGGGGTGCAGCTCGAACTTCTCCACGCCGTACTTCGTCAGCTCGCCCGCCTTCGCCCGAAGCAAGGTTATGTTGCTGCCGGCCGAGAGCGACAGCATGCCGCCGGACGTCTCGCGGCCGCCCACGTACACCTTGCCGTTGATGGTGAGCGTGTCGGTGACGGTGATGTAGCCGGTCACGGTGTCACCGGTGTACTCGTAGCCGAGCACGGTGGTCACGCCATTCTCCGTCTCGCCGAGGGTCAGGGTGTGTGGCTTGCTGGAGGTGTAGTATCCGGTGATGACGCCGCCGTCCTTCACGAGCACCGGGCAAGTGGCGGGGGTCGTCTCACGCAGCATCACATTGCCGCCGCGCTCCACCACGATCCCGTCGCAGTGCTGGTAGCCGTCGTACAGCTGGATGCCGTTCTGGTATCCGCCGCCGCGTACGTGGAGGACGCCATTGGTGAGCGGAACCTTCAGGTAGCATAGCGCCCCGCCTTCGGAGATGTCGAGGATCGCGCCACGCTCGCCGATGTTCACCGTCTTGAAGTTCTGCAGATATATGCCCGACCCCAGCTTCACCACGCCGCCGTTCCAGTTGAGGACCGACGACCCCGCGCTTGTGCTCGCATCGAAGTTGCCGCCCTTCACGGTCAGCGTGCCGCCGTTCAGGTTCACCGTGTGGTGCGACTTGGCCGCGAAGAACGCGCCGCCGTGCAGGTTCACCTCGCCGCCCGCCACCGTGAACACGTTGGTGGACTTGGCGTTGCCGGGATAGCCCACGTACAGCCCGCCGTCCTGTCCCTGCGCCACCGCCGTCGCGCCGATGTCGAGCGTGCCGCCGTTCACCTCCAGGGTCGCCTTGGTCCCCTTCACCACGTTCGTGCCGAGCGAGAACCAGCGCCGGCAGAGGAACTCGCCGCCGTTGATGACGAGCCGCGAATCCTGCTGTGAGCGCTCGGTGAGGTCGTGCCCCACGCGCACGTTCCACGCATCCACGTAGCCGCCGTTCAGCGTGAAGGACGAGACGAGCGGCGAGTGCGCCTGCGTCGCGTCGATGCCGTGCCCGAGCCCGATCACGAGCGCCTCGTTTATCGCGGAGAGCGAACCGCTGTTCATCACGAGCGCCGCATCCTTTTCGCCGCCATCGTCCGATACCGTCGATGTGCCCACGTTCACCTGTCCGTCAATCACCGTCACCTGCGGATTGTCCGTGCCCGTGCCGATCGTGAGCGTGCCCGCGCCCACATTGAGCGAACCGTAATGGCTTCTGACGCAGATGTTGTTTTCGTTGAACATCCCGAGATTCGCCTGGGAGGTGCTCTTCGTGATGGACGTGGAGCCGGAGAAGTTCCGGCTGAAGTTGTAGCCCACATCGCCCGTGAGCGCCAACGTGCCCTCGCCCATCTTCACGATGCCGCCACGCTGCTGGTCGGCGCCGTCCGTGAGCGTGAGGGTCACGTCTTCTGGAATCGAGATTGCGGCGTTGCGCCCGGCCGAGGCGGGATCCGCCAACATCTTCGCCGCCACGGCGCGCGTGCCGCCCGTGTAGCTGTACAGGCAGTTTGTGAGGCACCACGGCGAGGTGCCGTCCATCCATGCGTCGGACGTATGCGGGTCGATCACGTCTGCCGCCGCCACCGCGTCGGAGAAGACCGTGAGCGTGTAGATCTTCCATCCGCCTTCGGTGCGCATTGTGATGCGCGGCACGAATCCGCTCCTGAACGACATCGGCGTCATACGCGAGAGCGGAAGGTCCACTGTCGCCGGAATCTTCAGGAAGTCCATCGGCGCGTTCGTGGGCGCGCTGACCGACGTGGTGGTGCCACGCCACCAGGTGACGCCGAGGCACCGCTTCGGCGGCGTGAAGTCGTTCACCTTGAGGAGCGTCGGCACGAGCGTGGTCTGGTCGACGCCGACGAGTATGTTGCCCGAGTCGCCCGTGAACTCAAGGCGGTCCACCTCCACCACCGGCGATACTGCCGCACGGACGTCGGAGCGGTTGTCGAGGACGAACGGCACGGTGTAGTGCTCGCCCAGCAGCATCACCTGCGCGTTGTTCACGCGGACGGGGCCGGCGATGTCGAAGTCGTCGGTGAGGATGCGGATAAGCCCATGCGCGCGCGTCTCCGCGTACTTGGAGCTGGTGATTGTGATGCCGCCATCCGTCACGCCGGGCTCGGAGCGCACCGGCATGTTCCAGCCCGTTCCCCAGGCATAGTAATTGGCGGTGTCGATCGTCATGCCGCCCGCGCCGACGTAGCACGTGCCGCCGACGATTGCGTCATTGTACGAAGAGTTGTTACTCGTCCTCTGGTCCTGATCGGGCTTGATGGTGCCGCCATCGACGTGCAGCGAGAGATCCACCCCTTCATTCGCCGAGATGCACGGCGCTATCAGCGTCGCGTCGCCCGAGAGGTTGATGCGCATGTCGCCCGTCGCCTTGAAGTTCCTTCCCGTCACCGCGAGCGTGCCGCCCACAACGTCCACGATTCCCGTGCCGGCGGCCTTCGTCGCCGTGAACGTTCCGCCCGAGATGCGCAGCCCTGCGCCGCCCAGGTTGAGCTGCGGCGTGAAGACCGTGCCGGAATTCATCTCTATCGATCCATCGTCGCTGATCGTGACGTTGCCGGAGAACGTGCTCTTCACCGCCGAAGGCGTGCTGACCCTGAACGTGCCGTCCTCCACGGCGAGCGACGCCTTGCCGCCGTCGGCGCTGTCGCCGTTCGCCTTGCCGTTGACAACCGCCGTGGCGAGCGTAAGCGTTCCGCCACCCGTCTTGTAGATGGTGCCGTTCGCGGTCCCATCGAGTTGGAACGTGCCCATGACAGTGGCCGCATCGCCCGCCGCGACCTCCACCGTTTCGCCGGCCGCGAACACGAGATTGCTGTCAACGGATCCCGTCAATTCGACAGCCAACACCTGCGTGGCGCAACACGCCACACCCATCAGCACAAACGATTGAACACGCATGGACATTTTCTCCTTTTTTGTCACAAAAAAGCGTCTGAAGTCCCGCGACCCCACCCGCTCTTCTGCAATATTTCTTGAATGTCCCGAATTTTATCACAAAACGGCCGCGCAAATCAACCGCAAATTTCACAAAGCTCGGTTTGCAGACCTACGTCACGGAGCACTCGGTCGCCTTGCGGCGAATTCGCCCTTTGCACGCTCCATCTGGGCGCGGAAGGCCGGTATCGCCTGCAAACGCGAATAGGCGATTGCGGCGGCAAGGCGCGTCATGTCAACGTCGCTCTGCCAATGGGCACCGGCGATCACGCGGTTCTCGCCATATTGCATGGCCCGAACGAAGATTTCGTCGGCTCTCGCCGGATTGATCTCCGCGAGAATCAGCGCGGCAACCATGCTTCTCAGCGTATGGCCGGAGGGATAGCTGCCCTCGTCGCGCCAGACGCCGTCCTCCTGAGGACAGAGCGGCTCCTCATTGAAATACGCAAAAGGTCGCCGCCGGTGGTAGAACGCCTTGGGCGCGACGCGCATCTGATCCGTGGTCGAGAGGCTGTCTTCAAGGACTTTCCAGATGTTCGGCGTGTTCGTGGGGGAGATCTCCATCCCGAAGGACTTGGAGAAGGCATCGGCTATTGTCACGTACGACCATACGGCGTCATGTTTCGCAAGCGCGGCACGTTCGGGGTTCTTCCGCTGCTCCTTGCCCCATTCGTAACGCGCGACATCCCGCGCGAAGTCCGCGCTCCCCGGCGCCGGCGGCGCGGGAAGGCACTTGATGAGGTCGGGCAGTTCCTGAACCCCGCAGTACGGCCCGGCAAAAGCGATCCTCATCGCCAATGAGACCGCAGCGCCAAGCACCATCAAGCGCGTCTTCATTGAATTCGCCTCACTTGTCGGAATCAGTCCTGAACCTTCTTCACGCCGATGTCGGAAAGCTTCATCGAGATCACGCGGCTGACGCCCTTCTCCTGCTGGCTCACGCCATAGACGAGGTCGGAACCGGCGATCGTATGCTGGTTGTGCGTGATGATGAGGAACTGCGAACGGTCGAGGAACTCCTTGAGCGCCTCCACGAACCGTCCGATGTTCGCGTCATCGAGCGCCGCGTCCAGCTCGTCCAGCATCGTGAACGGCGCCGGCTTGATGCGGAAGATCGCGAAGAGCAGCGCCACGGCCGTCATCGTGCGCTCGCCGCCGGAGAGCAGCGTCACGCTCTGCGGACGCTTCCCGGGCGGACGCGCGATGATGTCGATGCCGCATTCGAGCGGATCCTCCTCGTTCTCCAGCAGCACCAGACGCGCCTCGCCGCCGTTGAAGAGCTTCGTGAACATCTTCTGGAAGTTCTCGTTCGCCTTCTCGAACGTCGTCTTGAAGAGCTCGCTCGACTTGCCGTTCAGATCGGTGATCAGCTCGAGGATCTGCGCCTTCGCCGCCAGGAGATCCGCCTCCTGCGCCTTCTCCTTCGTGTAGCGCTCCTCCAGCTCGCGGAACTCGTCGATGGCGACCATGTTGACCGGTCCGAGCGCGGCGATGCGGGCGTTGATGTCGTTCACCTTCGCCTCCAGCTGCTCCGGCGGCGGCGGCTCGCCCTTGAACTCGGGATCCGGCTCGCGCATCACCTGCTGCGCGTCAAGCCCGTACTCCTGGTTCAGGTGGTCGTAGAGGTTCTGCCGCAGCATCGTCGATTCCGTCGCCGCAACCTCCAGCTTCGACTTCGTGTCGCGTGCGCCGTCGAGCGACGCACGCTTCGCGCTGACGTCGGCGTCGGACTGCGCCAGCTGCGCGTTCAGCTCCTCGCGCTTCGCACGCTCCTCGTCCGTACGGGCACGCACATCCGCGAACTTCTCCTGCAAGGGCTCGAGCGTCGCCTGCAGCTCCACGGTCTCCTCCGTGAGACGCGCGATCGACTCCTGATAGCCCTTGATGCCGTTCTCGCGACCCGCCACGGTCTTTTCCAGTTCGCCCTTGCGGCGATCCACGTCCTCCCGCTGACGGCTCGTGAAGGCCAGCTCGCTCTCCATCTGCCCGGCCGCCACGCGTTTCTCCGTGAGGAGACGGCTCTTCTCGGCGTTGGTGGTCTCCTGCTCGATCAGCTCGTCCTGCTTCCGCGTGATCTCGTCAAGGAGCGCGTTGCGCTTCGCGACCGTCGCCTCAAGCTCTTCGGCCAGCTGAGCACGTTTGGCGTCGCCGTCCGCATTCGCCGAAAGCACCTCCGCCAGTGCGGCGGAAACGCTCTCCAAACGTGCCTTGAGCTGTCCGGCGTCCCGCACGAGCGAAACATGCTCGCCCTGCGCCTGCGCCGCCACGCGGCGCGCCTCCGAAAGCTGCTCCTGAAGAGTACGCAGTTCCTCCGCCAGACGCGCCGACTTCTCCGCCGCCGTGGAAAGGGTCGCCTCTCCCTCCGCAATCTGGTTCCGCAGCGCGTCCAACGCCTTCCGCGTTTCGGAAAGCAGCATCTTCCGCGAAAGCGGCGAGGCCGCCGCCGTACCAGGCTGCCACACCTCGCACGTCCCGTCCGCCCGGCGCACGATGCCGGATTTCGTCACGAAGACAAGCCCCTCGGGCGGCGGTGTCGTTCCATCCTCCACCACCCACACATTGCCGATCAGCGCCTCGGCCGCAGCGGCAAACGCCGCATCCACCTGCACCACATCAATGAGACGCTCGCCATTCGACTTCTCTTTCGAAGAAGGTGCCGACGCCTTCCCTTCCAAACAAACGATGCGGGCGCTGCCGGCCTTCCCCTTCACGAGCGATTCAATGGCGGCAGTCGCCGCGGCGGCATCCTTCACCACAACGGCATCAAGCCAGCTGCGGAGCGACGCCTCCAACGCAATCCGATAGTCGGCGGGCGCATCGAAACGGTCGGCGAGAGAACCAAGCACCGTTCCCGCCGGCAGACCCAGTTTATCCTCCAAAAGCGCCTGCGCGCCCGCCGAAAAGGCGGCGGCCGCATCCCGCGCGTCGTTGAGGTAGTTCAGCTCCGCCTCCTTGGCGGCCGCCTCGGACTGCATCCGTCCGAAATTGGCGCGCAGGTTCTCCACATCGCGCCGGAACGTCTCCGTCTCCGCCGTCTTGGCCTCGACCGACGCCGAAAGTTCCGCCTCACGCGTCTGCGCCGCCTCCAAGCGTGCGGCGACATCGGCGATGTTCGCGTCGCTCGACAGCCTCCTTCAGCTGCGCCTCCTCGGACGAAAGCCGTTCCTTCTTCAGGATCGCCTCGCGCGCTTCATACTCGAGCTTCGCGATCGTGTCGCGGATCTCGGTGGCGCGCCGGTCGCAGGCCGCCGATTCCGAGCGCCCCGTCTGCAGCGCGAAGCGGAGCGAATCGATCATCTTCTGCGAGGCGTCGAACGCCGCCTGCGCCGCGTCGAGCTCGGCGGTCGCGCGTTCCACGCCCGTCTCCAAAAGCGTCGCCTTCTGTTCAAGGGACTCCAGCTGCATCTCGGCCTCTTCGAGCAGACGCTTTGCGTCGGCAATCTCGCGTCCGTCGCGATCCGAGAACGCGCGGTACTCCGTGATGCGCTGGGTGTTCACGGCGATCATCTCCTGCGCCCGACGGTAGCCGGCCTCGGCGGCGGCGGCCTCGGAGGCGAGCGCACCCAGACGCTCCTCGGCGGCGTGGATCTCCTGATGAAGACGACGCCCCGCCTCCTCCGCCTCAGCGACGGCGCGCATCGCCTCTTCGATGAGCGCATCCGTCTCCACGCGCTTCGCGGCGTTCAGCTCGAGCGCAAGATCGAAGGTGCGGATCTTGTTCCGCGACACGTAGATGTCGAGCCCGCGCACTTCGTCGCGCAGCTCCTTGTACTTCTGCGCCTTGCCCACCTGACGCTGCAGGGAACCGATCTGCCGCTTCATCTCGCGCAGGACGTCCGCCTCGCGCAGCAGGTTCTGCTCCGTCTGCTCGATCTTGCGGATGGCCTCCTTGCGATCCGCCTTGAACTTCGTGATGCCCGCCGCCTCCTCAAAGACGGCGCGGCGGTCTTC
>CACZCD010000132.1 GCA_902779565.1 uncultured bacterium | reverse complement strand
CGCACCGCAGAAACGGACATGTGCAACTAGCGCGCCAGCGGACGCGCGGCGGGGAACGGGGCCGGAGCGCGCACGGGCGGCGGGATGCGCGCATCGCCGACAAGGGGCGGCAGGCGGCGCCGGGAGGTATTCCGACCAAGCCGGATGCCGCTCATGGGCGGATGAGGCGCGCACCCCTAGCCGCACGGGCAAGCGGGGGCTAAGTGACCGCCGCACGGACGTGCCCGCGCGCCCGTGCCAACCGTGGCGGAGAACGCCCCCGCAGCCGAGCGCCCTCCGCGCAGAGGCGCGGACCGCGATGCGACCGCACCCGAACGCAATCTGGCGATCGAACGCAATCTGGCGATTGCGGAGCGGTGCGGGCGGGAAGCGGAACGCCCTCTGCGCGAGGGGAAGCACGGTTGGGGCGTTCTCCGCCACACGCTGACTGGCACCGAACACACGCCTGCCTCGCACATACGCAGGGG
The DNA here is from genome assembly GCA_902779565.1 of uncultured bacterium. Taxonomy (GTDB): domain Bacteria; phylum Verrucomicrobiota; class Kiritimatiellia; order RFP12; family UBA1067; genus UBA1731. The sequence continues at coordinate 9,439 of CACZCD010000132.1, read as the reverse complement.
CGCTGCCCGACTTTCACTTGCAACTCTCAAGCTTGCGGCGCGTGGAGGCTTTGGGCCAGAAACGGTCGGGGGCTTCGATGGATGCCTTGAAAAGAAGCGCCGCGCGCTTGGCATCCCCTTCGGCCATGAAGGCGGTGCCAAGCGCATCGAGCATCATTCCGCGCCGGTCCAGACGGAAATCCCGCAGCACCTCTGACCCCAACTTCTTCACTTCCGCAAAATCATCGTACCCGCCGCGCGAAGCTAGCGCGTATGCCAGCCGCGCCTTGACGTCGCCCACGTTGAGACCGTCCTTCGGGACTGTCCCCGACAGCGACAGTGCCTTTCGATACAACGCAATCCCTCCATTGAAATCCCGCTGGCGCGAACAACGTGCATCCGCAACATGCACCATCGCGCGCGGGTGCGCAGGGTCACAGTCAAGCGCCCGCTGATGAGCCGACCAATCATCGCGCCAATAGGACAGCTGCTGGAATGTCACAAATGAGAACAAGACAATGACAATGAGAGTTACGAGTTTCGAGTTTAACCGTGTAGAACATGTAGAACGTGTAGAGTTTTGAGTTTCGAGTTTAGAGTTTAGAGTTTTTGCAATTGCTTTCCGGGCAAAAAAACCTGCCAACAGGAAGGCGAAGGCCATCGATGGCAAATAGGCGAAACGATCGGCATGCGCCACCATACCAAAGCTGCCGAAAAGTCCAAGCGTCGGCAAGAGCGAAATCAGGAACCACAATGCCGAGAAGATGATGGTCGTTGAGGGTTGAGAGTTGAGGGTTGAGGATTGGGTCGCTGGGCGCCGATGATTTGCGACAGCCATCATTGCAAGGGCGGCGAAGGAAGCGATCGCAAGCGCGGTGAAGTTCCAGCCGGCTTCAAGCGGCCAAAGGCCGGGGACGGCACGGCAATCGACATGGAGGCCGAACGGCCAGAAGGTTGCACGGAGATAGTAGCCGATTGCCGAAAGGGCGTTCACGAGACGGTGTGCAAACGGTGCGGTGTAGAGTGCGGCGGAATTCTGTCCTGCCACATGGGTCTGAGAATACGCGGCAATCGCAGCGGTGGCAGCGGCGATGAGGAAAGAAAGAAGAGGGAAGAGGGAAGAGGGAAAAGGGAAAAGGGAAAAGGGAAGAGGATTATGGGTCACCTCGGCTTTCTGATCTCGAACGCCGAACGTCCTTCGACCTTCCTTCCGCATCCACCATGTCACCAACAGGAGCAGAAACGGGAAGCACATGGCTGTGGGCTTGGAGAGACAAGCGAGGGCGCAGCAGATGATGGTTGATAGTTGATAGTTGATAGTTGGTAGTTTTGAGTTCGGAGTCTTCCCTCTTCCCTCTTCCCTTTTCCCTCTTCCCTCATCCCTCATCCCGCGCCCCGAATTCTCTACACGATCTACACGTTCTGCACGGCTAAAAAAACTCATCCCGCATCCCGCATCCCTCATCCCGCGTATCCATAAGATGATGCCGGAAAGCGTGAAGAGCGTCCAAAGAAGTTCCTTGCGTGCCGCAATCCAGGCGACCGGCTCGGCGCGAAGCGGATGCACGGCCCAGATCATCGACGCCAAGGCGGCGATGACAGTTGATAGTTGATAGTTGATAGTTGATAGTTGGTTTCTGGTTTCTAGTTCCGAGTTTCGCGTTTCGGATTGAAGGTTCACGCTTCCCCATTCCCCGTTCCCCGTTCCCCATTCCCCATTCCCCATTCCCCGTTCCCCATTCCCCAGAAGCAGGCGAATGAGCTTCACGAGTAGAAGAAAATTGGCTACATGCAGAAGCACATTCACGAAGTGCATCTCCCCCATGAGGGGTAATCCGGTCCATCGACAGATTGATGAATCCAGCATGTAGGATACATAAGTGACCGGCATCCAGATGCCGCCATGACGGAGATTGGTAAACGCCTCCACGATATTTGGAACGGAAAGCCCCCCCGCCACGAACGGATTGCGGAACGTATAGGCCGCATCGTCCAGTCCAATAAAGGAAAAGAAAATGCACCGGGCATATAGCGCCAAGACGCCGCCTACAAAAAACAGAAAAGGGATTCGGGTGAAACGTTTCATCCCCAATCCCTTCTCTGCACCTCTGCGTTCTCTGCGGGAGAGAATCAGCCTTCCGGTGCGGCGGTAACCTTCGCCTCTTCGGCGACCGTATCCTCCGACATGCCCATCGAAATCTGACGACCCATCGGATCCACAAGACGCGCCGTCACGAAGATGAGCAGGTTACGCTTGTTGCTCCACTCGCTACGGCTGCGGAAGAAGCGCCCGATCCAGGGAATATCGCCGAGGAACGGAATCTTATCCTCCATCGACTTGCGCTCTTCGGTGATCAAGCCGCCCATGACGACCGTCGCCCCATTGGCGATCGTGATATCCGTCTCGATCGAGCGCGTCTTGAAGAACGGCTGCTCCATCGGGGCGTCATAGTACGAGAGCGTGCCTTCACCCGAATTGATGGCCGCGATTGACGTGGCCGAGGAATCCGTCAGGAGGTTGCGCACATTGGCGGTTTCCTCGGCCGACATCCCGCCCAAGGCGGTCAGGTTGGCGACAAGCGAATTCATGATCGAGCTTACCGAGTCGAACATGTTCACCTGGGAATTCGAGGACTTCGGAATCCGCATGCCGTAGTTCTTCCAGGTGGGATCCGAGACAACCTGCGGATGGAGGTGCAGATTGATGAGCTGACCGCCCTGCGAAAGCTCCGGGGTCACCTGAAGAATCACGCCCACCTCGCGCATCGTGAAGTTCTCCGGTTCCACCACCGCGAGAATCTCGGACGAGCCGCCGCTAGACGAGGAGCTGCCGGACGAGCCGCCGCCGGACGCCGTGAGCTGAACATCGTATTCCGTCGGATAGATGTACTCCGTGACGACCTTCATCGTCGCTTCCTTGCCAGGACCCGTGAGCACCTTCGGCGCGGAAAGCAGATCCGTGTCGCTGCGCTGCGAAAGCATGTGAAGGATCATGGACAGGTCGGCATTCCCAAGGAACGCATTCACGCGCATGAAGCGATCATTCACGGAGTACCCCTCCCCTGTAATGTGGTTGGAGTCCGTGGAGAGGTAACGCATGCCACTCTGGTAGGTTCCGCTGTCACCGGTGATGCCGACGCCACGTCTCTTGGACGAGCCATCCAAACCGGTGTTGCGCGCCCAGTTCAAACCGCTATGCTGACCGTTGTCCGTCGTGGTACTCCTCGACCAGGAGGTGCTGGGGCCGGTAGCCGTGCTCTGGTTGACAAGAGAGCCCGTATCAACCGCGTTGCCGTTATAGGTCGCAGAGTAGGTGGTAGAGCCGCCCTCAGTGTAGGAGGTTGTATCCGTATTGCTACCCCACTTGCCGCTCCGGATACCCAGCAGTTTTCCGAGCTTACCGTTCATGCCGAGCGTATAGTCGGAATTGAGAAGCCATTCGAAACCGAGGGAGTTAAGATCCTCCTGCGCGACCTCAACGAACCGCGCCTCAATCTCGATCAGTTTCGGCGTGGCGCCGAGTTCACCCGCAAGAGCCGCCTCGATAACCGCCAGCTGATCCTTTGTGTTCGTGACACGGAGTTTGCCGATCGTCTTGAGATAGACGATGCTTGACCCTTCCGCCCACTTCACACCCATGAGGGAGAAGAACTTCTTCCAGCTCGCCTCCTGATCGTCGCCGCCACCTTCATCGTTCGACTTGTTGTTGCCGCCGCCGAAGCCACCCTTCATGTCCTGAACGTCCTCCGCCGCGCCGCTCATGCGCTCCGCGAAGTTCTCGGTCACGTCATAGGTGCGGGTGACGAGATCCTCGGTGGTCATGCTCTCCGGCATCACCATCACGACCGGACCTTCCTGAATCTGGAACTTAAACTTGGTGACGCGACAGACGAGCTTGAGCGCATCCCACAGCGACACGTTGTTCGCGGCAATCGCCGGAATGAGCGGCATGCCGTCCGGACTGCCGCCAGCCGCAGCCGCATCATCGCTCTTCGCGGAAGCGGAGAAGTCGTTGCCGGAATCGGCCTCGGCGGTCTCGCCGCCCTGCGCGACAAGTTGCTTGCCGAGATCGAGCACGAAGTTAAAGCCGCGCTGATCGATCGGGATGTCGGGGCGGTCAAAGTCGCGCGAGGCCTGCTTGAAGTACTCCACGGCGTCGGAGATCGTCGCCGGCGGACGGAACGAGATGGACGGAAGGATCATCTCCTTCATGCGCTTTTCGACAAGCTGCTCCATCGTGCGTTCCTTATCATCGCCAAGCGCGGCACGGGTAGTGCCCCCATCAATGCCCTTCAGCTCCAGAGAGTTGACGGCATACACGGGCCTCCAGGCGGCATTGACATCGGCAATCATACCCTCACGCGTCGCACGGCGTTCCTTGTCGAGAATCACATCACGGCGGCGCTGGATCCGCTGACGCAGATCAAGGGCTTCGCGATTGTAGGGATCGTAGCGGATCACGAGTTCGCACTCCTCAAGCGCCTTGTCGAGATCGGCCACGGCGAGGTACTGCGCACTGCGGCGGAGCCGACGACGGATGGAGTCGCGATCCGTCTTGTAGTCCTTCTCGTTGCGACGATGAGAGATGTCAGTGATATCCTTCGTGTCAACCGCCACGGCGCTGCTGTCCAGCGCCTCCAAAAGTGCCGTCGCCCGCGGATGACGGAGCTTGCGCGCCTCCAGCGCCAACTGCCGGGCCGTCTCGAAATCATTCTCACGGTAGGCCTGACGCCCCGCCTGATAACGCGCCTCCGCCATTCCCTGCTCACATTCACGCCGAAGTTCCGCCCAATCGGCCCTGTCATTCATGTGCTTGGATGCCAGAGAGTATTTCCGATAGGCCGTCTCCCAGTCACGGGCAGCCATTGCGGTCCGCGCATCGGACAACTCCTGCGCCGCCTGATGGTCAAGCGCCTCGCGGCGAAGCGACTCCGCTGCCATCAAGTCGCTGACCAACGCCGCATTGGGATCAACTGGTTCAGCTGCGGCTGGCGCTGCCGGAGCCGGAGCGGGCGACTGCTCGGCCACGGTCTCCGTCTTCGTCTCTGCCGCTGGCGCCGCCTCAGTCGCCGCAGGCGCCGGTTCCGCCGCCGCGGGGGCCGTCTCGGCCACGGTCTCCGTCTTCGTCTCCGCCGCAGGGGCCGTCTCTGTTGCCGCAGGCGCCGGTTCCGCCGCCGCAGGGGCCGTCTCGGCCACGGTCTCCGTCTTCGTCTCCGCCGCAGGCGCCGTCTCGGTCACGGTCTCCGTCTTCGTCTCCGCCGCAGGCGCCGCCTCGGTCGCCGCAGGGGCCGGTTCCGCTGCCGCAGGCGCCGGTTCCGCCGCCGCAGGAGCCGTCTCGGCCGCCGCAGGAGCCGCCGGTGCTTTCTCAGCCGCCGGCTTATTGCCGTCCGACTCTAGATCCTTGAGAAGATTGTCCAAATCGTCTTGCGCAAACGCAACCATGGCGCAGGCGACAGCCGCGCACACAACGCTTGGAGCCAAAATGCGTTTAATGATGCTCATCTATTCCACTCCTTAAAAGGGGACAAGGGAGAATAATACAAAATCCCGTCCGTTAAATCAAGTCCTCTTTTTGTTTATTTCTTTCCGTTCAAAGTCACCGTGGTCTCGGTCTTGGCGAGAACGTCCTTCACCTTCACCTCCGGATTCTTTGGATCGTCGCCGAAAGAAACGATCTGATACTTCCGGGAAAAGAGCTCAATCTCGTCTCCAACCTTCACGGTAAAGTGCTTCGTGTCACCACGGCGGAACACCAGAGCAACCTGCTTGTCAACCGGAACGCGGCGCTCACCCTCACGGGCGGAAACTTTCTTTCCGTCGCTCTTGCGAACCAGTTCCACGTAGCCGATCTCCACCTTGCGCTTCATCCGGCCCTTTGAGCCAGGGACGACACGTTCCTCGCTCTTCTTCTCATATTTCACGACGGAGAATCCCGTCTTGCCGATCTCCTCGTCCTTGAGCACGCTGTAGACCATGGCCTGCCCGTAGGCGTTCTTCTTCGACGCATCGCGGAAGTTGAAACGCCAACCGTTGGGAATCGGCGACACGGTCTGCAGAAAGAACGGCAGAAACGTCTGCTTCATCTCGCCCTCAACGAAAAGCGACTCTAAGTAATCGGGATGCGAACCGGCATCCTTCGGATTGAAGGTCACGCCGCTCTTCTCGGAGAATTCGTATTCCTCCATGTCCGTAAAGCCGTCCTTGTCGGTGTCAGTGTCGGGATGCAGAACGAGGTCAACACCATAGCGGGCAGACCATTCGCGCATCTTGCGGACACCTTCCTCCTCCTTCGTGACGCCCGTATCCTGCACCACGCCGCAATAGGGACATTCCTTTGATTCCATGGGGATGGGACGGCCGCAGCCCTTCCGCGGTTTTCCGTCCTTGCCCACGGCCTCCTTCTCCGCCTTGCAGACGATACGCGTGTCGCTCGCCAGAAAGCTTCCCTTCTTGGGGTCGATATCTACCATGGAGGGCGGCGACTTCGCAGTGCGGAACACCGACTGGAAAACCGTCATATCGGCTGCCGCCACGCCCTCATGGGTGGGCTTCGCCGCCTTGAGCCGCATTTCGCACCGGCGCGCGCCGTCTTCCGGCGACGTCCCGAGGCGCCCCGCAAAAAGGGCGGCGGACGCCGCCAGCAGCGCCAACCCCGCACCGGCCACAAGCCAGTCCCAGTGGGCCTTGAAAAAATTCTCCTTGGAAGCCATTACCGTGCCCCCTTCTTTTTCTTCTTTGCCTGCGCACTGTCGTCTTCCGGCGGCGTGCGGAAATCATAGACCTTGACCGTCATCGTGACGTCGAACACGGCGTTGACCGCGGGCTCCGTGACGAGACGGTTCTCCTTGCGGCTCTCATCGGGCTGCTGCTCCTCCTCCGCCGCCGCACGGCGACCGCGGCGACCGCCACGCCCGCGCGCGCCGTTTCCTTCCTTCTTCTCCGCCGAAAGGCGCGGCGTGATGGAATCGGCGATCTCACGGAACGAGAAGCCCGTCACGGCGACAAAGCGCGAAGACGCCGCCAGCGCGTTCATCGTCTTCACGAGCCCGGCGGGGCGCGTGGCAAACGTGATCGTGTAGTCAAGATGCCGTGCGCATTCCTCGTCGGGCCGAGGCTCAACGCGGTTCAGGGCCTTGACTTCACTCACGCCCGCCTCCGCCAGAACCTCCGCAAAGCTCTCGATGAAGTCGAGCTGCGCGGCCAGCTTCGGGATGTCATCGGACTGCGGCAAGGCATCCGTTTCGCCCAGATACTTCTCGAAGCCGAAGAAGAACGTCGGTGCCGAAAGCTTTCCGTCCGCCTCGCCCGGCAGCGACTGCAAATGCCGCACGGTCGATTGGAGCCGCTGCTTGAAAACGGGCGGCGTCTCAACGGGGAGTTCCTTGTCGCCCCTTCCGGCGAGGGTGAACGCAGCGTCGTACCACGCGCCCCAGGCCATCTCATTTGACTTCACGCTTTCGATCGAACCCTTGGAGGGAAACACGGGGGCCTCGTTGAAGCGTCGGAACGCATTGTTCTCCTCTTCAAGCTTCTCATCCGCCTCCGAGCGGGTCGAGGCCGCGTCATACGCCAGATAGCCGAGGCCGCCTGCAAGCAGCACCCACACGCCCAGCGCGCCGAAGCCGATCTTTTTCACTTTGTCTGGATTCATCTGCGCGCCCCCTTCTTCTTTTTCTTGCTTGTGGGCTTCTTGGCGTTGGGATCCGCCGAGGCCGGCGGCGCAAACGCAAGCTCAATGGCGAATTCCGAGAGGACACCCTTCGAGTTGACGTCCTTCTGCGAAACGATCTTGACCGATCCCGGCACGACCGTCGGCATCGTCTTCAGCGAGGCCGCCACAATCTCTTCGGCGGTCATCTTCTTGCCTTCGTTCTGCTTGCGGTGCTCGCGTTCAAGCTCCGAGAGGGCGTCGCGCCAGCCACGCACCGTCACACGCGTGATCGGAACGGCGTCTTCGTCATCGTCCTTGACCGGCACCGTCTCCCACGCAGTGAGCCACATGCCCGGCAAAAGGGAGCGCCGCACGGTCGCAAGGCTCAGGAGCGTCGTGAATCGCGAAGCCATCAGCTTCTGGAACGCGTCGCTCTTGGCAAACTCCTCGTCGGCCTTCTTCTGCTCCGCCTTGAGCTTCGTCTCGAACTGGCGGAACGTATTGTTGCGGGCCTCCACCGCGGACGTCTCGGCTTCGGAGACCTCCTTGAGGCGGTTCTCCCCAACCATGTACAGCGCCATCGCGCCCAGCACCGCAAGGGCGCCCACCGCCAGGAACGGGATGCGCTTCACGGCGCGTGCCTTCTCGATGAGAGACGGCGGCATCAGGTTGATGGCGAGCGCGGCCTGCTCCGTCGCACGCAGCGCAAGGCCGGCGGACTCCGCCAGCGTGAAGGCATCCGTCTCGAGCGCCGCCGTGTCGATCTTCGGACCGAACTCGATACCGCCGAACGGATTGAGGAAATCGACGTCGATCTGCAGGGTCTCGCGGAAGAACTCGTCAATCTGCGGCAACACGGCGCTGCCGCCGGTGATGAAGAGACGCTGCGGGGCGGAACCGCCCTGCTGCGAACGGTAGAAGTTGATCGAACGGAGAATCTCGGCGTGCAGACGCGTCAGCGTCGCGCGCACAATCTTCGAGATTCGGTCGGAGACTTCGTCCGCATCCTCCGTGACGCCGCCCAGCGACACATAGCCGCGCTCGCGCTTGAGCGACTCCGCCTCCTCGTAGGTGCAGCCGAACGCCTGCGCAATCTCCTTCGTGATGGTGTTCCCCGCGACCGGGATGGCACGAAGATAGATCTTCTCGTCCTCAACGAGGATGAGCGAAGTCGTCTTGGCGCCGATGTCCAACACGACCGTGCCGCCCGGCAGCCCAGGATAGGAACGTTTCAGGGCGTTCAGAACGGCCATCGGACCGGCATCCACCACCACAGGGTTGAAGCCAACCGCCGCAACCGCGTCCGTCACCTTCGTCACCTGATCAAGCTTCGCCGCGACGATCATCACCGCCGTGTCGCCCTCCGCCGTCATGCCGAGGAACTGATGGTCGTGCACGATCTCGTCAATCGGGAACGGAACGTTCTGCTCCACCTCGGAGTGAACCAGCAACTCAAGCTTGTCCGCCGTCACCGGCGGGAGCTTGGAAAAGCGCGGGAACACCATCTGTCCGTTGAGGGCCAAATAGAGGGGCCCCGGCTTGATGCCGGCGGACTTCGCCGCCTCGCGCAGCGCGGGCGCCAGTACGGCTTCCACGGATCCTTCGGCCTCCCAGTCGAGACCGGCAAGATCCGCCGCGCCGTACGCCGAAAGGACAAGACCCTTCTTGCCCTTCAGGACATACTCGGCCAGCATCGCCCGCGATGCGCCGATATTCAATGTTACGATTTTTGCCATAAAGTCGTTAGTGGTTAGTTTAGAGTTTAGAGTTTCCAGTTTAGAGTTTCAAGTTATCCTCTATACTCTATCA
>CACZCD010000131.1 GCA_902779565.1 uncultured bacterium | reverse complement strand
AGACGGGCAAGAACCGCTACTTCACGGATCTGACGGCCCTCAATCTCGAGCTTCTCGACGCGGACGGTTCCTCCACAGAGCCGATGCCGGAACCGGCGGACGTGCCGGCCGACGTGCTCGCCGGCGACACGGACGACCTTCCGTTCTGACGCGGGATTGCGCCTTATCCTGGGGTCGATATCAGAGGCCCCGGAAAATCGATGGGCCACATTTTCGGATGTGGTTGATCGTTGTGTTTTTCGCTTCCATTTTAAGAGGCAATCCGCTATAATTCGCGGGAATTAAAAAAGAAAAAAAGAAGAAAGAGGAAAATCAAGATGGCGAAAGAGACAAAGTACGTCTATTTCTTCGGTGCCGGTAAGACCGAAGGCAATGCAGACATGCGCAACCTGCTGGGCGGCAAGGGCGCAAACCTCGCGGAGATGGCTTCGCTGGGACTGCCCGTTCCGCAGGGCTTCACGATCTCCACGGAGGCGTGCACGCGCTACTACGATGACGGGAAGGTGATTGGCGACGACATCAAGGCCCAGGTGCTGGAATACATTGACAAGCTGGAGAAGTCCGCCGGCAAGAAGTTCGGTGACGCGAAGAACCCGCTGCTCGTCTCGGTCCGTTCCGGCGCCCGCGCCTCCATGCCGGGCATGATGGATACGATCCTCAACCTCGGTCTCAACGAGACGGTGGTCAACTCCCTCGCGGAGCAGACGAAGAACCCGCGCTGGGCGTGGGACTGCTACCGCCGCTTCATCCAGATGTTCTCGGACGTGGTGATGGAGGTCGGCAAGAAGTACTTCGAGAAGCTGATCGACGACATGAAGGCCAAGAAGGGCGTGAAGCTCGACGTAGAGCTGACGGCCGAGGATCTCAAGGAGCTGGCGGGACAGTTCAAGAACGAGTACAAGAGCAAGATCGGCAAGGATTTCCCCGATGACGCGAAGGAGCAGCTCTTCGCCGCCATCCAGGCCGTGTTCCGCAGCTGGGACAACCCGCGCGCGAACGTCTATCGCCGCGACAACGACATCCCGTACTCCTGGGGCACGGCGGTCAACGTCCAGATGATGGCGTTCGGCAACCTCAACGACCAGTCCGGCACGGGCGTGGCGTTCACGCGCGACCCGGCGACCGGCGAGAAGAAGCTGATGGGCGAGTTCCTCATGAACGCGCAGGGCGAGGACGTGGTCGCCGGCGTGCGCACCCCGATGCCGATCGCGAAGATGGCCGAGGTGATGCCCAAGGTGTTCAAGCAGTTCACCGAAGTGTGCGAGAAGCTCGAGAAGCACTACCGCGACATGCAGGACATGGAGTTCACCATCGAGAACGAGAAGCTCTTCATGCTCCAGACGCGCAACGGCAAGCGCACGGCCAAGGCCGCGCTCAAGATCGCGTGCGATCTCGTCGATGAGGGCATGCGCACCGAGCAGGAGGCCGTGCTCATGGTCGAGCCGCGCAACCTCGATACGCTTCTCCATCCGCAGTTCGACGCGGTGGCGCTCAAGAAGGCGAAGCCGATGGGCCGCGGTCTTCCCGCTTCACCGGGCGCGGCGTGCGGACGCATCGTCTTCTCGGCCGCCGACGCGAAGGCCTGGAAGGAGCAGGGCGAGCAGGTGGTGCTCGTGCGCCTTGAGACGAGCCCTGAGGATATCGAGGGCATGAAGGCCGCGGAGGGCATCCTCACGGTGCGCGGCGGCATGACGAGCCATGCGGCCGTGGTCGCGCGCGGCATGGGCGAGTGCTGCGTCTCCGGCTGCCAGGAGATCCAGATGGACGAGGAAGGCAAGAAGTTCGTCCTCGGCGGCAAGACGTTCCACGAGGGCGACTGGATCTCCATCGACGGCTCCACCGGCAACATCTACGACGGCGTGATCCCGACGGTCGATGCGACGATCGCCGGCGAGTTCGGCCGCATCATGATGTGGGCCGACAAGTTCCGCCGCCTGAAAGTACGCACGAACGCCGACACGCCGCGCGACGCGAAGAAGGCGCGCGAGCTCGGCGCCGAGGGCATCGGCCTCTGCCGCACGGAGCACATGTTCTTCTCGCAGAGCCGCATCGCCGCGTTCCGCGAGATGATCTGCGCCGACACGGTGGAGGAACGCCGTCTCGCGCTTTCGCGCATCCTGCCGTATCAGCAGGACGACTTTGAGCAGCTCTTCGAGGCGCTCGACGGTCAGCCTGTCACGATCCGCTTCCTCGATCCGCCGCTGCACGAGTTCGTGCCGCACACGGAGGAGGAGATCGCGCTGCTCGCCAAGGCGCAGCACAAGCCCATCTCCCGCATCAAGGAGATCATCGACAACCTGCATGAGATCAACCCGATGATGGGCCACCGCGGCTGCCGCCTGTGCGTGACCTATCCCGAGATCGCCGTGATGCAGACGAAGGCCGTCATCCGCGCCGCGATCAACGTGCAGAAGAAGCACAAGGGCTGGAACGTGAAGCCGGAGATCATGATCCCGCTCACGGGCGATCCGAAGGAATTCAAGTTCGTGAAGGACATCGTTGTCCATGTGGCGAACGAGGAGATCCAGGCCGCCGAAATCAAGCTCAACTACGAGGTCGGCACGATGATCGAGATTCCGCGCGCCGCGCTCACGGCGGGCGAACTCGCGAACGAGGCGGAGTTCTTCTGCTTCGGCACGAACGACCTTACGCAGATGACCTACGGCTTCTCGCGCGACGACGCCGGCAAGTTCCTCGGCGCGTACTACGACAACAAGATCTTCGAGAACGATCCGTTCGCGCGCCTCGACCAGAACGGCGTGGGCAAGCTCATGGACATGGCCGTGAAAGACGGAAAGGCGACTCGTCCGATGCTGCACTGCGGCATCTGCGGTGAACATGGCGGCGATCCCGTCTCCGTCGCGTTCTGCCACAAGCTCGGGCTCGACTACGTCTCCTGCTCGCCGTTCCGCGTGCCGATCGCACGTCTGGCCGCCGCGCAGGCTGCTCTCAGCGAGTGACCACGGCAGGGAAGCGCACGGATATGCGTCTCTCGTGGTTAAGGGTGTTGGCCGTTCTCGCGGTGTTTGTCGCCGCGAGCGGCTTCCGTCCCTACGGCACCAACGACCTGGCGACCCTGACGGTGCCCGCCGCCTACACGGGCAGCGGCGGTGCGCCGCTTTCATACCGTCTCTTCGTGCCGGCGATCCCCGACACGGCAACGAACGGCGTGCCGCTGATCCTGTTTCTGCATGGTTCGGGTGAATGCGGCACAAACAACACCGCGCAGCTCCTGCATGGCGTGGGAGGTCTTGTGTGGTGGAGCCGCCACCGCGAGCCGGCGATCGTCGTGGCGCCGCAATCGCCGCCGATGACGGCGTGGAGTCCGGTGTTCTTCAACAGGCTTCAGGCGCGCATGCCGATCGCGACGCCGCCGATGATCCAAAAGCTGGATGGACTCCTGAAGGATCTGTGCGATCGCTATCCCGTCGATACCAACCGTCTGCTGGTCACCGGCATTTCGCTCGGCGGCTACGGCACGTGGGATCTCGTCTGCCGCTATCCAGGGCGTTTCGCGGCGGCGATCCCCGTCTGCGGCGCGGGCGATCCGTTGCGGGCCGAGGCGGCGGCGAAGACGCCTCTCTGGATCTTCCACGGCGAGCGAGACGGAAGCGTGCCGAACAAGATGGACCGCGCCATGGTGGGGCTCCTCTGGGAACTGGACGCCCCCGTCCGGTACATGGAATACCCCGACTCCGGACATGGCATCTGGGGCCGCGTCTATTCCGATGACGCCGTCATGAAGTGGTTCTTCAACCAAAGACGAAAATGAGGACGAGAACATGAAAGACCATTCGAAGGAAATCAAGTCATTTCTGCTGCACCTCGGAAACAACATGTGGTGCGAGTGGCTTCCCGAGGAGCTGATGACCGAGGCGGTGATCGGCACGAAGCGGATGCCGGATTTCACGCTCTCCGAAAACGAGGCCATCTGGCGCAAGACGACGGCGAAGCTGGCGGAGAAGGGGATGAACATGGCGGTCATTGACGTGGGCGAAGCGCTTGCGTATCCGAGCCATCCCGAGCTGGCGGTGAAGGGAAGCTGGTCGCCGGAGAAGATGCGTGCCGAGGTGGCGCGGCTCAAGGCGATCGGCATCGAGGCGATCCCGAAGCTGAACTTCTCTGCGACGCACGATGGCTGGCTGAAGGACTACCACCGCATGCTTTCCACGCCGGAGTACTATCGGGTGGTGAGCGATACGATCCGCGATGCGATCGAGGCGTTCGACCATCCGCGGTTCATCCATCTGGGGTTTGACGAGGAGCGCGCGGAGTGGATGCGTGACAACAACTACTACGTGGCGCGGCAGGGCGAGCTGTGGTGGCACGACTTCCTCTACACCGTGGGCTGCGCCGAGAAGTGGGGCTCGCGGCCGTGGGTCTGGGCCGACTGCGGTCCGCACAAGCCGGAGTACGCCAAGCGCTGCCCGAAAAGCGTGCTTCAGACGGCGTGGTACTACGACGCCTACAACGCGAAGCTCTCGATGGATCCGAAGGTGAACCCGCATTATTGGAAGCTTCAGAATTTCATTGACCTGGACCGGGCGGGGTTCGATCAGGTTCCGTGCGGCACCAACTGGATCGGGTTCAAACGTCGTGCGATGAAGGTTGACGCCGACGAGGTGATGGGGCTTGTGGTGAAGTTCGTGCGCGAACATGCGGACAGCGATCGGATGCTTGGCTTCATGATGGCGCCGTGGGCGACACGCTGCACCACGGACGAGAAGAACGAAAAGAACATGCGGGGAATCGACATCTTCGCCGATGCCCTCGCCCAAAACTCATAAACAGAAAGGTAGTTGAAGATGGACGTTTCGAGAAGATCGTTTTTGGGCGGTGCGGCTGCGGTCGCCGCCGCCGGATGTGCAACGAAGCAGCCTCTCGCGCGTTATGTGGCGCCGGGCGAGATCAAGGCGCTTCTGCTGCATCTGGGACACAACATGTGGTGCGACTGGTTTCCGGAGGATATCGACCTTGAGATCGTGAAGGCAGAGGTTGGCGAGGGACGCAACCCGTTCCCGGATACCGAACTGCGCTCAAAAGAGGAACTCTGGCGCCAGGCGACGGACTACGCCGCGAAGAAGGGCGTAAACATGATCGTGATCGACGTGGGCGAAGCGCTCATCTATCCGAGCCATCCCGAACTGGCCATCAAGGGAAGTTGGTCGCCTGAGAAGATGCGCGACGAGATCCGCCGCCTCAACGCGCTCGGTCTTGAGGTGATCCCCAAGCTTAACTTCTCCACCACGCACAACGGCTGGCTCAAGCACTACCGCCGGATGCTCTCCACCCCCACCTACTACAAGCTCTGCGAGGATCTCATCGCGGACGTCGCGGAGGTCTTCGACCGTCCGCGCTTCCTCCACATCGGTTGCGACGAGGAGACGGCCAGCCATCAGGGGAACTCGAAACGTTGCATGCTCGTAACGGTGCGCAAAGGCGAATTCTGGATGCATGACTTTCTGCATCTCGTGAAGACCGTTGAGAAGAACGGCATGCGCGCTTGGATGTGGAGCGACTACGGCTGGCACCATCCGGAGTTCTACACGCGCTGTCCGAAGAGCGTGCTGATGAGCAACTGGTACTATGACGAATCGTACGGCGGCTTTGAGCTGGCGACGAACAAAACCACCAGCAAAGCGATCGTGCAGGGGTTCTACGATCTCGACAAGGCCGGATTCGAGCAGGTGCCGTGCGGCACGAACTGGGTCGGCTGGAAGCGCAAGCAGCTGGGGGTCGGCGCGGACGACGTGATCGGCAAGCTCGTCCAGGTCTGCCGCCGCGACATTTCGAAGAAGAATCTGAAGGGATTCATGATGGCGCCTTGGGCCTCGTGCAACAACGAGGAGAACCTGAAGTTCAACCTGCGCGGCATCGATCTCTTCGCCGACGCCCTCGCAGGCAAGATCGCCCCGAGTAAGACGCCCGTCGCAAAGTGAGGCGAACGACCCGCTCCTAACTGTGCTATAATGCATTCCTATCATCACCAACCAAAAAGGCAGGTGTCTTAGACATGTCAAAACCGTTGAATATCGTCGTGTGCGGATCGCTGGTTCCGGATCCGCTCCAGACCCTTGAACCCGTCCAGACCCCACAGGGTCCGGGCCTGAAGAACGAACAGATGCTCCCGTCCGTCCTGGATCCGTGGGCGGCCTGCGCGCTCTATGAGGCGGCGGCACTCGCCAAGACACGTCCCGGCTCCAAGGTTACGCTTGTGGCGCTCGGCCCGAAGGCGAAGCTCCAGCAGCTGATGATGACTGTGGCGCAGAAAGTGCCGCTTGAGCTGGCCGCGGTGAATGCGCCGGCGGGCGGCTTCACGGACGCCAAGGATACGGCGGCGGAGTTGGCGAAGGCGATCCAGGCCCTGCCGGCGGCACCGGACTTCGTGTTCGGCGGCTGCGCGAGCGCGTCCCGCGATGCGGGCGTGACGCTGCAGTTCGTCGCCGAGGCGCTGGGCATCACCGAGTTCTTCAACGCGGTGGACGAGCTGAAGGTGGCGGACGACGATTCGTTTACGGTGAAGGAGCGCATCGAGGGCGGACAGTACCTCGTTTCGACCTGCTCGGGTCTGCCGGCGGCGATCGGTTGGGCGACGGGCAGTCTGCCCGAGCCGCCGAACAATCCGCAGACGGGCATGATGAACATGCGCGGCGTGATGCCGGCGCTCATGAAGGCCCCCGCCGCGAACGTCGGGACGGGCGGCATCGCGTGGGAGAAGGCGGAGGTTCCCGCCTCGAAGCGCGACACGGTCGTGAAGAAGGACATGTCCGTCGAGGACATCGCCAAGGAAATCGTGGAATGGATCAAGGCATGAAAATCGTAGCAGTGAACATAGAGGGGAACGGAACGTTCGCGCAGGACGTTCCGGCGTTGGCGGAAACGATCAAGGCGAGCGGCGCGGAACTCGTGCTGCTGCCGGGGAACTCCCGCGCAAAGCGGTCGGCCGCCGCGGCGGCGATGCGCGCCGGCGCGGAGATCGATACGAACGTCGTCGATCTGGAGCTGGTGGACGGCAAGCCCGTCGCGCGCCGCTGGGTGTACCGGCAGCGTATCTTCACCACGTTCTCGCGGGCGGCGCGTCCGTGGGTGATCGTGACGGATCCGTCGCTCTTCGGCGAGATCTGCGCGAAGGTCGGGGCCGAGGCGGTGCCATTCGCGGCGGCGTCCGGCGCCACGCGCACGACGGTGAACGGCGTGGAGAATGCCGGCACGGGCGGTGAATCGACGATCAAGCCCGATGCGCAGCTCCTGTTCGTCGCGGGGGCCGGCTGGACGAAGAAGCAGGCCGATGGCGCGCTCCACTTCGACGAGGCGGCAGAGACGATCACGGGATTTCTCGGACGCTCCGGGGCCTCGCTTGGTTCCTCGAAGTCGCTCGTTGACATGCCGGAGGCGGCTGCCGCGTTCAAGTTCATGAGCCACATGAACCAGGTGGGGCAGACGGGGTCGACGCCCCGCCACGCGAAGGGACTTTCCACCTGCTGCCATGGCGAGGAGCCGCATGTCGTGGGCTGGCGCTTCGTGAACGAACGTCGCGCCGTGAATCTCGATGCGAACTGCGGATGGGCTCAGGGCAAGGCCGATGTGGTCTATGTCGCGGACGCCTTTGCCGTCATGAAGAAGGTGAACGAGCTGCTGGGCTGAGATGGCAGTTACGGATGAGATCTCCGTGGGCGTTGTCGGCTGTGGCCGATGTGCCCTCTTCGGTCATCTGCCGGCGCTCGGCTCGCTGGATTCTCTCTTCCGCGTGACGGCCGTCTGCGATCTCGAGAAATCGCGCCGTGAACGCGTCGCGCGCGATTTTCCCGAGGTGCAGCACTACCGCCGGCTGGAGGACATGATCGACGATCCCGATATCGATCTTGTACTCATCACCACGCCCTCGATCGACCATGAAGCCAACGCGCTGGCGTGCCTCAACCGCGGCATCTGGACCGTTTGCGAGACGCCCGTCGCGCTGTCGCACGACGGCGCGCTCGTGCTGCGCGGCGCGTCGATCAAGGAGGGCGACAAGCTGATTGCGGCGACGCCCGCCCTGTTCTCCAACGAGTTTCGCCTGGCCTCGCAGTCGCGGGTACGCCACCGGATCGGTGACCTCTACGACATTCGTATCCGGCAAGGCACGTACCTGCGCCGCGACGACTGGCAGGCAACCGCCAAGCGCGGCGGCGGCGCCGCGCACTACGCCGCCCAGGAACCCGTCCTGCAGGCGCTTTCGCTCCTCAAGGCGCCGCCGGTGCAGATGTGGAGCGAGATGAAGAAGATCGTCGCGCTCGGCGATGCCGAAGACTATGTGCGGCTCATGCTCCGCACGGCCGAGGGCGTCACGGCCGACATCGAGGCCAATTCGGCCGTCGTCAAGATGGAGGAGCCCGCCATCACGCTCCGTGGCACGCGCGGTTCGTTCTCGGTGATGCAAGGGGCCTCCGTCGGCCATTTCTGCGTGATTGATCCGTCTCAGCGGTTCCGGAACCATCGCAGCAGCGTCGCGCTTCCGCCGTTGGAGATGCCAACAGAAGATATCCAGCTTTTTGAGGCAGTGGCGCAGCTCGCCAACCCCATGCCGGCCTACGAAGCGTTCTGGCGGGCGGTCTATGAGACGGTGCGCAACGAAAAGCCGTTTCCCGTCGATTTCGATCTCGTGGTGGAGCTGGCGCGCTATATCGGCATCGTCCGCAAATCACCCCCCATCGCCATCTGACGGTGTGTCGGTCATCGTAAGTGAGGTATGGGTATGGGACTGGAAAAGAAGGGGGTTCGGAAAACATCGTTGCGTGCCGAGACAGTCGGCATCCTGGCCTGTCTGCTATGTCTCTCTGCATTTGGCCGGGAGCCGTACCGCGTGGAGCGCAAGGGTTCGCTCGTCCACGTGTTCCGCAGCCTGGACGAAAAACCGTTCGCGATCATCGGGCCGATCTCGAAATCAGCGGCGCTGTCGGTCGAGGCGCGTCCCGGTGAGCCGTTCGTGCGTTTTACGTTCGGTCCCGCGAAGGGAAATACGGACCGGCGGCTTCGCATTCTGCACTTTCCGATGATCCGCCTTGAGGGGCTTGGCGATCCGTGGGAGTTGCGCGTTCAGGGAACGGCAGGTCTCACGGCGATCGACGGTCATCCTGGATCGTTCATGTATCTCGCCGTGGCGGAACCTGTCACGCGGGATGGCGTGGTGTGCGGCTGGCTCACGTCGCGCAAGGGGAGTGGTGTGGTGAAGAGCGGTCGCACATCCGGCCCCTACCGCGTAATCATCGACCCTGAACTCGATTACGGCAATGCGTGGATTCCGGCCGGACGTGAGGTTCCGCGCGAGACGTTCGTGCTGGGCCGTTTCGCCGACTGTCGCCTAGGGCTTGAGGCCTATGCCGAGTTCGCCGCCGCGGAGCACGGGAAGAAACTGCCGCCGCAAATCGCCGGCTACACCACCTGGTACGCCGAGAAGAACGGATGGTCGGGAGACGCCGCCTCTACGCGCGTGTTCGCCGAGGCGGCGGAGCGTCTGCTCGGCAAGTGGGGGTTCGACTTCTTTCAGATCGACGCCCGCTGGCAGGCCGGCCTAAAGAAGCCGGGATGTGCGGCGCGCAACTTCACCGATGTAGATCCTGAGGGGCCGTACAAGGAGGGGATGAAACCGATTGCGGACGCGCTCAAGGCGCGTGGCATCCGGGCGGGCCTTTGGTTTTTCCCGTTTACCGGCACATGGTACGATCCGTGGTGGCA
>CACZCD010000130.1 GCA_902779565.1 uncultured bacterium | reverse complement strand
CTCGGAGCTGAAGAAGCTCGGTCTCGTGGCGCAGGAGCCGTACGGCGACGTGGAGCTGACGGCGAAAGGCCGGCGCATTGCGACGATGATTTTGAACCGGCACAACAAGATCCGCGAGTTCCTGATGCTGATCGGGGTGTCGCGGCGCATCGCCGACAAGGACGCCTGCCTGATGGAGCACATCCTCTCCGCCGAGACGATGGACAAGATCCGCGACTATCTCAAGAAGGGTCCGCCCAAAACGGCGCCTGCCAACGGATAAATCCCAATCCCCCAATCCCCTCTACACTTCTACACGGCAAAATCACTAACAACTAACAACTAACCACTAGCCACTAATAATATGAATAACGGTCTTACGCTGTTGCTCGTTGCGTCCGCCTGCTTTTTGGGCGGATATTTTCTTTACTCCCGCTTCCTCGGCAAGGTGCTGGGCATCGACCCTTCGCGCAAGACGCCGGCCCATACGCGACGGGACGGCGTGGACTACGTGCCGGCCCATCCGACGGTCCTCTTCGGACATCACTTCGCCGCCATCGCGGGGGCTGGCCCCATCGTCGGCCCCGTGCTCGCCGCCGAGTTCGGCTGGGCGAGCGTGGCGCTCTGGATCATCCTCGGTTGCATTTTCATCGGTGCCGCGCACGACATGATTGCGCTCTTCCTTTCTGTGCGGCATGACGGCGAGTCGATCGGCACCGTGATCGGCAGCGTGCTCGGTACGCCCGGACGCATCCTGTTCCTGCTCTTCAGCTGGTCCGCGCTTGTGCTGGTGCTCGCGGAGTTCACGCGTCAGATCGCCGCCACGTTCGTGGCAGATCCCGCGATCGCCACGGCGTCGCTGCTCTTCATCGGCGAAGCGATCGTGTTCGGCTTCTGCGTGTACCGTTTGCGCATGCCCGTTCTGTGGGCGTCGCTCATCTTTGTGCCGATCATGTTCGCGTTTGTGTGGGTGGGCAACGCGTATCCGTTCGACGTGTGTGCGCTGTTCGGTTTCTCCAAGGAAGGGGCGCAGGGAATCTGGACGATTGTGCTGCTCGTCTACTGCTTCTTCGCCTCCACGATGCCGGTGTGGCTGCTCCTGCAGCCGCGCGACTATCTCAACGCGTATCTGCTCTACGCCATGATGGCGCTGGGCTTCCTCGGCGTGTTCGTGGCGCACCCCACGTTGCACATCGACGCTTTTGCGGGCTTCTCTGCCGTCGGGCGCAGCGGCGTCTCGGAGCTGCTCTTCCCGTTCCTCTTCGTGACGGTCGCCTGCGGCGCCTGCTCGGGGTTCCATGCGCTCGTCGCTTCGGGGACCTCCGCGAAGCAGCTCGACAACGAGAAGTCGATCCGTCCGATCGCCTACGGCGGCATGCTGCTGGAGGGCGTGCTGGCGATCATCGCGCTCATCGGCGTGGCGGGCACGTACATGAGCCAGAAGGAGTATGTCTCTGCCGTGCAGACGCTGGAGCCGGTGCAGATGTTCGCCTCGACCATCGCGGGATTCTGCGTGACGGTGTTCGCGAAGCTCGGCATCGCGCCGGAGACGGGCAAGCGCATCGCGGAGTCGTTCATGCTGCTCTCCGTCTCCGCGTTCCTGATGACGACGGTCGATGCCGGCACGCGTCTTGCGCGCTTCTCCTGGCAGGAACTCGTGGCGTGCCTGCCGCAGCGGAAGTCCGCCTCAACCACCAACGCCCAATCCGCCTCCGCTGAAGCTACGGCGGACAAGCCCTCAACGCTCTATCGCATCTTCCACAACATGTATGTGGGCACTACCATCGTGTGTGCGCTGGCGGCGGCGCTGCTTTTAGGTAACCCGAAGGCGGCGAAATCCCTCTGGACGATCTTCGCCTCCGCGAACCAGCTACTGGCCTCGCTGACGCTGCTTACGGCGACGCTCTGGTTCGTGCGCAACAAGAAGCCGTGCTGGTTTACGCTCGTGCCGATGTGCTTTATGCTCTCGGTCTCCTCCTACGCGCTCATCTCGATCTTCACGGCGGCGTTCGGCGCGGGCGATTGGACGCGCTTGGGCGCGACCGGGTTCCTGCTTCTGGTGGCCGTCGCGCTTGTGCTGTTCACGCTCTCGAAGGTTTTCGGCAAGCGCGAACAGTGAGTCCCAATCTGGGAAAACAGGTCTGACCTGTTTTCCCACTTTGAAGTGCGCGGGTCGGGGCGCACTCCCACTGCCGTTTTGTGGTATAATTGCCCACCAATAGGGAGAGGATTGGATGAAGATACTCGTCTGCATAAAACAGGTCCCCGGCACGACACAGGTTGAGATTGACGAGACGACCGGCACGTTGAAGCGTGACGGCGTTCCGGCGAAGATGAATCCGTTCGACCTGTACGCGCTCGAGACGGCGCTGCGCATCAAGGCGGAGACCGGCGCGGAGGTCACGGCGATGACGATGGGACCGCCGCAGTGCGAAAGCGTGGTGCGCGAGGCGTTCACGATGGGAGTGGATCGCGGTGTCATCCTGTCCGACCGCGCGTTCGGCGGCGCGGATGTGCTGATGACAAGCTTCACGCTCGCGCAGGGCGCGAAGAAGACCGGCCCCTATGACCTCATCGTCTGCGGGCGGCAGACGACGGACGGCGACACGGCGCAGGTGGGCGCGGAGATGGGTGAATGGCTCGCTCTGCCGCATGTGGCGAACGTGAAGTCGATCGACGGCGTCTGCGGCGACGCGGTAAAGGTCACGGTGGACCAGCCCGACTGCGAGGTGGCGGAGAAGATCCCGTTCCCCTGCCTGATCACGGTGGAGAAGGGAATCTTCGAGCCGCGTCTGCCCTCCTACCGTCTTCTGAAGGCGACCGAGGGGCGCGAGATCCAATGGCTTTCGCTCAAGGATCTCGACGATCACGATCCCAAGCACTATGGCTTGAACGGGTCGCCGACGCAGGTGAAACGCATCTTTCCGCCGGAGGCGCATGTCGAGCACATCGCGCTCGACGGCGACGACATTGAGAAGGCCGCGCGGCTCGCCGACCTGCTTGAGGAGCGGAAGTTCTTACGATAGCATCTGGGGGACAATCGCAAATGGCTTTTATCAGGATTCATCAGGATCGGATCGCCGATCGCGAGGCGGCGAAGGCGCTCTGCCCGTTCGGCGCGATCGCCGAGAACGCCTCCGGTGCGCTTGAGATCGGCGCGGGCTGCCGCATGTGCCGCGTGTGCCTGCGGCGCGGCGGCGGTGCGTTCGAGTTTGTGGACGACGCGGCGCCGGGCGTGGACAAGTCGAAGTGGCGCGGCGTCGCCGTCGTGGCCGAGACCGATCCGGAAGGGCATCTCCATCCCGTCGGGCTGGAGCTTCTCGGCAAGGCGCGGGAGCTGGCTTCGAAGATCGCCCACCCCGTGCAGGCCGTCGTAATCGGCGCGCGCACGGGCGAGGCCGCGGAGAAGCTGCTCGCCTACGGGGCGGACGAGGTGCATGTTTACGAAGATCCGGCATTCGAGCACTTCCGCATCGAGCCGTACGCGAACGCGCTCGAGGATTTCATCTCGTCTGTCCATCCGTCTTCGGTGCTCGTCGGCGGAACGGCGAACGGCCGTTCGCTCGCGCCGCGTGTCGCCGCGCGGTTCCGGACCGGCCTTACGGCGGACTGCACGGTGCTCGAGATGTCCGAGACGACCGATCTCGACCAGATCCGCCCGGCGTACGGCGGCAACATCATGGCGCACATCAACACGCCGAAGCACCGTCCGCAGTTCGCGACCGTCCGCTACAAGATATTTCCGATCCCGCCGCCGGCCGCGCCGCACGGGCGCCTCGTCCGCCACACCCTCGCGGCGGACCGTCTCGCGTCGGCGATCGAGGTGCTTTCGCGCACCCCGAAGCCGGCGGAGAAGGGGATTGAGGAGGCCGATGTGCTGGTCGTCTGCGGACGCGGCGTCCGTCGTCCGGAGGATATCGCAATGCTTCGCGAGCTCGCCGCGCTTCTGGGCGGCGAAGTCGCCTCCACGCGTGCCGTCGTCGAGGCGGGGTGGTTGGACGCGAAGCGCCAGATCGGGCTTTCCGGGCGTACCGTGAAGCCGAAGCTGATCGTGACGTGCGGCGTTTCAGGCGCGATTCAGTTTGTCGCCGGCATGGGCGGTTCCGAAACGATCGTCGCGATCAACTCCGATCCGAAGGCGCCCATCTTCAAGGTCGCCCACATTGCGCTCGTCGGCGATCTCTACACGATCGTGCCGGAGCTGATCGCCCGCATCAAGGCGAAGAAGGAGGCGAAATGAACTACAAGTCCTTTGACGGCGACGACCTCGCCTTTCTCAAGAATCTCTGCGGCGACGAACGCGTGACGGCGCGCGAGGCGATCGGCGAAGACTACTGCCACGACGAGCTGGGCGGCGCCTTCGCCCGTCCCGATGTGCGCGTGCAGGTTGTGTCCGTGGAGGAGATCTCGAAGGTGATGGCGTATGCCAGCGAGAAGGGCATCCCCGTCACGGTGCGCGGCAGCGGAACGGGTCTTGTGGGCGGTGCGGTTCCGCTTGAGGGCGGCATCCTGCTTGATACGAGTGCGATGACGCGGATCCTTGAGTTGGACGAGGAGAACATGACGCTCACCGTGGAGCCAGGCGTCCTGCTGATGGATGTCGCGAAATACGTTGAGGAGCGAGGTTTCTTCTATCCGCCGGATCCGGGCGAGAAGACGGCGACGATCGGCGGCAACATCTCGACGAACGCCGGCGGCATGCGCGCCGTGAAGTATGGCGTCACTCGCGACTACGTGCGCGCGCTCACGGTGGTCCTGCCGGATGGCACGGTGGCGGAACTGGGCGGCAAGATCGCGAAGAATTCGTCCGGCTACTCGCTAAAGGATCTGGTGGTCGGTTCGGAGGGGACGCTCGCCATCGTCGCGCAGGCGACGCTCCGGCTGCTGCCGCTCCCCAAGGCGAAGATTTCCCTGCTCGTGCCGTTCCCCGACCTTGCCGCTGCTGTCGGCACGGTCCCGAAGGTGATCCGCGCGGCCAGCGTCCCGACGGCGGTGGAGTTCATGGAGCGCGACGTAATCCTGGCGGCGGAGAAGTTCCAGGCGCGGCGGTTTCCCGACAGCTCCGCCGATGCCTATCTGCTGCTTACGTTCGACGGCGCGAGCCAGCGGGAGGTTGATCTCGCTTGGGACGAGGCGGCGAAGACGTGCCTCGCCAACGGCGCGCTCGACGTGTTCATCTCGGCGACGCCGGAGCGCAACGAGTCGATCTGGTCCGCGCGCGGCGCGTTCCTCGAGGCGATCAAGGCGTCCACGACCGAGATGGACGAGTGTGACGTGGTGGTGCCGCGCTCGCACGTTGCGGAGTTTGTGCTGTTCTCGCGCGAGGTGCAGAAGCGCCATGGCGTGCGCATACGGTCGTTCGGACATGCCGGCGACGGCAATCTGCACATCTACGTGCTGCGCGACGAACTTGGCGAGGAGGCGTGGCGGAAGCGGCTTTCCGCCGCGTTTGAGGATCTCTACGCGAAGGCGCGTGAGCTGGGAGGGCAGGTCAGCGGCGAACATGGCATCGGTGTCGCGAAGCGGCCCTATCTGCGCGAGGCGCTTTCGCCCGAGATCGGTGCGCTCATGCGTGGCATCAAGGCGGTATTCGACCCGAAGAACATCCTGAATCCCGGCAAGGTTGTGCCGTGCGAATGACCAACACGGTAGCGAAGGAGAAGATCGAGACATGAATGCAGAAGAGTCCCGGAAGCTGACGCTGCGGCGTATCGTCATCGCTTTTGTTCCGCTGGTCGCACTGATCGGGATGATTGTTCTGGGCGTCACCGTTTTCGGACGAGACGTCGGTGACGGGCCAAGCCAGATTTCGCTGGTTTTCGCGACCGCCCTCGCGGCCGTGCTGGCGGGTGTGGCGGGTCGCGTTCCGTGGTCCGTGTTGGAGCAGGGCATCACGTCGTCCATCGCCAAGGCCGGCGTTTCGATCATGATCCTTTTTCTGATCGGGATGCTGTCCGGCGCGTGGATGATCGGCGGTGTGGTGCCCACGCTGATCTGCTACGGCGTGAAGATCATGAATCCGCATCTTTTCCTCGTGTGCGCCTGCATCATCTGCGCCATCGTGTCCCTGCTGACCGGCACGTCATGGACGACCGTGGCGACGATCGGCGTGGCGTTGTTGGGGATCGGCACCGCGCTGGGCGTGCCGGCGCCGTGGAGCGCGGGCGCGATCATCTCCGGCGCGTATTTCGGGGACAAGCTCTCCCCCTTAAGCGACACGACGATTCTGGCCAGCTCCTCCACCGGCACGGATCTGTTCGTCCACATCAAGTACATGCTCTTCACCACGATTCCCTCGATGACGCTCACGCTGATCATTTTCCTGGTTTCGGGTTTCTTCCTCGTCGATGCCTCGGCCGTCGATGTGCAAACATTCTCGGAGGGGCTTTCGCACGCCTTCCACGTGTCGCCGTGGACGCTGCTCGTGCCGGTTGCCACGGGCGCGCTCATCGCCTTGCGCCTGCCGTCGCTGGCGGTGCTGTTCATCTCCGCGCTGCTGGGCGGCGTTTCGGCGGTCGTTCTGCAGGGTGACGTCCTGCTCTCCGTCGTCGGCGAGAAGCTGCCGTCCGCCGTGGGGTACTACAAGGCTCTCATGACCACGTTCTTCACCTCGACGCACATCGCCACCGGTAGTGAGGTGCTGGACCGTCTCGTTACCACGCGCGGCATGTCCGGCATGCTCACGACCGTGTGGCTGATCCTCTGCGCCGTGTCGTTCGGCGGCGTCATGTACGCCGGCGGCATGCTCCGGACGATCGCCGATGTCGCGCTCGCCTGCGTCCGCGGGCTGGCCGGTCTCGTGGGCGCCACGGCCTTTACCGGCGCCGTCATGAACGTAGCGACCGGCGACCAGTACATCTCGATTCTCATCACGGCGGACATGTTCCGTGACGCCTACCGCGGGAAAGGACTCGAATCGCGGCTTCTCTCGCGCACGATCGAGGACTCCAGCACGGTCACCTCCGTACTCGTGCCGTGGAACACGTGCGCCATGGCGCAGTCCACCTCTCTCGGCGTCGCGACGGTCGCGTACCTGCCGTTCTGCTTCTTCAACCTCATCAGCCCGTTCATGAGCGTCATTGTGGCGGCAATCGGCTGGAAGATCGTCCGTCCGCCGATCTCTGGATCCAAGGGGCAAGCATCCCCTTAAGATTCCATTTTGGCAGACCTTCCATTCCCCGGTTCTGATTGGCGTGGAGCTTGTATTATATGGTTGATTTTGATATGATACCCGGCGTTTTCGACCTATCAACTACCAACTAAGGAACTATCATGGTTACATCCCTACTGCTTGCGGCGGTCTTGACCGTGAACTTTGACGAGGCGACCGGCGCGCTCCGTCCGGAACTTCATTCCTCGGGGTTCGGTCCGCAGATCTGTTCCTGCCCGCAGGAGTCGATCGACATGATCAAGTCGATGGGCTTCAAGTCCGCTCGCACGCACGACTGGGCACTGATCAACCCCAATGAACGCGTCTGCGACTACTTCCACATCTTCCCGCTCATGCACCTTGACGCGAAGGATCCGAAGAACTACGTGTTCGGTCCGACGGACTACCTGCTGAAGCGGACGCGCGAGGAGACGGGCAACGATATTTTCTACCGTCTCGGCACGTCGATTGAGCATTCCGGTCCCAAGATCCATTTCAACTCCCTGATCCCCGAGGATTTCGAGAAGGTCGCCGAGACGTTCGCCGGTACCATCCGCCACTACAACCGCGGTTGGGCGAACGGCCATGAATGGGGCATCCAGTATTGGGAGCTCTGGAACGAGCCGGACGGTCATAACAACATGTGGTGTCTCCCCGATGGCGACGGATCGCGGAAAAAGGATGATCCCGATTATATTGCGCGCTACCAAAAACGCAAGGAGCTCTTCTGCCGGTTTTTCGTCCTGTGCCTCAAACGGCTGAAGAGCGAGTTCCCCGATGTCAAGGTCGGCGGCCCGGCGCTCTGCTCGATGCGCGTCGAGTATTTCACCGATTTGCTGAAGGCCTGCAAGGAGGCGGGCGTCGCGCCTGACTTCATTTCGTGGCATTACTACACGTCTGATCCTGAGATCATCTTCAAGTCGATCCGCACAGGGCGTAAGCTTTGCGATGACATGGGCTTTAAGGATTGCCAGCTCGTGATCAACGAATGGCATTATCTCGGGAAGTACAGCTGGTCGGGGCTGCGCTCGCCTGATCCGGCGGTTCGCAGCAAGGTGTGGGACGGTCCGGCCTCGCACAACGGCATCGATTCCTCCTGCTTCAACCTGACGGTCCTTTCCGGGTTCCAGTCGTCCAAGCTTGATTTGGGATTCTACTACGGCTGCCGAAATACAGGGGCGTGGGGTTTCATGGATGAAGGACGGAATCTGTACAAGGTCTATTACGGGCTGAAGCTGTTCGGCGATTTCCTGAAAACCTACAGCACGATGTGCGCATCGTCGTCTCAAGGCGGCCTCACCGTTCTGGCGGCGAAGAGCGGCGACGGGGCGCGGAAGGGGCTTCTCGTCACGGATTACCGTTCGCGTGCGAACGAGATCGAGGTTGAGGTGAAGGGGGTTCCGGCCGATGCGAAGGTGACGGCTTGGGTCCATGACTACACGCGGAACTTCGAGAGTGTTCCGGTTTCGTTCGTCGACGGCAAGCTGATCCTCAAGAAGGCGGATGCGAACAGCGCGGCGTTTTGGGTGAAGTTCTGATTCCCATGAACGTGCTGGAAGTTGAGAACCTCGTGAAGGAGTACCGGATCCCGGGGCAGCCGCCGATCCGGGTGCTCGATGGCGTTACGTTTGCGGTGGCGGAGGGGGAGCATGTTGCGGTGACGGGGCGCAGCGGCGCCGGCAAGACGACTCTCCTCAACATTCTTGGCGGTCTGGATCGGCCGACCTCCGGAACCGTCCGTTGCACGAAAAACGTCGGGTTCGTGTTCCAGAGTTTTCGTCTGATGCCGGAACTGACGGTACTTGAGAACGTGATTCTCCCGTCGATGGCCGGCGTGAAGACGGCGCGCGTTCCGCGGGCGACGGAGAAGGCGCGCGAGCTTCTCGCGAAGGTGGGGCTTTCCGACCGTGCGGACCATCTGCCGGCCGAGCTTTCCGGCGGCGAGCAGCAGCGCGTCGCGCTCGCCCGCGCCCTCATGTGCGAGCCGGAGGTCATCTTCGCCGATGAGCCGACGGGCAATCTGGATGCGATGACGGGCGCGGAGATCCTCAAGCTTCTGTTCGGTTTCGGCGGCAAGCCGTTTGCGCTCGTGATGGTGACGCATTCCGCCGAGGCCGCTGCCCAGTGCGACCGCACGCTTCACCTCGAGGGTGGGCGGTTCGCATAAAAAAAATGGAGCGGGCGAGGGGAATCGAACCCCCGTAAGAAGCATGGGAAGCTCCTATTCTGCCATTGAATTACGCCCGCTTCCTGGCGGAGAGGGAGGGATTCGAACCCCCGATACCCGTAGGTATGCATGATTTCGAGTCATGTGCATTCAACCAGGCTCTGCCACCTCTCCGTCGAAAACAGGCGCGTAAGATACCATATACCCCCTTTAAAGTCAAGACCAACCACCACGGTTCGGAATTTAAACTTGCGCACACTGAATGGCGCGGATATGGTATAATTCGCCATTCTTTTGAAGAGAGTGGTGCACAATGGCGGCGAATGATCTGTTGAGCGAGGATTACAAGGTGGATCTGGAGGTCTTTGAAGGCCCTCTGGACCTGCTGCTGTACCTCATTCGCCGTGACGAGCTCGACATCTACGACATCCCGATCGGGCGCATCACCGAGCAGTACATGAAGTACATCGAGATGATGCGCCAGCT
>CACZCD010000129.1 GCA_902779565.1 uncultured bacterium | reverse complement strand
TAGCCACGCTGGTGGCGGCGCTGCGTACCGCACACGATGGAGAGCTTCTTCTCTGTCGCGAGCTTCGAGGCCTCGATCATGAGACGCACGCCGGGCGCATCCACCGCCACCCCCTTCTCCGCGAACACGTGCTTGCCGGCCTTCACCGCCGCCATCGTGTGGATCGGACGGAAGTTGAGCGGCGTGGTAAGGATCACCACATCCACCTCCGGCATCTCCATGATCTTCTTGTAGCCGTTCGCGCCGCCGAAGGCGAACTTCGGATCCACGCCGAACTTCTCGGCGGCGAAGCGCGCCTTCTCGAGGAAGTAATCGGCGAACGCAACGGGCTTCACCGTGACGTCCACGCCCGCCTTGCGCAGGAGGTCCGCCGCCTGCAGCATGTTGCCGAGCGCACCGAACTTGTAGAAGTCCTGCGCACTGGCCGGCTTCCACATGCCGCCCGTGCCGCGTCCGCCGCAGCCGACGACCGCCACCTTGATCTCCTTCTTGTCCGCCGCCAGCGCGCCAGACGTGATGCCCGCCGCTCCCGCAAGGGCGGCACTTGCCATGAATTCTCTCCTTGTCATCTCCTTCTCCTTTTTAAAGTTAATCGTTTTCCCACTAACTACTAATCACTAACCACTTCTCACGCTTCCGCCCACTGCGCACGCAACAGCGCGCACATGCGCATAAGAATCTGGTGGCGCTCCGCAGGGTCGGGCAGAATGTCCTTGCCCTTCGCATCCTTGCCTTTCGGCACCCAGCCCGCTTCAAGAGAGACCGCCCCCTTGTAGCCGATCTCCTTCAGGCCTTTGAACGCCAGACGATAGTCGTCCGCCGCGCCGTCCGAACCGGGGATCTTGCGCGTGCGGCGCGACGCGATGTGGACGTGCGCCAGAAGATCACCCGCCGCCAGAATCGCCGCGCGGTCGTTCGCCTCCTCCCACGTCATGTGCCACAGATCGGCCATCACCTTGCAGCCCGGACCGATCTCCTGCGCCATCTTCGCGCCGTCCGAAACCTGACGGAGGAACGGCGTCTCCTTGCGCTGGAGCGGCTCCAGCACGATCGCCGTGCCACACTTCGCCGCCTTCTCCGCAAGACGCTTTCCGGTGTTCGTGACGAAATCCTCGCGCAGCTCCTTCAGCCCCACCTCCGGCTTGGACCGCGCCGGGCAGATGATGAGGCCAGGGGATTTCAGCGCGCCGGCGATCTCCAGCACGGGCAGGAACTTCGCGACTTCGGCGTCGTTCAACTTCGGATCGGCGTAGTCGAAACGGCTCGGACCACACAGCGTGGCACAGGTGAGATTCCGCCCTTCCATGGCCTTGCCGAACGCCTCGCCCTTCTCGAGGATCCATTCGCATGTGCGACCCGTGGGAATCTCAACGGCCGAATAGCCGTTCGCCTCCAGATAGTCGAGCTTCGCGTTGAAGTCATCCGCGGTCGGGATGCTGCCCCATTGGAGGCAGAGATGGATGTCCTTGCCACAACAGCATCCCGTGCAGTTTGCGCGCGCATCGTTCGCGGCGACGGCCAAACCGGCGAAAGCCGCGCCGGCGATAAAATCTCTCCTGTTCATGCAATCTCCTTTGGTGCCCTATTATACCACAAAACGGCGCGGGATTGCCGTCCATCTGCCGTCAGCGGTTCTTTGGCCAAACGGACTCACCCGCGGCGAAGCGCCGTAGGATCTTCCCGTGGTCCGCATCGCTCTGGAAGTCGCTTTCGACAACGACCCAACCGTTGTAGTTGATCTTCTCGAGCGCGTTGCGTATCTTCTTGAAGTCGAGCACGCCCTCGCCGATCGCGACCATGCGCTGACCCCACGGACGGCTCGCGTCGTAAACATCGTCCTTAAGGTGCAACTTGACGATGTCCGCGCCGAACTCGTCGATCCAGTCGCAGGGATCGCCCACGTTGATGCTGTTGCCCATGTCGAAATAGAACTTCACCCACGGACTGTTGAAGCTCTTCACAAGCGCATGGTAGTAGTCGGGCTTCATCCACATGCGGCTTCCAACGTTCTCGAGCGCCAGGATGACGCCCTTCTCCGCCGCCAGCGGGATGAGCTCGCGCATCGCCGCGACGGCCGCCGCCGTCGCCGCATTCTGCCGCCGGATGTAGTCCGCATAGGGTGCGTTGTCGCCCTTCGTGACCGCCGTGACCTCAAGCGTCGCGGGATTCCACGAATAGCTGATCTCGCGGAACGGAGGGAACTTCGGGCCGTTATCCGGATAGCGCCCGACCGGCACAATCAACATGACCGACGCGCCATAGGCCTTCGTCAGCGTGATGCACCGCTTCGCCTTTTCGAGTTCTGCGGCGCACTTCTCCGGTTCGTTGAAGGCGAACCAGCCGCCGATGACCGAAGGAATCTCAATCCCCTTCGATTCGGCGAGTCGCCGCGCGGCGCGGGCCTCGTCGAGCGTCGGCAGCGGCTCGACCATCAGGTTCATCTCAACGCCGGCGAGACCGGCGGACCTGAGGTCGCGGACGGTCTTCGCGTTCAGGCGCTCCTTGAGGAGCGCACCCTTGATGACCGTCTTGTAGGGAACGGCACAGGCGGCCGAGACCGTCAAAACGCCTGCGAGAAGGAATAGACACTTGTTCATACGCATCTCCTTAAAAGACTCAAAGGAACCAGAGGGTCAAAAGTCCGACGATAAAGCAGTAGGGGCCAAAGAGCCAGAACTTGCTCCCCTTCAGCACCTTGATCAGCAGCATGAGCGACAGGTAGCCGGTCACGGCGGCGAACACCGCCCCCCAGATCAGCAGACCCAACCCCGTGCTCTCAGCCCCGGCGGACTCCACCCCGCGACTGATCTTCAGGATCTCCAACAGCACGCCACCCATGATCAGCGGCGCGCTCATGAGGAACGAGAACTCGGCCGCCTTCTCGGCATCCACCCGGCCGGTTCGCGCGGCGGCCAGCGTCATGCCGCTCCGCGAAACGCCCGGCAGCAGCGCCACGGCCTGCATCGCGCCCATCCAGAGCGCACGCCCAAACGAGACGGCCTTGTCGCCTTTCGGCAGCAGACGCGTGCCAAAGAGCACCGCTCCCGTAAACATCAGAAGCGCCCCAACCATCTTTGCGTTCTCGAAGAGCGCATCGATCTTCTTGCGGAATACGAAATAGACGAGCACCGCGGGCAAGGCCGAGAGCAGGAGCTTCGCCAGGAACTCCCAGTCCCGCTCCACGAGAATGCGGAGGATCGTCTTGCGGTAGAACAAAAACACCGACAGCAGCGTGCCACCGTGGAGAAACACGTCCAACTGCAGCCCTGCATCCTTCATGTCCAGCAGATGCTGGCCGATCACAAGATGTCCGCTCGACGAGATCGGCAGGAACTCGGCAACGCCCTGCAGCAGCGCCAGCAGTGTCACGTTCAGAAATTCGTTCATGGCCCCCTCACCTCTTCGCGACCCGTTCCACGAGATCCGCCACCTGGACGGCGGCGTCCGGCATCCCCATCGCGCTCATCCGCTGCGCCATCTCCGCAAGCGAATACCGGTTCTCCGCCTTGTGCAGAAGCCAGTTCGCGAGCGCGCGCGGCGCCAATTCGTCCTGACGCCCTTCGGCGGCGGCCTGTTTCGCCGCGAAGGCGGCGGCGTTATAGTGCTGATGGTTGCGCAAGGCCGACGGGAGCGGGATGAGGAAGGCCGGCTTGCCCGTAAGCGCCAACTCGAAGCAGGTGGAAGCGCCCGCGCGCGCCACGACGATATCCGCCGTCGCGAACGCCCGTCCCATCTCATGCTCGAACGCCTGGACGCGCGCCAGCACACCCGCCGCCGCGTAGGCTTGCACCACCTCCGCCTCGTCCTTCACGCCCGTCTGATGGATGACGTAAAGCTTGCGTCCGCGCGTCGCCAGATCCCGGTTCAGCATCACGAGCGCCTTCGTGGCCAGCTCGTTCACGCGGTGCGCCCCTTGGCTGCCGCCCGTCACGAACACGCGGAACGAACCGGCGGGGGCCTCCTCGAACGGCGGCTGCCCGACAATGTCCGCCCGCACCGGGAGCCCCGTCAGCACCGTCTCCTTCCCGGGGAAGTGTTCCGCCGTCCGCTCAAAGCTGATGGCCACGGCACGCGCGAAATGGGAGAGGAAGTCGATCGCCCGGCCCGGCACGGTGTTCGCCTCGTGGAGCACAACCGGCACCTTGCAGCGCGAAGCCGCAATCACAGGCGGCAGGCTGGAGTAGGACCCCATCGCGAGAAGCGCATCCGGCTTCTGGCGGCGCATCTCCCGGCGGCAGCGCCAGAGCGCACGCAGGTTGGAGAAGAAGTACTTCATGGACAACGGACGCGCCCCGGTGGCGAACACCGGCCCCGTCCATCCCTTGAGCACGCGCGACTCGACGTCGCGTCCGCTCATCCAGACCGTCACGTCATGTCCGCGCGACGCCAGTTCCGACGCAACCGCGAGTCCCGGGAAGGAATGGCCTCCCGTTCCTCCGCACGCGACGATCAGCTTGAGCCCCATGTCGATTCCCCGCGCGAAGAGCCTATGCGACAACGGCCACGGGCTGTCCCTTGACCACGGCGGCACCATGCGGCACAAGGAACGTGATCTTGCCGGCGGCAGTCGCCTTCACGGGGTTGAAAAGCTTCATCGCCTCGACGATGCAGACGGGGTCGCCGGCCTTGACCGTCGCGCCGTCCGCCGCCATCTGCGGCTTGCCGGGGCCCTCGCTGCGGTAGAACGTTCCGTTCAGCGGCGCCAGCACAGGCGTGCCGTCAACGGTGGGTTCCGCCTTCGCGGCGGCGGCCGGTTGAGTCGCTCCCGCCGCCGGCGCGGCCGATGCGTTTGCCGCCAGCGCCTCCGTATCCGCAGGGATCGGCTCGCGCTTCGAGGCCGGTGTCGCACGCCACTTGAAGTAGCCGAGCGCGACCTCCGGGAACAGACAGTAGGAAAGGATGTCCTCTTCGGCCTTGACGAGTCCGGCGGGAATCTCCTGCGCGGCGGCGGCGAGACCGGGCTTGAGCAGATCGGCGGGACGGCAGGTAATCGGCTTCAATCCGCCGCACAGCTTCTTCTGGAGCTTCGGCTCGATCGGTGCGGGCGTGCGCCCGTAGTAGCCGGCGGCATAGCGTTTCGTCTCGTCCGTCACCATGCCGTAGCGCTTGCCGCCCAGCACGTTCAGCACGGCCTGCACGCCCACAATCTGCGAGGTGGGCGTGACGAGCGGCGGATAGCCCATGTCGGCACGCGCCTTCGGCAACTCCTCCAGCACCTCCGGCAGACGGTCGAGCGCGCTCTGCTGCGCCAGCTGGCTTCGGAGATTCGAGATCATGCCGCCGGGGATCGCATGCACCAGCACCCCGGCATCGACCGGCTCCACCTTCGCGCACGAGGCGGGCTGGCGCTTCGCCTTCAGATCCTTGAAGTAGGCGTTGATCTCCGTGAGCTTCGCGCGGTCGAGTCCTGTCTCGAAACCCTCGGATTCGAGGATCGAGACCATGGACTCCGTGGGCGGCTGCGAGGAGAACGAGCTCATCGTCGAGATGGCGCAGTCCACGCATCCCGCGCCGGCTTCGGCGGCGGCCATGTACATGGCGGCGGCCATGCCGCTCGTCATGTGGGAATGCACCTGCACCGGGATCTCGGGCAGCGCCTTCACGAGCGCACCCACGAGTTCGCGGGCCGCGCCCGGCGTGAGGATGCCCGCCATGTCCTTGATGCAGAGGGAGTCGATGCCCATCGCCGCCTGCGTCTTCGCGAGCTTCACGTAGTTGGCGACGGTGTGCACCGGCGAGGTCGTGTACGAGATCGTCCCCTGCGCATGGCCGCCGTATTTCTTGACGGCGGCGATCGCCCGCTCGAGGTTGCGCGGATCGTTCAGCGCATCGAACACGCGGAAGATGTCCATGCCGTTCTCGCAGGCGAGCGCCACGAAACGGTCCACGATGTCGTCGGGATAATGCTTGTAGCCGAGAATGTTCTGCCCGCGCAGCAGCATCTGCAGCGGCGTGTTCGGGCACGCCTTCTTGATGAGCCGCAGACGCTCCCACGGATTTTCGCGCAGGAACCGCATGCACACGTCGAACGTCGCGCCGCCCCAGCATTCAAGCGAATAGTACCCGGCCGCGTCGATCTTGGACGCGATGGCGAGGATGTCGTCGGTGCGCATGCGCGTCGCCCAGAGGGACTGGTGCGCGTCGCGCAGCGTCGTGTCGGTTATGCGGATCTTCGTCTTTTTGCTTCCGGCCATGTGAGTCACCTTTTCGTGTTGCTTTTTGCCGTTGAATTATACCATAAAAGCGCCACGGCATTCGGTTCAATGTAAAACGCCCCGCAAGACGGCCCTCAGCGTGCAGCGGCGACCGGCGTCTCCCGGACCACCTCGAGGCGAACGGGACCCAACAGCCCCGAGACGAGAAGCGGCTCGTCCGCGGTCCAGAACTTGCATGTGGTGAACGCATGGCGACCTGTCGGCGACTTCTTACCTTCCGTCATCCATCTCGGGAACTCCTTGATGAGCGGGAAGCCCTTGCTCCACTTGCCGTCACACCAGCTGCAGTCTTCCGGCAGCCCGGCATCGCCGATCAGACGGTTGGGCCAAAGGTTCGTCACCTCGATCTCAATCCGCGCGACACTTCCGGGCGACACCGCATCGGTGATGTCGAGTACGAAGGGCGGCTTCCAGAGTGCCGTGAACGCGCGACCGTTCACCTTCACCTCCGCAATCTCCCGCACCTCCCCGAGATCAAGCCTCACACGGCATTCCGCCTTCCGGTAATCCGGAACCTCCACCTGTTTCACATACGTCGCCGTGCCGGAGAAATAACGGATGTCCGGCACATCGGACTCCGTCCACGACGTGAGCGACCGGAACCGGGCCGTCGCTACATCCCGCGCGGCCCCCGTCTCTCGGAAGGACACCTCCCACTCGCCCTCCACCGGCACCGCACGCAGCCGTCGGCTCTCAACCGCAGCAACGGCACCCTGCGAGGCGGCCTTCCGGAAAGCGACGAACACCGAATGCGATGGCGTACATTCGAGCGCGACCTCGGTACGCCCTTCTCCGTCGCGCCGGGCCGCGCCGCCCGCAGCGGACACCTTGCCGCTCACGGGATCCCACAGCTCAACCGCCGGACCCGCCGCGCGGAACGAGCACGTGACGCGTTTCGGTTCGCGGTTCGGCACCGCGACGAAATAGAAGTCGTCCCCGCCGATGCGCCGGTGCAGCCACCTCACGTCGCGATCGTCGCAGCGGAAGTCCGGCGCGCACCCGAGCCGACCGAGCGCCGCCGTCACCTCTCCATACTCGACCACGGTTGCGCCCGCCCTCTCAAGCCGCTCCAGCGCCGCGACCACCGACGGACGCAGCGTGGCGCGAGGCGGCGTGCCCACCACGCGGTATCGCACGCCGCCCGGCACCACGACCTCGCCCCCCTCCACCCGGCATTCCGGCAGCACGTCGGGATGGCAGCGGTCGCCATCATAGCCTTCGGGTATCACGCCATCCGTTCCGTAGTCCGGCGCCTCGCCGGACGTGCACAGGAGAACATCCCCCACGAATGTGCCGGACTGCAGCAGATGCTGTGCCCGCGCAATGTACCGGCAGAACTCGTTCGCGCCATGCCGCCACCACGTCTGCGTGCGGTCGAAATGCGCACCATACGCCGCCATCGTCATCCCCGGGTATCGCGTCGGGGCCGTCCACGGCTGATGCACAAACCGGTGGAAGATCATCCGGTTGACGCCGTCCGCGAAGACGCGGTCGCACTGAAGCTTCATCGCGAACGGCGAATCCGCCCAACGCCCGGAGGTTCCGTTCGGATAGGCGGTGAACGCCTCCGCGGCGACCAGCCGCCGGCCCCACACATGCGCCGCCGCCGATACGGTCTTCGCGTTGCCGAGGGCCTTGTTCCCCCACCGGCAGGCCATGTAGGCGTGCTGCGGATCCCGGGCGAGCGCCGCGAGATCGCAATCCGCGTCACGCGGACGCCAGAACTCGCACATCGGCACGTCGCACGCACGCGCATAGGCGAGGTCGTTGAACGGACCGTTCCCGTACGGCTCGCAGTAGAACGCCAAACCCTGCTCGCGGCACCGCGCGTGGATCCGCCCCGCGTAGTTCGCCACGAACAGCTCGGAGATCACGCGACGGAAGTCCTTGAGGAAACGATCGGTCGCCGCCGCGCTCTCCACGGGGAACCCCGCCAGCACCGGCAGCCAGTCCCGGATGGAGTAGCCGGTGCGCGCCGCGAACGTCCCGTCAAACCCGTCCGTCCAGTTCTGACCAAACACCTCATAGCTGTCGAGCAGCACGCCTTTCAGCGCACGGTCCGGGCCAAGCCTCCGCAGCACGCGGCCGATGTAGGCGTCAAAATGGACGCCGGCGGCCTGGGGCGCCAGCTTGTCGCATTCAAGCCCCACTCCCTTCGCCGTCGCCGGCTTGTTGCGCGCCCCGTTGGAGACAAACCCCACCCGCAGCACCGTCCAGTCCCGATACCGCTGCGGCGCGGTCCAGGCGAGGCGACCGGTTCCGTCCATCTGCGCGGTAAGATCAATGATCTCCCGCCGGAGGATGCAGGACGCCGGCGGAAGGACGCAATCGTTGAGCGGTTTCGGGAGGGTCGGTCCGCCCTCCACCTTCCCGCCGATATTCCGCGGGCCGCGCCCCCTGAACACCTGCATGTCGAAATCCTCCCACGCGGCGCGTCCGTCCGGCGTGGGAAACGCCAGCACCGCGATGTCGCGGTAGAACCCATTCGTACGCTCCGGCAGCGGCAACCGGCCCTCGAACCGCTCGCCGCCCTTCACCCGCACCGCCGTGTTCGTGACGAGCTTCATGGAAAGCTCGGGCGTGATCCACGGTCCGCCGGAACTCGTCCAGCCGCTGCAGTTCGCGAGGCAGAGCTCAAGCCCGAGCCGGCGCGCTTCGCGGTCGGCATGCTCAAGACATTCGAACCATTCCTCGGTGCAGAACCCCACCGGCCCCGCCGGGAGCGACAGCCCCGCATCGAAGATCTGCGCGCCGCCGATTCCCGCGGCCGCCATCGCCTCGAGATCCGCAGTGATGCCCGCCTTCGTGACGTTGCCGTTCATCCAGTGCCACCACGTGTGCGGCTTCGCCTCCGGCGGCGGCGACCGGAAGTCCTCCTCCAGCGTAAGGCCGAATGCCGAAAGCCCCGTACAGAGCGACAACGCGAGAAGCGGAATGGTTTTCATGTTCAGTCCTTTTGTCAGGATTTTGCGGCGGCGGCCTGGAGCGCCTCGCGGAGTTCGGCGAGCGAATAGGGCTTGCCGAGGAAACCGTCGAACGGGTGGTTCGCGAAAAGCTTCGCGATCTTCTCCTCGCTCGAACCGGACGAGATGAGGATGCGCATCTTCGGCGAGGCGAGACGGAACGCATCCAAAAGCCGCAGCGTATCGATGCCGCCGAGGTTCGCGTCAAGCAGCACCACGCCGATCTGGTCAGGATGACGGCGGAGGATCGCCAGCGACTCGCGGCGGTCATGCGCCACGTGCGGCGTGATCTTCAACGTCTTGAGCAGGATGGAGCAGGTCTTCAGGATGGCCTCGTCGTTATCGACAATCAGAACCTCGTTCGGCAGGCTTGCGCCTTCCGGCGTGGCGGAGAAACGCTCCACCGGCACCGCAACCGTCGGGAGGTGTGAGGGCGGCAGATAGATCTGGAAGGTGGTGCCATGCTCGGATCGGCTCTTCACGCAGAGCGCGCCGCCGTGCGCCTCGACGATCGTGCGCACCGTCGCAAGCCCGAGGCCACGCCCGAGGGACTTGGTGGAGACGTACGGATCGAACAGCCGCGGCAGCACGTCGGCCGGAATGCTGGGACCGTCGTTGAACACCGAAAACAGCACGCCCGTCTCCGGTTGAAGCGGATGCTCCGAGATGAACTCCGCCGCCTTCGTCTCCGTCATCTCCAAGGGCGCCGTGGAAAGGACGATGCGACCGGGCTGTCCACCG